>JBJHBY010000086.1:4895-13172 GCA_050485745.1 Gammaproteobacteria bacterium | reverse complement strand
ACAGCGACTGCTAGATGCCATTGAGCATGCAATGCAGCTTCTCAAGGAGCCAAATCCACCGCTCACTCCAATGACGGGAGAGGCAGCGGGGATGGGTGCGAAGAAGCTCATTCTTCACAGATTTCCGTTCTGTCTCATCACTATTCAGAATCACCAGGCGATCACGGTAGTGGCGTTCGCGCACCTTGCTCGTAAACCTGGCTATTGGCGTAAGCGGCTCACCCTGTAACGCATCCAGCACCGGGCGAGAGTAACGGGGTCCTGCGTACACAATGCCGTCCTGGCATGGTGAGGGCTAAACGTTGGCGATACACCGGGGTGGTGGGCTGGAGCACCTATACCGGGTCATCTTCTCTGGGAACATCGGTATCGAGGCCCCGCAGGAAGCCCCTCATCGATCTTCCCTGAACGATATCTCTGAGTGTCGCCGCCACAAAGGCGGCATCTCCTTCGCTTTTCTCGATGACTGTCCGGAGATGTGTAACCAGCTCGTCGGGTGTGCGAAGAGGTGTTGTTTCGTCGGGCTCATGGCGCCTGGTGGTCATTGTTTGTTCCGCGTCCTTTGAAGGCGTTGATACGCCTTGCTGTATACTTACTTTGATTCAACCGGGATGATCTGTTACCACTTTCGTAGAGACGAAGCTGCAATAGAAAAGCCACCACTATGCTTGGCATTGTTAAGCGCCATTTTGACGCACATAGTTTGAAAGTGACTCAAAGATTGTTTGCAAATTGCTCATTGGTATTCTTGCGCGCCGATTGCTATCCTCGGAACCGTTGGCGGAAAGTTCCTGTGAGTGCTCAAAATCAGCTAGCGCATCTTCGGTTGTCTTTGTTCTCGACCAAATTGTAAGCGTATATCTTCCGGCCGACCTTCCGCCAAGCGCAAGGTTGTACTCACCCAGCTTGAATTTTACGCCTCGACCATTTTTCGTAACGTTGTATTTAACTGATAGTTGGTCGAGTTTCGGGATGACTTCTGTATATATGCGTTGAGAGTTCTTTTTCTGTACTGCCTCCGACGCTGCGGCAACATCGGCTTCATCGGAAACTCCAACCTCCTGAGCTTCGGGGTGATATGCTTCTATGAAGTCAGTGACGGCATCTACCAATGTTTCATTGCCATCCCAAAAGTATTCACCATCGAGGCGAGAGTTGTCGAGGATGGTGTGCAGCATAGATTCAACTTTTCGCGCATCAAGGCTCGTCCATGCCTTTACAATTGATATTTTTACAGGGCTTATTGTTCCCAGTAGTTCTCGTTCTCTTCGGTCGGGGAGATCGGTAGTAACACCAATTTTTTTGATCGGAGGGAAAGATGCTTCTCCATCGAACCTCTGGAGCTTTTCCGAAAATATTGGCTCGGCAATGTAAATTGTATTCTGCATTTACTTCAAGTCCTTGTTTCGCTTGGCGTTCGCTTCACGCTGCGGCTTCGTGGTGGAGATTCAGGCGCAATGAAAAAGTCGTCGATTATCCTGCGATCTTTAAATGTTTTTATCTTTTCTAGTCAATCATTGAGCTGCTGTCTGTCGCCAGCATATTCAAAGTTCGGAACGGCCATCCCGCAGGATGTTTGCACCAGGTCGATCGAAACGTCGAAAATCTGCCTGGCTCCGGGCAATGGTTTGAAGTGTGCGTAGAGTTCAGCCCATTGCGGGTCGTCCCGGTGGATCGCCGTGGACTGCCCGTACAGGCGCAGAATCATCGGCTTGCCTTCAAAGGCGGCGAACATCAGGGTCATGCGCGGGTTTTCCCGTGTGTGCGCCGCTGTTTCATTGCCGCTGCCGGTCACGTTCAGCCAGATCACGCGGTTTTGGTCGAGCACGCGCAATGAGTCCATGCCTTCGGGGACACGTTAACGCGGCCGTCGGCTGCTGCCGTGCCCACGAAGAAGATCCGCTGCTGTTCAATGAACAGCTTCAGCGCCTGCGGAATATCCGTGTATTGCTTTCCCATCGTGCTGCCCTTTTCCTGTATCGGCTGGGCGGGCTGTGCCGGTCGGTTCCCTGTGGGGCAGGTGCACCGTACTTCACACTCTCGCGATCACGCGCCCGGTGGTTTCCCGCTGTGCCATCGCGTTGATGCCCCGGGGTATATCCTCAAAGCCGATATCCCGGTCGACCACGGCCCTGATGCTGCCGTTGTGGTAGAGCTCAAGGATGTTCTGGTGGATGTGCTCGCCGAGTGTGCGGGTGGGCAGGTTCCAGCCCAGGGCGCCCTTGAGGCCGCTGACCATGGCTTCGTCCATATAGGCCAGCATCACGCCGAACAGGCCGAAGTTGCCCAGCGCCAGCTGGCGCGGCACGATCAGGGGGGTGTCGGCGGCGGTCTTGTTCGAGGCGAAGCCCATCATCAGGTAGCGGCCGTTGTAGGCCAGGCAGTGCATGGATTTTTCCATCACGGCTTCGCCGACGTTGTCGAAGACGATGTCCACGCCCTTGCCGCCGGTCACGGCCAGTGCGCGCTGGCTGAAGTCTTCGTTGCGGTAGTTCACCACGTGGTCGGCGCCGAGGTCGCGGCAGCGTTGCAGTTTTTCGTCGGTGCCGGCGGTGGCGATTACGGTGGCGCCGGCGTGTTTCGCCAGTTGGATGGCGGCGCTGCCGGAGCCGCCCGCGGCGGCGTGGATGAGTACGGTTTCGCCACGGCTGAGCCGGGCGCGGTCGAACAGGCCCAGCCAGGCCAGGTGGAAGGGAAAGAGCAGGGCGGCGGCGTCCGGCAGGGGCAGGGTGTCGGGCATTTCGAATGCGGAGGCCTGGGGGCAGAGGCAGTACTCGGCGTAGCCGCCGTGGGCGCCTTCGGTCACGGCGGCAACACGCTTGCCGACCCAGTGCGTGGCACCCTCGCCGGCGGCGACGACCGTGCCCATGGCTTCCATGCCGGGGCTGTAGGGGAATTCGGGGCGCACCATCATGTTGCCGCCGGTGATGCGCTCCAGGTCGTTCAGGTTCAGCGGAATGCCCTGCGCGCGCACCAGCAATTGCCCCGGCCCCGCTGTTGGCAGGGGCACGTCTTCCAGCTTCAGCACATCGAGTGGTTCACCGTAGCGGTGCAGGCGCCAGGCGCGCATTGTCGCGGGAGTGCTCATGGTTCATCCCTGCCATTGTTTTATTGTTGTATCGCTAATTGCTGCCCGGATGCTGGCCACAGTGTATGACGCCGCTGCGGTCATGGGAAGCCGCCTGCAAAACGGCGCCCATGCTTGCTGATCATTGGTGAAATCGGGCCATGTTCGCGGCGCATGGTGGAGCTTGTCGGAAGTCCTTACAGCTTCGCTCTTTCCAGATCGCTCAGAAACTGTTCGTCATTCGGGCTGGCATGATGTCGTCGATAACGGAGCAGGGGATGGAGCTGACGAACAAGCCAGGCAACCGTGTGCTGGCGTGGCTGGATGGATGGCTGAATGCGCTGCGGCGGCATTCCGCGGGCAGCCTGCCCAGTGCGCTGGTGCGCAATCTGCGCTTGCTGTTTCACTACGGGCCCTGGCGGGTGATTCCGAGTCGTTTGATTCGCCTGTTGCGCCCGCCCCTGGCCATACCGGTGTCGGCACCAGCATCGGCATCAGCGCGGGAACCGGCCGAACCCGTGGCCGGTTTGCTGGAGCCGCTGGATGCCGCCGCCGTGGCGGCGGAGCTGCGCCAGAGCAGTTTCTATCTCGCCGGTCCGTTACCGGCACAGCCGTTGGCGCGCCTGCAGGCCATCGCCGGGCATCTGCCGGTGGATCATTATCAGTTGATTCATCGCATCGACCCGGATGTGCGCGAGCTGGCCCGGGATCCCGCCTTGCTGTCGGTGTTGCGCGCGTATTTTGGCAGCGAGCCCGCACTGCTGGAATCGACGCTGACGATTACGCGGCCGGGCACGGGCACGGCGGTCGATGGCCAGAACAGTTTTCACTTTGATTACGCGGGTTGGGAATCGCTGAATGTGTTTGTGTACCTCAGCGATGTGGGCATCGAGAGTTCACACCATATGGTGGCCCGTGGCAGCCATCGCCAGGTGGGCGCGGGTGCGGTGCTGCGCGCGGCCCTGCGCGGGCCCATGCCCGATGCGGAGGCGGAGCGCCGCTTCGGCGATTCGATCCTGAAGGTTCTCGGGCCCGCGGGTACGGTGTTTATCGAAAACACCGAGGCCTATCACAAGCGCCATGTGGGCAATGAGCGGCGGGTGATGCTCAACCTGTTGTATGCCTCGCATCGCAGTGTGATGAGCCGCGGCCGCGTCAGCCAGCGGCATCTGTTGCGGCGGCAGCAACGCTATGAGGCGGCGCTGGCGGAGGCGAAGCGGTGCCTGCCCGGGCTGTGGGCGTAAAGGGTGTCGCAGCTACTCATGCCGAGGGCTCCGGGCAGGCTCTCTCAAGACTCTCTGGGATGTCGCTCCGAACCATGATGCGGTGCAGCATTGGATGACGGTGAGGACGCTGGGTTACGCGCTTTGCGCTAACCCAGCCTACGTGAGCCCATTGTCTGTGCTGCACGCGCAGGTGCTTCGGTCCGTGCCGTAGACCGGGTTAGCGGCTGCGCCGCGTAACCCGGCGTTCTCACCTTCGCGCTAACCCGGCCTGCTTCAGGCAGTTGCATCAGGTCTCGCGATAGCGCGCTTCGAGCTGGTCGAACAGGGTCTTGTCCACCAGGCGCTGGCGCTCGCTGAAGGGGACGACGAGTTCCGGGTCCTCGTCGAGGTGGCGCTGGTCGCGCAGATGCGTCAGCGCGCGCTGCATGCCGGCCACGGCGCCCTGCAGTGCCGCGTTGGCATAGAGCACGATGCCGTAGCCGTACTGCGCCAGCTCGCCGGTGCTTGCGATCGGGGTTTTGCCGCCGATCACCATGTTCATCAGCAGGGGGGTGTCGAGGTGGCGGGGCAGGTCGCGCACCTCCGTGCGGCTCTCAAGTGCCTCGACAAAGAGGATGTCGGCACCGGCCTCGGCGTACAGCCGGGCGCGTTCCACCGCGGCGTCGAAGCCGCTGATGGCGCGGGCGTCGGTGCGTGCCATGATCAGCAGGTCCTCACTGCGGCGCGCGTCGACGGCGGCCTTGATCTTGCCCACCATCTCCCCGGTGCTGACCACCGCCTTGCCGTTGAAGTGCCCGCAGCGTTTCGGCATCACCTGGTCTTCGAGCTGGATGCAGTCGGCGCCGGCGCGCTCCAGGGTGCGCACGGTGTGGCGCACGTTGAGGGCGTTGCCAAAGCCGGTGTCGGCGTCGACGATCAGCGGCAGGTCCACCGCATCGCGGATGCGGCTGGTCTGTTCGGCGATTTCCGCCAGCCCTATGAAACCCATGTCCGGCAGGCCCAGGTGCATGTTGGTGACCCCGGCGCCGGTCACGTAGAGGGCGTTGAAGCCGAGGTCCGCGATCACGCGGGCGGAGAGGGCGTTGAAGGCTCCCGGCACCAGGGTGCCGCGGCGGGCGTTGGCCAGGGATTTCAGCGTTTTACCTGTCGACATGGTTGGGTCCTGCCTTGCAATGGTTCATTGGTCTGATAGCCGGGTTCGGAGCTTCATCAATAACTGGTACACAGTCGAGGGTGATCTGGAGTCCGCTGAACGGGACCGTCGGCCGCAGGGATGCGGCCGTCGAGCTTACATGGGTGCGGCCAGCGGTGACGAAGCACAGCTTCGTGCGCAGCTAAACGCCAGCCATCTGTGATGGCTGGCCGGGCCCCGCAGGGGGATTCACAGCGTGTCCCGTTCAGCGGACTCCAGATCGCCATGTGTGAGTCAAGCGATCAAAACGCATCGCCGGGCACGTGCACCCGGCCTTCCATCAGCACGCGGGCGCTGCGGCTCATCACCACTTTGGTGACGGCCCAGGCGCCGTCCACCTGGCGTGCCTCGGCGCCCACCCGCAGGGTGCCGGAGGGGTGGCCGAAGCACACCGTGTTGCGCGCTCCGCCACCCGCGGCCAGGTTGACCAGGGTGCCGGGAATGGCCGCCGCCGTGCCGATCGCCACCGCGGCGGTGCCCATCATGGCGTGGTGCAGCTTGCCCATGGACAGCGCCCGCACCAGCAGGTCGATGTCCGCGGCGCGCACCGCACGGCCGCTGGACGACACGTAGTCGACGGGCGCGGCCACAAAGGCGATCTTGGGCGTGTGCTGCCGGTTGGCGGCCTCGTCCGGCGAGTGGATCAGGCCCATGCGCAGCGCGGCATGGGCGCGCAGGTTTTCGAACATCGCCAGGGCCGCGGGGTCGCCGTTGATGGCGTCCTGCAGTTCGGTGCCGGTGTAGCCGATGTCCGCCGCGTTGACGAAGGCGGTGGCGATGCCGGCGTTGATCAGGGTCGCGCGCAGCGTGCCCAGGCCGGGGACGTCGAGGTCGTCCACCGGGTTGCCGGTGGGGAACAGCGCACCTTCGCCGTCGGCGGGGTCGATAAACTCGATAGGCACTTCCGCCGCGGCAAAGGTCACGCCGTCGAGCTCGAAGTCGCCGGTCTCCTGCACGGCGCCGTCGCTGATCGGCACATGCGCGATCAGGGTCTTGCCGATGTTGGCCTGCCAGATGCGCACGCTGCACACGCCATGGGCGGGAATGCGCGCGGCGGGGATCAGCCCGCTGCCGATGGCAAAGGCGCCCACCGCGGCGCTGAGGTTGCCGCAGTTGCCGCTCCAGTCGACGAAGGCCCGGTCGATGGCCACCTGGCCGAACAGGTAGTCCACGTCGTGGTCCGGCCGGCTGCTCTTCGACAGGATCACCGCTTTGCTGGTGCTGGAGGTGGCGCCGCCCATGCCGTCGATCTGTCTGGCGTAAGGGTCCGGGCTGCCGATCACGCGCAACAGCAGGGCGTCGCGCGCCGGCCCCGGTTGCCGCGCGGCCTCGGGCAGGTCGTCCAGCCTGAAGAACACACCCTTGCTGGTGCCACCGCGCATGTACGTGGCGGGAATCCTGATTTGCGGAGCATGCGCCATGTCAGTTCACCGTAGCCGATGCGAGGAAGTCACGGGCGAAGCGCTGCAGCACGCCGCCGGCCTCGTAGATGGAAACTTCCTCGGCGGTGTCCAGTCGGCAGGTTACCGGGATCTCCAGGGTGTCGCCATCGCGCCGGTGGATCAGCAGGCTCAGGTCGCAGCGCGGGGCCGGTGTGCCGATGACGTCGAAGGTCTCGGTGCCATCGATGCCCGGGCTGCCGATGCCCAGGCTGCGGCGCGTGGTGCCGGGCTTGAACTCCAGGGGCAGCACGCCCATGCCGATCAGGTTGGTGCGGTGAATGCGCTCGAAGCCCTCGGCCACGATGGCCTCGACGCCGGCCAGGCGCACGCCCTTGGCCGCCCAGTCGCGGGACGAGCCCTGGCCGTAATCCGCTCCCGCAATGATGATCAGCGGCTGCCTGCGCGCCATGTAGGTTTCGATCGCCTCCCACATGCGCATCACCTCGCCCTCCGGTTCGACGCGGGCCAGTGAGCCCTGTCGCACCGCGCCGTTCGCGTCCCGCACCATTTCATTGAGGAGTTTGGGGTTGGCCAGGGTGGCGCGCTGTGCGGTCAGGTGGTCGCCGCGATGGGTGGCGTAGGAGTTGAAGTCCTCCTCGGGCAGGCCCATCTTGTGCAGGTATTCGCCCGCGGCGGACTGCATCAGGATCGCGTTGGAAGGCGACAGGTGATCGGTGGTGATGTTGTCGCCCAGCAGCGCCAGCGGGCGCATGCCCTTGAGCGACGGCTGATTGGCCAGGGCTCCCTCCCAGTACGGCGGGCGACGGATGTAGGTGCTCCGCGGGCGCCAGTCATACAGCGGGCTCTCGGCGGCATCACCCCGGTCGAGATCAAACATGGGAATGTAGATCTGGCGGAACTGCTCGGGCTTCACGCATCGGGCCACCAGGGCGTCGATGTCCTCGTCGCTGGGCCAGAGGTCTCTCAGGGTGATCGGCTGGCCGTCCGGGCCCTGGCCCAGCACATCCTGTTCGATATCGAAGCGCACGGTGCCGGCGATGGCGTAGGCCACCACCAGCGGCGGCGAAGCCAGAAAAGCCTGCCGGGCATAGGGGTGGATGCGGCCGTCGAAATTGCGGTTGCCCGACAGCACGGCGGTGGCATACAGGTCGCGCTCGATGATCTCCCGCTGGATGTCCGGGTCCAGGGCGCCGGACATTCCATTGCAGGTGGTGCAGGCAAAGCCGACGATGCCGAAGCCGAGTTTTTCCAGGTCCGGCAGCAGGCCGGCTTCCTTCAGGTACAGCTCCACGACTCTGGAGCCGGGTGCGAGTGAGGTCTTCACCCAGGGTTTGCGCACCAGGCCGAGTTCGTTGGCCTTGCGCGCCAGCAGGCCGGCGGCGATCACGT
>JBJHBY010000086.1:0-4885 GCA_050485745.1 Gammaproteobacteria bacterium | reverse complement strand
CTCTTGCCACGGGCCGGCGATGCCGCGCGCCGCCAGTTCGGTGGTGGGCAGGCGCGCGTGCGGGTTGGAGGGGCCGGCCATGTTGCGGCCGACGCCGGACAGATCAAAGCGCAGCACGCGTTCGTACTCGGCCTGTCGCAGGCTGTCGGCCCACAGCCCGGTGGTTTTCGCGTAGTGTTCCACCAGGGCGACCTGCTCCGGCTCGCGGCCGGTAAGCGTCAGGTAGTCGATGGTCTGTGCGTCGATGTAGAACATCGCGGCAGTGGCGCCATACTCCGGTGTCATATTGGAGATGGTGGCGCGGTCGCCAATGGACAGGGTGGCGGTGCCTTCGCCGAAGAACTCCAGGTAGGCGCCAACCACGCGTTCCCTGCGCAGGAATTCGGTCAGGGCGAGCACGATGTCGGTGGCGGTGATGCCGGGCTGGCGCCGGCCCACCAGTTCGACGCCGACGATGTCGGGCAGGCGCATCATGGAGGCGCGGCCCAGCATCACGGTCTCGGCTTCGAGGCCGCCGACGCCGACGGCGATCACCCCCAGGGCATCCACATGGGGCGTGTGGCTGTCGGTGCCGACACAGGTGTCCGGGAACGCGACCCGCCGGCCCTGGGCATCTGCGCGCACCTGGATCACTGGCGACATCTTCTCCAGGTTGATCTGGTGCATGATGCCGTTGCCGGCGGGAATCACGTCGACATTCTCGAAGGCGCTCTTGCACCATTCGATGAAGTGGAAGCGATCCGCGTTGCGACGGTCTTCAATATCGCGGTTCTTGCGGAATGCGTCCGGATCATAACCACCGCACTCGACGGCCAGGGAGTGGTCCACGATCAACTGGGTCGGCACCACCGGGTTGACCCGGGCGGGGTCGCCGCCCTGTTCGGCAATGGCGTCGCGCAGGCCGGCGAGGTCCACCAGCGCGGTCTGGCCGAGGATGTCGTGGCACACCACGCGCGCGGGGTACCAGGGAAAGTCCAGGTCGCGTTTGCGCTCGATGATCTGCCGCAGCGCATCGGTGAGGGCCTCGGGCTCACAGCGGCGAACCAGTTGCTCGGCGAGCACGCGGGAGGTGTAGGGCAGCCCGTTCCAGGCGCCGGGCCGGATCGCCTCCACCGCCTCGCGGGTGTCGAAGTAGTCCAGGTCGGTGCCGGGCAGGTTTTTGCGATAGCGCTGATTCATTTAACGGCGTTCCTCCAGCGGCACAAACGCAAGGTCTTCGGGGCCGGTGTAGTGGGCGCTCGGGCGGATGATCTTGTTGTCGATGCGCTGTTCGATCACATGCGCGGCCCAGCCGCTGGTGCGCGCAATCACAAACAGCGGCGTGAACATGGCGGTGGGTACGCCCATCATGTGGTAGCTGACGGCGCTGAACCAGTCGAGGTTCGGGAACATCCGCTTGGCATCCCACATCACTGCCTCCAGGCGCTCGGCGATGCTGTACATCTTCATTGCGCCGGCATCCTCGGAGAGTTGCCGCGCCACGCGCTTGATCACCTGGTTGCGCGGGTCGCTGACCGTATACACCGGGTGACCGAAACCGATGATCACTTCCTTCGCGGCGATGCGCCGGCGGATGTCGGCCTCCGCCTCGTCGGGGTTTTCATAGCGCTTTTGTACCTCGAAGGCGACCTCGTTGGCGCCGCCGTGCCTTGGCCCGCGCAGGGCGCCGATCGCGCCCGATACCGCGGAGTGAACGTCGCTGCCGGTGCCGGCAATCACCCGTGCGGTAAAGGTTGAGGCATTGAATTCGTGCTCGGCGTAGAGAATCAGCGAAGTGTGCATGGCACGCTCCCACTGCGCTGGCGGCTCCTGGTCGTGCAGCAGATGCAGAAAGTGCCCGCCGATGGAGTCGTCGTCGGTTTCGACGCTGATGCGCCGGCCCTGGGTCGACCAGTGATACCAGTACAACAGCATCGAACCCAGCGAGGCGATCAGACGGTCGGCGATGTCGCGTGCACCGGGCAGGTTGTGGTCGTCCTTTTCTGGCAGCACGCAGCCCAGCGCGGACACGCCGGTGCGCATCACGTCCATGGGGTGTGCGGCGGCGGGGAGTTTTTCCAGCGCGTCCTTCACCGATGCCGGCAGACCGCGCAAGGCCTTCAGCTTGTTCTTGTAGGCACGCAGTTCGGCCCGGGTGGGCAGCTTGCCGTGGATCAGCAGGTGCGCGACCTCCTCGAATTCGCAGGCCTCCGCCAGGTCGAGAATGTCATAGCCGCGGTAGTGCAGGTCGTTGCCGGTGCGCCCGACGGTGCACAGGGCGGTGTTGCCCGCCTGGACGCCGGACAGGGCCACGGACTTCTTCGGCCGGGGGGCGGTTCCTGTGGTGGCTGGTGCGGCTGGGGCTGCTGCAGGGGCAGCGGGCTGGGGTGCGGTAGCGGCGTCACTCATCGGCGGTGCTCTCCGAACGGGCGGTTGAGGGGCGTACCGGCACTGGCGCCGCCCGGCTGCGGCTCTTGGCGACAGTGGGCGGTGCGGAAGCGGTGGCTGCGCCCGGGTGGTTGTGGGCGCTCCGCGTTCCGCGCTTGCCAGTGCGTCGGTGTTTTGCAATATTTGCTTGCCGGGGTCTGGCCAACAAGGCCTGAAATGGTGGGGTTTTGCGAAGATTTTTTGCCGGTTTGCAAATTTTGCGAAGATTGCCGTGGTCGGTGTCGGGCGGTCAGTCATGAGTGGTGAGGAGTGTGATGCGCAAGTTATTCATGGGGGTACGGCTGCGGGCGTTGCGTGAACAGCGCGGCATGACGCAGGTGGTGATGGCAAAGCAACTGGATATCTCGCCGAGCTACCTGAACCAGATCGAGAACAACGAACGCCCACTGACCGTGCAGGTGCTGTTGCGCCTGCAGTCGCGGCTGGGGGTGGACCCGCAGTTCTTCTCCGAGGACGAAGACGCGCGCCTGCTCGCCCAGGTGCGCGACGTTGCCGTGGACATGGGGGCGGACCTGCCGCGGGCGGAATTGCAGGGAGCGGTGCAGCAGACCCCGGCCCTGGCGGACATGCTGGTGCGCCTGCATCGGCGCTGCCGCGACGCGGAGGAGCGGGTCATCGCCCTCGCGGGCAGCGATAGCGAGCGCGGCGCCCCGGGGCTGGCCGGGCTGGTGCAGCCGCATGAGGAGGTGCGCGATTACTTCTACGCCCGCCACAATTACATCGACCCCCTGGATGTGCATGCCGAGGCCCTGCACGCGCAGCTGCTGCAGGCAGGAATGGGGGAGAACGCGGGGGAGGGCATACGCCGCGGCGAATTACAGCCCACCGCCACTGAGCTGGTGCCGCTGCTGGTGGAGTATCTGCAGGGTCGGCACGGGGTGCGGGTGCAGCTCGCGGCCCGGGGGGACGGCGGCTTGCGCCACTACGACGCCGCCACCCGGGTGTTGCGCATCGGCGCCGCGGTGGAGCCGGCGCGCCAGGCGTTCCAGCTCGCCGTGCAGCTGGCGCACCTGGAGGCGGGGGCGACGATCCGCAGCCTGACCGGGGACACACCGTTCAGCAGCGAGTCCGCCCGCGCCCTGACCGGCATCGGCCTGGCCAGTTACTTCGCCGGGGCGCTGGTCCTGCCCTATCGGCCGTTCCTGCAGGCGGCGGAGGCACTGCACTATGACATCGAACTGCTGGCGGAGCGCTTCGGCGTCAGTTACGAAACGGTGTGCCATCGCCTCTCGACCCTGCAGCGCCAGGATGCCCGGGGCGTGCCGTTTTTCTTCATTCGCGTGGACCGCGCCGGCAACATCTCCAAGCGTCAGTCCGCGACGGATTTTCATTTCTCCCGCGCCGGTGGCACCTGCCCGCTGTGGAGTGTGTACGAGGCCTTCGCCCAGCCGGACCGCATCGTCACCCAGCTGGCGCGCATGCCGGATGAGCGCGTTTACTTGTGGGTGGCGCGGGCGGTGACCCAGCGTCGCGGCGGCTATGGCACACCGGCGCGCAGCTTCGCCATCGGCCTGGGCTGTGACCTGCGCCATGCGGAGCGGCTGGTGTATGCCAAGGGGCTGAACCTGGGCGACCCCGATGCAGCCACGCCCATCGGCGCCGGTTGCAAGGTGTGTGACCGCCGCGACTGCGGCCAGCGCGCCTTTCCGGCGCTGGGGCGGGAGCTGCGGGTGGACCCGGACATCCGCGACTGGGTGCCCTATGCGCAGCGCCCGGGTGCCTGAGGGGATAACTGGCCGGACGCCTGTTCAGGGGCGCCCGGGCAGGGGCTGAACGGGAATGTGCTGATCGGGATTACCACATCAGGTCGTCGGGGATGGGGTAGTCCTTGTAGGGGTCGTCTTCGTCCGGCTGCGAGGCATCCGGTGTGGCGCGGAAGATCAGTGCCTCCGCCACCCGCTCCGCGATCTTCGCCGCGACGTTGGCGGGGACCACGGTGTAGTCGTCGCCATGGGCGCAGATGGCGAGGTTGCCGCGGGCGAGGTGATTCTGGGCCTCGGTATTGACGTACAGCTGCTTGACCTTGTTGCTGCGCGGGTCGACAAAGTTGAAGCGGATCTCGCCATCCACTGGCTGCCCATGCTGCTGCAACATCTGCCGCACCTGGGCGCGGCGGGCCTTGGCCTCCTCCGCGGCGACGCGCTGGCGGTTGCGCTCGCGGTCGCGCTCCGCCGCCGCCTCGCGCTCGCGCTGCAGGCGGGCGCGGCGCTCTTCGGCCTCGGACAGCGCGCCCTTGGGCACCTGCTTGTCCTGCTTGCGCTTCTCCTTCTTGATCTTTTTCGCTTTCTTCTCATCCACCAGGCCGGCGCCCAGCAGTTGGTCGGCAAGGGATTTGCCCATGGTGATGATCCCGTGGCGCGCTGATTCAACCCGGCATTCTATGGGGCACGCGCGTCCTTGGCCATCCCGTCAGCCGGCTTGGCCATCCCGGGCGGCACGGACGTGGTTGCACCCGGGG
>JBJHBY010000085.1:0-13252 GCA_050485745.1 Gammaproteobacteria bacterium | reverse complement strand
CCCCCAAGGGCACCGTCGATGGCGCCCTCGACACCTTCTCCATGGGGCCCGGTCAGGCGGTGATTCGCTTCACCGGCATCTGCGAGACCATCCTGATGGCGAACCTGACCCCGGTGACGCCGGAGCTGACCGTTGCCAACTATTCCTTCATCCAGCGCAAGGTCAACGGCAAGGAGCCGGTGGGCGGCGTGGCCGATGCCATCGTCGCGGATATCCGCCAGCAAATGGAGGAAGATCGCATCATCTGGGCGCGCAAGCGTTATTACGACAAGCCCATGCTCTGTGATGGTGATGGCCCCTTCACCAAGTTCCGCAACTGGTACGCCAAATTCATGGTTGGCAGCGAGGGTTGAATATGGAGTACTGGCTGGCATGGTTCCACGAAGGCAATGATCAGGTCAGGCAAGTGGCCCAGGCGGCGGAGCGTATGGGCTTCGCCGGCATCGCCGTGTCCGACCATATCGCGATTCCGCGTGACTACACCTCGGTGCACCCGTCGGGGACGCGCCATATCCACGCGGACACGCGCTTTCCCGATGCGCTGATCACCATCGCCAGCATGGCGGCGGTGACCACGACCCTGCGCTTCATGACTTATGTGTACGTCCTGCCCATGCGCGAGCCCTTCAGCGCAGCCAAGCAGGCCGCGACCCTGGCCATGCAGAGCGATCAACGCTTTATCTTCGGTGTCGGCGCCGGCTGGAACGAGGACGAGATCGAGCTCCTCGGTCACAGCCCGCGCAACCGTGGCCGGCGCATGGACGAGATGCTGGCGGTGATGCAGGACTTCTGGGCCGATGGCATGGCCGAGTTCGATGGCGAGTTCTATCGCTTTCCGCCGGCCGGGCAGTTTCCCGTGCCCGGGCACGTGCCGGTGTGGATCGGCGGCAAATCCCCCGCCGCCCTGCGTCGCGCCGCGCGCCATGACGGCTGGCTGGGCATGAACTATCCGATGGACGAGATCCGGCAGCTGCTCGACCGGCTCAGCGCCGAGCGCCAGCGCGTCGAGGAGGAGCGCGGCCCGGCGCCCTTTGGCCGCTTTGTCATTCCCCAGGCGGAACCGGATCCGGGCATTTACCACCAGCTGGAGGACTGGGGCATTGACGGCACCGTGGCCATGGCCTGGACCGTCGACGACCCGGCGTCTTTCAGCCTCGATGCCAAGCTGGAGGCGATGCAGCGGTTTGCCGACCGTTTCATCCAGCCGCGATGAGTGTTGGCGGCTGGCGTGTGGGTGATGGTGGCGCGAGAGGTCGGTTGGTTGGGGGCGATGACCCGGTGGTTAGGCTGACGGGTGGTGTGCTGGAGGTGGCGCGGGGTGACGCTGGGTTGTGCGGGTGACGGGGGGGACGGGGGTGACGCTGGGTTACGCGGCTGCGCCGCTAACCCAGCCTACGCCGAACCCGGGACGCCGCACGTGACGTACCCGGGTCAGCCGCACGTGACGTAGGCTGGGTTAGCGGCGCAGCCGCGTAACCCAGCGTTCTCACCGTCATCGAGCCCCTCACCGATGCGGGCTCCGAAGCACCACCGCCGTCATCGAAACCCGCACCAATGCCGGTTCCGGAGCCCGCCACCAGCGTCCCGGTCGGCGCGACCCCCACCACCCGACGCGAGCACGAAACCCGCCGGCACCACGCAAGCCGACCACCATCCCGGGACCGTTCCTGCTTGCATACCAATCCTGTTACGGAGCACATAATGAAAAAACTCCTGCTCACACTGGCCGGCGTCGCCGGCACGTTGGTGATTGCCGCCGCTGCCACGCTGTACTGGCTCAGTGGTGACCGCCCGCCTCTGCCTGCGCATCAGGTCTATCTCGATGCCGTGGTCCTGACCATGGACGAGGCGCGGCCTGTCGCCGAGGCGCTGGCAATCCGTGGTGAACACATCGAGGCCGTGGGCAGCAACGATGAAATCGCGGCCCTGATCGGCCCGGACACGCAGGTGCATCGCCTCGGCGGCCGCACCGTCATTCCCGGTTTTATCGATTCCCACGGCCACTTTCCGGGCTCCGGCCTGCGCATCCTGGGCGCCGATCTCAACAGCCCTCCGATCGGGGACCTGCGCGACATTCCCCAGCTGCAGGCGGCCCTCACCGCCCACGGTGAGGCCCATCCCCGGCAGCGCTGGATCTTCGGCTTCGGCTACGACGACACCCAGTTGGCCGAGCAACGCCACCCCAGTCGCGAGGAGCTGGACGCCGTCGCGCCGGGTCGCCCGGTGGTGATCCTGCATGTCTCCGGGCACATGGCCGTGGCCAACAGCCTGGCCCTGGCGGAGGCCGGTATCGATCGCGATACGCCCGATCCGGAGGGCGGTGTGATCGTGCGCGATGCCGACGGTGGGCTCACCGGTCTGCTTGAAGAGCATGCCGCCGACCCGGTGCTGTTGCTGGCCATGGATTTTGGCGCCGGTGACTTCCTGCGCATGATCGACGATGCCGCCGCCGAATACCTCAGCCGCGGTGTTACCACTGCCCAGAGCGGCGGCGTCGACATCAGCATGTTCCGCGGCCTCAACCTCGCCTCCCGCCTGGGCCGTGTACCCATGCGCCTGGAGCTGTGGCCGATCGGTGAGCATCTGGGTCGTGACATCCTGCAGGGCCGCTTTGACCCGGCCCGCTACCAGCGCGCGGATTTCCGCCTCGGTGCGATCAAGCTGATGGCCGACGGCAGCATCCAGGGTTACACCGGCTACCTCAGCGAGCCCTACCACACCCCCTTCCGTGGCGACCCCGACTACCGTGGCTACCCCCGGGTGGATCCGCAGCAACTGCGGGATGACGTCGCCGCCTTCCATGCCGCCGGTCTGCAGGTGGCCATCCATGGCAATGGCGATGCCGCCATCGACCACATCATCGCCGCTTTTCGCGAGGCCCAGGCAGCGCACCCACGGCCGGATGCGCGCCCGCTGATCGTGCACGCGCAGATGGCCCGGGACGACCAGCTCGACGCCATGGCGGAACTGGGCATGGCTCCAACGTTCTTTTCCGCCCATACCTTCTACTGGGGTGATCGCCACCTGCGCCTGTTCATGGGGCCGGAGCGCGCCGCGCGCATGAGCCCGACCCGCTCCGCCGCGGAACGCGGATTGCGCTTCACGGTCCATCTGGATACCCCGGTCGTGCCGATGGACCCGTTGCTGCTGTGGTGGAGCACGGTCAACCGGCGCTCGGCGGACGGCACCCCGATCGGCCCCGGGCAGCGCATCGACGTGATGGAGGCGCTGCGGGCCATGACCCTCGATGCCGCCTGGCAAATCTTCCGTGAAGACGAGCTTGGTTCCCTGGAGCCCGGCAAGCTCGCGGATCTGGTCGTGCTCAGCGAGGACCCGCGCGAAGTGGAGGACCTGCGTCGGCTGCGCGTCCTGCGCACGGTCATCGGCGGCCGCACCTGGTATCAGGCAGATTGAGTCGCGTCTGACACGGCAAACCTGTATAAACCTGTCACGACATGTGACGACCAGTGGGGAGAGCGTTGATGGGTAACCGCTTTGGCTGGGGTTGGGCCCAGGTCCTGGTTGCGTTTTTGATCCAGGGGGTCGGCTCCGGAGCCCTGATGTATGCCTACGGCGTGGTGGCGGTGCCCTTTGCCGAAACCTTTCAGCCCAGCCGCATGGTGTTGATGCTGGGCATGACCTTCATGACCCTGGGCAGTGGCCTGATGTCCCCCTGGCTGGGGGTGGCCATCGACCGCAAACCCCTGCGGGTGCTGCTGGCCGCGGCGATCCTCGCCACCGCGGGTGGCTTCATGATGTTGTCCTTTGTCACCGCCATGTGGCAGGTGCCCCTGGTCTACGGCCTGTTGATGTCCGTGGGCCTGGTGCTGCTCGGCCCGCTGGCTGCCTCCACCCTGCTGTCGCGCTGGTTCCTGCGTCGTCGCGGTCTGGCCCTGGGCATTGCCGCCATGGGGACGTCCTTCGGCGGCTTTCTGTTCCCGCCGCTGATCCAGTGGCTGACGGATGCGCTCGATTGGCGCATGGCCTTCCGCCTGGTGGCCCTGACCATCAGCCTGCTGGTGATCCCCATCTGGCTGCTGACGGTAGACCGGCCGCAGCGCAAGGGGCTGCATCCGGATGGCGCGGCACAGGCGCCCGATACCAGCCAGGGCGGTGTGCCGGAGGGGGCGTTCAGCTCCACCCAGTCGATCCTGCAGAACCGCAGCTTCTGGGCGATTGCGGCAGTCGTCTGTGTGCTCTTCGGCGCCTTCACCGCGACCCTGGGCAACCTCGTTCCCATGGCCCTGGACGCTGGTATCGCCCCCGATCGCGCCGCCCTGCTGATCTCCAATATCGCGCTGATGGCCATCCCGGGCACGCTGATCTTTGGCTGGGTGGCGGATCATATCGACGTGCGCCTGGCACTTGGTATCGTTGTCGCCTGCGTGGCCGGGGGCCTCGCCTGCTTCCTGGGCAGTGCCACGCCCTACGGCATGATGGTGGCGGGCAGTCTGCTCATCGGCCTGGGCGGTGGCGGCATGATCCCGGTGTGGAGCGCCCTGCTGGCGCAGGTGTTCGGCCCCTGGAACTATGGCCGGGTGATGGGCCTGATGAACCCGGTGCTGATGCCCTTCAATGTCATCACTCCACCGCTGGCGGGCTGGATTCAGGACATGACCGGCAGTTATCACTGGGCCTTTGTGTTCTTTATCAGCCTGATGCTCGCCAGCCTGTTCCTGTTGCCGTTGGTGGAGAAGAAAAAGGCCTGAGCCGGAGGCGAGACGCGAAACGCGAGACGCGTAGGCTGGGTTAGCGGCGTAGCCGCGTAACCCAGCGTCACCACCGTCATCGAATCCCGCACCGATGCCGGTTTCGGAGCACCCCCTCCCCCACCACAATCCCACCGGAGGCAAGGCGGCTCGCCGCTGTCACCATTGACACCTGACAAAATGTAAATAAAGATACGCGCTGTCAATCTGGTCGTGCGAGGCTGTTGTCCCGGTGGAATCGCCGCAAGTATCCAACAGGCCGGAGCCCGGCGCAGCGGCGCCCGGAACGGCGGATGAACGGCTGCGCCGGCTGCAGGCGCTGGCACCGCGGGCCGCGGGGGAGTTGCGCCGCGAACAACTGGTTCGCATCGCCGCCTACATCGTTGAGTGCGAGGGCATCGACGCCCTGCGCCACGCCCGCATCGCCGAGCTGGCCGGCTGTGCCCGGCCCCTGGTCTACAACTACTTCCCAAAAAAAAGCGACCTCTACATCGCCATTACCGAGGCCTTCTACCAGCGCCTCGACCAGCAGTTCAGCTGTGAGGAGCAATACCGGGCCGTACTCGGCGTACTCGCCGGGGACTGGCGCGCCACGCCGGCCATTGCCGCGCTGGTGCAGGAGGTGCTGGACGAATATGGCGGCGCTGGTCTGATCCTGCGCACCATCCCCGAGGTCAACGAAGCCTTCCGCGAGTACCATGAGCAACTTGCGGAGCGCTATGAAAACCGCTGGCTGCGCTACTTCCTGGAGCTGGGCCTCCCCGCCCTGCGCGCGCGCCTGCTGCTGGAAAACTGTATCAGTGTCGCCCGCAATGCGGTCCAGGCCCTGGCTGCCGGGGATCTGCACCGGGATGAGGCCCTGGACCTCGCCCTGGGCAATATGGCGGCGCTGATCCGGCACGAAACCCACCGGGCGCGGCAGGGTGCCGCCGCCGGTTCTTCGAACACCAACTGAGCAGACAACACGCAGAGGACCCCACCATGAGCTTCGCAATGTGCATGGGCATTTACGGCCTGGAAAACCTGTTCGGCGGCGACCCGCGCGGCCTCATCACCCTGGCCCGGCAGGCCGAGCAGGCCGGCTTTGACCAGCTCACCATGACCGACCACGTGGTCATGGGCAACCGTACCGATCGCTACCCCTACGGCGAATTCCCCACCCCGCCGGAGACCCCCTGGCTGGAGCCGATGACCACCCAGGCGGCGATTGCCGGCGGCACCGAGAAGATCCAGCTCTCCCAGGGTGTGTTGATTTCTCCCCTGCGCTCCGCGGCCTACCTGGCCAAGCAGGTTGGCACCATGGACGCCTTCGCCCCCGGCCGCGTGGTGCTGGGCCTGGGCACTGGCTGGCAGCGCGAGGAGTACGAAGCCTGTGGCCTGCCCTTCAAGGGCCGCAAAACCTACATGTTCGAGCAGATCGCGGCGATGAAGGCCCTGTGGCGCGATGCCCCCGCCAGCTTCCACGGCGAGATGATCAACTTCGACGATATCTACTGCCGCCCTGCACCGGCGCAGCCCGTGCCCTGCTGGGTCGGCGTCAAGGCCACCGAGGAAAATTGCGCCGCCATCGCCAAAGTGGCGGACGGCTGGATTCCCATCGAGCAGGACCCCGCCGCCTTCGGCGTGGGCGTCAAGGCCCTGCGTCGCGCCTTCGAACAGGCCGGTCGCGACCCGGCGGAGCTGTCGGTGCGCGCCATGGTGCAGTACCAGTTCACCGCCGAGGGGGTGCCCGACCTCGACGCCACCCTGGCCACCATTCCGGCCATGCTCGACGCCGGTGCCACCCATATTGAAATCCTGCCCCTGTACTTCGTGCAGGATCCGGCCGCCTTCCCCGAGTTCTGCGAGAAGGCCCTGGCCGCCAGGCAGCGCTACGGCCGTTGAGGAGACCCCGCCATGGATCGCAACCGGATTCCCGCCGAACTGGCGGCCCGCTATGCCCGCATCGTTGATGACAGTGAGTTCGCGCGCATGCATGACATCATGTGGCCGGACTTCACCCAGAAAGGCCCGGGTTTTGGCGCCGACTCCTGTGAAGCCTTTGTCGGCAACCTGGAGTTCCTGCGGCGTTACCAGGCCACCTTCCATTTCGTCGGGCAACAGCACGGCGCCTGGGAGGGGGACCGCTACAACGGCGAGACCTACTGCATCGCCTCCCACTTCTACAACCAGGAGGGCGAGGAGCGACGCATGGACATGGGTATTCGCTATCAGGAGACGATCGAAGTCCGTGGCGGCGCCGCGAAGTACAGCCGTCGTGACCTGATCATCGTCTGGACCGAGGACCGCCCCATGGGAGCCAGCGCATGAGTGCACGCAAGGTCGCCTTTATCACCGGTGCCAGTCGTGGCATCGGCGCTGCCACCGCGGTGGCCCTGGCCGAGGCCGGTTACGACCTGGCCCTGACCGCCCGCACCCTCAGCGAGGGTGAGCGCCACGAGCACGGCAGCTGGTCATCCATGACCGACCCCCTGCCCGGCAGCCTCGAGGCCACCGGCGCCGCGGCGCGGGCGAAGGGCGCCGAGGTGCTGCTGCTGCGCTCGGACATCCTGCAGCCCGACACGGTGCTGGCCGCGGCCGACCAGGCCCTGGCACAGTTCGGCCGGGTCGACGTGCTGTTCAACAACGCCTGCTACCAGGGGCCTGGCAATATGCAGCGCCTGCTGGATGTGTCTGACGAGCAGCTGCGCAACATCTACCAGGGCAATGTCCTCACGCCGCTGGCACTGGTTCAGAAGCTGCTGCCGGGCATGCTCGAGCGCGGCAGCGGGGCGGTGATCAACATGGTCTCCGGCTCCGCCATGTTCGACCCGCCGGCACCGGCGGACCAGGGCGGCTGGGGCTTTGCCTATCCGTCGTCGAAAGCGGCGCTGATCCGTATGGTACCGTCCCTGCGGGTGGAGCATCCGGACAGCGGAGTACGTTTCTTCGGCGTCGAGCCCGGCTTCGTGGTCACCGAGGTGATGAAGGCCAACGGCTTCGACGATACCATCGCCGAGCGCTTCAGGCCGACACCCCCCGAGGCCATCGCCGAGCTGGTGCGCTGGCTGGTCGAAGCCCCGGAGGCACTGGAGCACCAGGGCGAGGCCGTGATCCGCGCCCCGCAGCTGCACCGCAAACTTTTTGGGTGAATTTCAAGACGAGGAACAGGCAATGACGGGTACATCACTGCAAGGCAAGGTCGCGCTGGTCACCGGTGCAGGGCAGGGGGTCGGGCAGGGCATCGCCTTCGCCCTGGCCGCGGAGGGCGCGCGCATCGCCGTGACCGGCCGCACCCTGTCCAAGGTCGAGGCCACCTGCGAGGAGATCCGCCGTCGCGGTGGCGAGGCCCTGCCGCTGGAGTGCAACGTCAAGGACGAAAAAGTGCTCGCCACCTGCGTCGAGCAGGTCGTGGCCCACTTTGGGGGCCTGCAGATCCTGGTCAACAACGCCCAGGAAGTCCCCCTGGGCGACCTGCACAGCGTTACCGACGAGGCCTTTGCCGCGGGCTGGGAGTCAGGCCCCCTGGCGACCTTCCGCCTGATGAAGCTGTGCTATCCCCACCTGAAGGGGGACGGCTGCATCATCAATCTCGCTTCCTCCGCCGCGAAGCGTTGGGATATGGCGGGCTATGGCTGCTACGCTGCCACCAAGGAGGCGATCCGCTCCCTGACCCGCGCCGCAGCCTGCGAGTGGGCACAGGACGGCATCCGCACCAACGTGATCCTGCCCCATGCGCTGTCGCCGGGCCTGAAGTGGTGGACCGAGAACCGCCCGGAAGAAGCGGCCGAGTTCATTCAGTCGATCCCGATGCGCCGCATCGGCGAGTGCGAGGAAGACATCGGCCGCTTCGTCGCCACCCTGTGCAGCGACGCCTCGCGCTACGTCAACGGCCAGAGCATCGCCCTGGATGGTGGTCAGGCGTTGATTGCGTAGGCTGGGTTAGCCGCAAAGCGGCGTAACCCGGCGCTACCCCCGCGCCAGATGTTCCCGGGAGTGAGAACGCTGGGTTACGCGGCCTTGCCGCTAACCCAGCCTACATCCGAACCCCTCCCGCCGTCGCTGCCCTCAATGTTCAACAAAGGCCCGTTCGATCACGTATTCCGCGGCCTCGCCGTGGCGGGACTCGCGCAGCCCCAGGTCTTCGAGGATGGCGCAGCTGTCCTTGAGCATCCCCGGGCTGCCGCAGATCATGAAGCGGTCATCCGCGGCATTCACCGGTGGCAGGCCCAGGTCCGCGGCCAGTTTGCCGCTGGCCAGCAGGTCGGTCAGACGCCCCTGGTTGCGGAAGGGTTCGCGGGTGACCGTCGGGTAGTACAGCAGTTTTTCCCGGACCTCATCGCCGAAGTACTCATTGTTGGGCAGCTCCTGCAGGATGGTGTCCTGGTAGGCCAGGTCATCGACATGGCGCACCCCGTGGGTGAGCACGATCCGGTCGAAGCGCTCGTACACCTCCGGGTCCTTGACGATGCTCATGAACGGCGCCAGCCCGGTGCCGGTGCTGAACAGGTACAGGTGTCGCCCCGGCAGCAGATGATCGAGCACCAGGGTGCCGGTGGGCTTGCGGCTGACGAACAGCTCATCCCCGGGGCGAATGTGTTGCAGGCGTGAGGTCAGGGGGCCATCCGGCACCTTGATGCTGAAGAACTCCAGCTCGTCCTCGTAGTTGGCGCTCACGATGCTGTAGGCACGCAGCAGCGGGCGGCCTTCGTGCTCCAGGCCGATCATGGTGAAGTGGCCATTCTTGAAGCGAAAGCCCGGGTCCCGGGTGGTGGTGAAGCTGAACAGCCGGTCCGTCCAGTGACGCACATTGAGTACCCGCTCTGCGTTCAGGTTGGCCATGGGTGTTTCCTCCAGAAGTGACAATCGGGCGTTTTGCCCGCGGTTCCTTGCTTTGCTTTGCCCTTGTGTTTTCGCCTTTTGCGTCTAGCGTCTAGCGTCTAGCGTCTAGCGTCTCGCCTTTTGCCTTTTGCCTCTTGCCACCCAAGGTATCCCAGTCCAGAATATTCACAAAATGACTTATTTTCATTTGTGTTATCGGATTTTCAGATTATGCGTTTCACCCTGCGTCAGCTCCAGGTGTTCCTCGCCACGGCCCACTTCGAAAACATCACCCGGGCGGCGGACAGTCTGGCCATGTCCCAGTCCGCGGCCAGCAGTGCGCTCGCGGACCTGGAGCAGCGCTTCGAGGTGCAGTTGTTCGACCGCGCCGGCAAGCGCCTGCGCCTCAACGACCTCGGTCGTCTGCTGCAGCCCAGGGCCCAGGCCCTGATCGAGCAGGCGGAGGATCTGGAGCAGTCCTTTGCCCGTCACGCTGAGGTCGGCCCCCTCAAGGTGGGTGCCACTCTGACTATCGGCAACTATCTGGCGGTGCCGATCATGGCCCGCTTCATGGGGGAGCACCCGGGGGTACGGGTGTCGCTGGAGGTTGCCAATACCGCGGCGATCGTGCGCGAAGTCGTCAATTTTGGCCTCGATGTTGGTCTGATCGAGGGAGAATTGCAGCACCCGGAACTCGATGTGATGCCCTGGCGCGAGGATGAGCTGGCGGTGTTCTGCGCGCCCTCCCACCCGCTGGCGGGCTGCACGGCTCTGGACGATGCCGCCCTGCTGGCGGCGGACTGGATTCTGCGCGAGCCCGGCTCGGGCACCCGCCAGACCTTCGAGCGCGCCATGCATGGCCTGCTGCCGGAGCTGAAGATCGCCCTGGAACTGCAGCATACCGAGGCGATCAAGCGTGCGGTGGAGGCCGGGCTGGGGGTGGGCTGCCTGTCCCGGGTGACCCTGCGCGAGGCCTTCGAGCGCGGCAGCCTGGTCGAACTGCCCCTGCCCCACCGCGCCCTGGATCGCTACTTCTACTTCATCCTGCACCGCCAGAAATTCCGCACCCGTGGCATCGAGCGCTGGCTGGAACTGTGCCGGGATTCCTGAGCCCGGCATGGAGTGACCTGCCGTAGTTTTTAGACTACAATTGTGCTCCATGAGGGATCTCAAGCAAACCGAAACCTACAGGAAGTGGGAGCGCAGGCTGAAGGATCGGCGTGCAAAGGCTTTGATAGCTGCTCGCGTATTCAGGTTGGCTTGCGGTCTTCCTGGCGATGTGAAACCGGTGGGTCGTGGTGTTTCCGAGCTCCGCATCCACTATGGCCCGGGTTATCGCGTGTATTTCCAGCAGCGCGGCAGTGAGATCATTCTGCTGCTATGCGGGGGTGACAAAGCATCGCAACAGAAGGATATTGAGCTTGCGCAGCGCTTGGCATCTGAATTGAGGACATTCTGAATTGAGGGCACTATGAGCGACCCTGTTTTTGATTACGATCCGGCGGCTGCCCTGGATAGCGAGGAGGCTATCGCTGTGTTTCTTGCAGACGCGCTTGAAACAGGTGATGCGGGCTATGTTGCCAAGGCCATGGGCGTTGTGGCGCGTGCCAAGGGGATGACGGCTTTATCCCGTGAAACGGGGCTCTCGCGCGAGCAGCTCTATCGATCCTTCAGCGAGCAAGGCAACCCGACCTTGAAAACCATGCTGGTGGTCATGCGTGCATTGGGCGTCGATCTTACAGCCAAGTCCCATTCTGGTTCGGCTTGAAAAAGCCGCAAGTCCCGCTGTTAAAAGACGAGACTCCCAAGGCCCCGCCAGAAATTCCGCACCCGAGGCATCGAGCGCTGGCTGGAACTGTGCCGGGATTCCTGAGTGCAAATCGCGGGCACAAAAAAGCGGGCCGGAGCCCGCTTCACTTTCACACGGTGTTGCTGCTCAGAACTGGAAGGCAGCGCCGATGCTGAAGTAGTCGACGTCGCTTTCGATGATGGTGTATTCGGCCTCGACGAAGAAGTTCTTGCCGAAGCGGTAACCGACGCCAATGCCTGTGGATGCGCCGGTGTCGTTGTCGCTCACGCTGACTCCGCCGAACTTGAACTTGGCCTCTTCACGGATGAAGCCCAGTTTCGCCTTGAAGTAGAACGTCTCGCCATAGCGGATGGCGGCATAGAGTGCATGCGTATCGAAATCCAGATCACCTCGCTGCCCCATATAGCGGAAGTCGGCGGATGTGGTGGTGTACTCGTACTCGACGGCAATGCCGAGGTTGTCGCCGGTGCTCCATTCATAGCCCAGGAACAGGCCGTCGCCGCGGTCGTTGCTGACACCGGAGACGTCAAAGTTCATCTGCCCGGTCTTGGCGCCAAGGTAAAAGCCACCGATGTTATCGGCCTGAACCATAGCGGCACCGCTGCTCAGGGCCAGGGCGAGGACGGAGGCTGAAAGCTTTTTCATGGGAATCCCTCATGGTATTGGTCGTTGTTGTCATTTTTGGGGGCGGGACCTGTGGGCCGTTCCCCGGGCTTCGTCATGAAGCCGTCGGCTGTTTTAGCCTGATGTGACAAATTACACAACGCGTTATTAATCGGTCGATCGATTAATGTTGGTGTGGATGAGGTCGATTTCGCCGAAAATCCGCGCTTTTTATCGCGCAAAGGGCGTGTCAAGGGAATTGTTACAATTTGTACAGAATGGATTTTACGGTCACCCGTACAGCCAGTGCCGGTGAGCACCCGGGGCCAGATCCTGCCTTTCGCCCTCACGGGGCAAAAGGCAGGATCTGACCCCCCCAACCCGCCTGGGTCAGCCCTGATGTGCCGCCGCGGCGCGGCCGGCCATGCGGCCGGTAAAGGTGGCGTCGCCAACGGACATGCCGCTGGCGTAACCCGAGGCGGTGCGCGGGATACCGCAGGCGGTGCGGCCGGCGGCATAGAGGCCCGGTACCACGTCGCCCTCGGCGGTGAGCACTTCGCCGCTGGGCAGGGTATCGAGGCCGCCCAGGGTGAAGAACGGGTAGTAGGCGCCGTGGCCCGGGGTGCAGTCCAGGGCGGCCAGAGGCAGCTTCAGTGGCTTCAGCCAGTCCGCGCCCTTGTGGAACAGCGGGTCCTCGCCGTTCTCCGCGTGCTGGTTGTAAATCGCGATGGTGGCTTCCAGGGTGCCGGGGGTCATGCCCAGCTCCTCCTCGAGCTCCGCGATGGAGTCCTCCGCCGTGCCGGCGATCGAGGCACCCAGATAGCTGTGCGTCTCGTAGTTCTCGAAATCCTCGACATTGGCAATCAGGAATACCTTGCCTTCGGGCTGCTGCAGGCAGTGATAGCCGACGCGGCCGTGGTAGCTGTCTTCGTTGACGAAGCGCTGGCCCTGGCCGTTGACGAAGATGCCGTTGGTGAGGGAGGGCGGCGGGTAGAAGGGCACGGTGACGAAGCCCTCGTGCATGTTGATCGCGGCGCCACCGACGCTCATGCCCATGAGGATACCGCTGCCGGTGTCGCCGGGGTTGCCCAGGGCCGAGCCGCGGGTCAGCAGCGGTGCGTGCTTGCGCACCATCTCTTCGTTCATGGCGAAGCCGCCGGCGCAGAGGATCACACCGCGGCGGGCGCGCACGTAGAGTTCCTTCTGGTTGATGCGCACCACCAGGCCGTGGACCGCATCGTGCTCGTCGGCCACCAGGGTCAGGGCGCGGGCCTCGTACTCGACGCGCACGCCGCGCTGCTCGACGTTCTCGGTGAGGATCTTCATCAGC
>JBJHBY010000084.1:0-13327 GCA_050485745.1 Gammaproteobacteria bacterium | reverse complement strand
CGACGATTTCATGGGCATCGCGGAAGGGCACGCCCTTGCGCACCAGATAGTCGGCCAGGTCCGTCGCAGTGGCGAAGCCGCGCCGGGCGGCCTCGCGCATCACGTCCCGCCGTGGCGAGATCGCCGGCACCATGTCGGCATAGGCCTTGAGACAGTCGCGCAGGGTGTCGACGGTGTCGAACAGGGGCTCCTTGTCTTCCTGGTTGTCCTTGTTGTAGGCCAGGGGCTGGCTCTTCATCAGGGTCAGCAGGCTGATCAGGTGGCCGTTGACGCGGCCGGTCTTGCCGCGCACCAGTTCGGGCACGTCGGGGTTCTTCTTTTGCGGCATGATCGACGAGCCGGTGCAGAAGCGGTCGGGCAGGTCGATGAACTGGAACTGGGCGCTGGTCCACAGCACCAGCTCCTCCGAAAAGCGCGACAGATGCGTCATCAGCAGCGCCGCGCAGGCCGAGAACTCGATGGCGAAGTCACGATCGGAAACAGAGTCCAGGGAGTTCTCGGTGGGGCCATCGAAACCCAGCAACTGCGCCGTCAGGGCGCGGTCGATGGGGTAGGTGGTACCGGCCAGTGCAGCCGCACCCAGGGGGCTCTGGTTGAGGCGCACACGGCAGTCGCGCAGGCGGCCATGGTCGCGCTCGAGCATTTCGTTCCAGGCCAGCAGGTGGTGGCCGAAGGTGACCGGCTGGGCCGTCTGCAGGTGGGTGAAGCCCGGCATGATCGTGTCCGCCTCGCGCTCGGCGAGGTCGATCAGGCCCTGCTGCAGGCGGGTGAGTTCGGCACCGATGTGATCGATCTCGTCGCGCAGATAGAGACGGATGTCCGTGGCCACCTGATCGTTGCGCGAGCGCCCGGTGTGCAGCTTTTTGCCGGTGATGCCAATACTCTCGGTGAGCCGTGCCTCGATGTTCATGTGCACGTCTTCCAGGCTCACCGACCACTCGAAGCGCCCGGCCTCGATGTCCGCGCGGATCGCCTCGAGCCCCTGCTCGATCTGCCGGTACTCATCGTCGCTGAGCACACCCACCCGGGCCAGCATGCGCGCATGGGCCAGGGAGCCATTGATGTCGTGGTGATAAAGGCGGCGATCAAAGCCCACGGAGGCGGTGAAGCGCTCGACAAAGGCATCGGTGGGCTCGGAAAAACGCCCACCCCAGGGCTTGATCGGGGAGTCTTCGCTGCTCATGACGGGATCGCTGCCGGACGGTGACTGTGAAAGAGGCGGCATTATAGCGAAGCGGCCCACGGAACACGATGAAGCGCTTGCGCGATGCCCGCGCCGGGGCAAGACTTGTTGCCATGACCGAGCCACGCCCCGCGCGCGCCAGCGACAACGCCTTCCTGCCCGACCTGTGCACGGTGCAGGCGTTGCTGTTCCTGCTGCTTTTTGCCCAGTTGCTGGCCCTGGTGCTGGAGCTCAGTGCCCACGGCCTGGCGGGTTTCGGCTGGGAGTCCCTGGCCCTGACCTCGCTGCTGGTGTACTGGTGTGTGCTGCTCAGCGCCGGGGTGCTGTGCTGGGCGCGGCCACTGCTGGCGCGCCGCCCGGCCTGGCAGGCGGCGGGCCTCAGTTACGGAGTGATCGTGCTGGTCACCCTGCTGGCCAGTGCCCTCGGGCAGTGGCTGCTGCCGGGGGGCAGTCCCGGCTTGCTGCAGGTGCTGACCCACGGCCTGATCGCCGCGCTGCTGGCGGGTATCGCCCTGCGCTATTTCTACCTGAGCAGCCAGTTGCGGCGGCGCGAGCAGGCCGCCCTGGCGGCGCAGATCGAGGCCCTGCAGGCGCGTATGCGCCCGCATTTTTTGTTCAACAGCATGAACAGTATCGCCAGCCTGGTGATGGAGGATCCGGCCGCGGCGGAGACCGCGGTGGAGGACCTCTCCGAACTGTTCCGTGCCAGCCTGGCCGACGCCACGGTGATTCGCCTCGACGACGAACTGGCCCTGTGCCGCAGTTACCTGCGCATCGAGCAACTGCGTCTGGGCTCGCGCCTGCGGGTCGAGCAGGCCATCGAGCTGCCGGGTGAAACGCCGATCCTCGCCCTGACCCTGCAGCCGCTGGTGGAGAACGCGGTGTATCACGGGATTCAGCTGTTGCCGGAGGGTGGTACGGTGACCCTGCGCGGCTGGCGCGATGGCCGCTGGGCCTGCTTCGAGGTCGGCAACCCGATGGCATCCAGTGACGCAGGGCACCGGGGCAATCACCTCGCCACCGACAACCTGCGGCGGCGCCTGCAGGCCCTGTGCGGAGATCAGGCGGACCTCACGCTGGGTGAGGAGGGCACCGGCCCCGCGCGGCGCTTTGTTGCGCGTCTGCGTTACCGCCCGGATCAGCTGCAGGATACGGAGGATACCCGGTGAATATCGTGGTGGTGGATGACGAGGCCCTGGCCCGGCGGCGCCTGCGGCGCCTGCTCGAGGAGCTCGGTGGCGTCGTGGTCGTGGCGGAGGCGGCCAGCGGTCAGGCCGCGCTGGCGGCCTGCGAGATGCACGCCCCCGATCTGGTGCTGATGGACATCCGCATGCCCGGCATGGACGGCCTGGAGGCGGCGCGCAACCTCAGCCAGCGGGCGCAGCCCCCCGCCATCGTGTTCTGCACCGCCTATGACGACTACGCCGTGGCTGCCTTCGAGGCCAGTGCCGTGGATTATCTGGTCAAGCCGGTGACCCGGGAGCGGCTGGCTTCGGCGTTGTCGCGGGCGCGCAGCCTCAACCGCGCCCAGCTGGCGGCATTGCAGCAGGGCCCCCAGGGCGCCGGCCACATCAGTGCCCGCTCCCGGCGCGGCATGGAGCTGGTGCCGGTGGAAGAGGTACGCTGCCTGGTGGCTGACCAGAAATACGTCACCGTGATCCATCCGGGGGGTGAGATTCTGGTCGACCAGTCCCTGCGCCAGCTGGAGCAGGCCTACCCCGGGCGCTTCGTGCGCGTGCACCGCAATGCCCTGGTGGCGCGGGCCCACCTGCAGGGCCTGGAGCGCTGTGGCGAGGGCTATCGGGTGCGTCTTGCCGGTATCGACAGCGGCCCCCTGGTCAGCCGCCGTCACCTCGCCGGGGTGCGCGCCCTGCTGGCAAAACTCTGAGGCCGATGACTGAGGCCGCTGACACGACATCGGCAACCGCCTTGCGTATCATAGCGGCCAGTTGCCGGCCCGGCGTCCAGTCATCCCCGCAGAAGACCCGCAGCATGACCCGAACCCTTCGCATCGCTACCCGTAAAAGCCCCCTCGCCCTGTGGCAGGCCGAGTTTGTGCGCGCCGAGCTGCAGGCGCGTCACCCCGGGCTGGCGGTGGAGCTGGTGCCCTTTACCACCCGCGGTGACAAGTTGCTGGACACGCCACTGGCGAAGATCGGCGGCAAGGGGCTGTTCGTGAAGGAACTGGAGCAGGCGCTCTATGATGGCCGTGCCGACCTCGCCGTGCACTCCATGAAGGATGTGCCGATGGAGCTGCCCGAGGGTCTCGCCCTGCCCGTGATCTGCGAGCGCGAGGACCCACGGGACGCCTTTGTAAGCAATCACTACGCCGATGTCGACACCCTGCCCGAGGGTGCCCGCATCGGCAGCTCCAGCCTGCGGCGCCAGTGCCAGCTGCGGGTGCACCGTCCGGACCTGCGGGTCGACACCCTGCGCGGCAACGTGCAAACCCGGCTGGGCAAGCTTGATGCCGGCGATTTCGACGCCATTATTCTCGCCACGGCAGGTCTGCTGCGTCTGGATATGGCAGCGCGCATCCGTTGCCGCCTGGCGCCGGAGCTGAGCCTGCCCGCCGGTGGTCAGGGGGCGGTAGGTATCGAGATCCGGGCCGATGACACCGAGCTGGCACAGCTCCTGGCCCCCTTGCATCACGAGCCGACGGCCATCTGCGTGCGTGCCGAGCGCGCCCTCAATCGCCATCTCGAGGGCGGCTGCCAGGTGCCCATCGCCTGCTTTGCCGAACACATTCCCGGGCATCCCGGTCGCATCCGCCTGCGTGGCCGGGTGGGTGATCCGGAAGGCCGGCAGCTGCTCGCCGCGGAGGCCGAGGGTGAGGCTGCCGGTGCCGAGTCCCTGGGCGTCCGGGTTGCGGAAGAACTGCTGCGCCAGGGTGCCGGGGAAATCCTCGCCGCTGTTTACGCGCAGGCCTGAACCTTGAAGCGCCCCCTCGACGGCGTGCCGGTTCTGGTGACTCGCCCGGCGGGCAGGGCCAACGCCTTGCTTGAAGGGCTGCGCGCCGCCGGGGCGCTGGCGTATCATCAGCCGCTGTTGCGCATCGTGCCCCTGCACCCGGAGCAGGATGCGGCGCAGCTGGCGGCCGGGCGGGAGCGCATCCTCGATCTGGACCGCTATGCCCGGGTGATCTGCGTCAGCGTCAACGCCGTGCAGCATGGCCTCGACTGGATGGCGCAGTACTGGCCCCAGTGGCCACTGGGGCAGCGCTGGTACGGGGTTGGCGCCGCCACCGCGGCGGCGCTGCGTGATTGGGGGCTGGTGGCCACGCAGCCGGGCGGCAGCATGACCAGCGAGGCCCTGCTGGCGCTGCCCGAACTGGCCGATGTTCAGGGTGAGCGCATACTCATCGTGCGCGGCATCGGTGGTCGCAATGAGCTGGCCCGGGTACTGCAGGCGCGCGGGGCACAGGTGGACTACCTGGAATGCTACCGGCGCGCCCCCGCGGACCTCACCGGTGGCGAACTGTGCCAGCTGCTGCGGGAGAGGGCCATTGCCGCGGTGTGCCTCAACAGTGGCGAAACCCTGGTGCATTACCAGGCGCTGCTGCGGGAAGGCGGTTGTATCGAGGCGGGGGGGGCGCCACTGCTGGTGCTGCCGGCACAACGGCTGCTGCAGCAGGCGCGCGAGATGGGGTTCGACAGGGTGACCCTGGCGGAAAATGCCAGTGACGCTGCTACCATCGCAGCTCTGGAGCGCTGGTTTGCTGGCGCCAGTGGATAATCGATACAGCATGTAACCGACACAACGGATAACCGACCCAAGAGGCCAAGGCATGGCAACAGAATCCGGGAACGGTCGCGACCAGCAAGGCGAATCCGCTGCGGAGGAGGCTTCCACGGGCAGTGCCCGGGTCGGTACCAGTGCCGACAACACCGGGGGCGCTGGTACCGGGGCTGCAGACGCCGGTGCCGGCCAGACTGGCGCGAAAACCGGTACGGCGGCGTCGGCCATGACGCCCTCCGGGCAATCCCCGACAGCCTCTCCATCGAGCCGCGGCCCCGCCAGGACAGTGCCACAGGGCGGACGTGGCCCGGCAATACTCGCCCTGCTGCTGGCACTTCTGGCCCTGCTCGCCAGCGGCGCGCTGGCGGCCTGGCTCTACCTGGAGCGGGACGCGACGGCGTCGCCGGATCCGCAGCAGGGCCTGCAACAGCTGGAGTCGCGGTTGCAGGCGGAGCTGCGGCAGTTGCGGGAGGCCCAGCAGGCGAGCGAGCGCGATCTGCGCGATGGCCTGCGCGAGCAGGGACGGCAGCTGCAAACCCGCGACCAGCGCCTGGAGGCGCTGGCCGGTGGCCAGCTGGAGCTCGCTCGACGCCTGGAGCAATTGACCCCTGAGCAGCGCAGCCACTGGCAGCTGGCGGAGGCGGAGTACCTGTTGCAACTGGCGGAGCAGCGCCTGTTGATGCTGCGCGACCCCCAGGGCAGCCTGCGCCTGCTGCGCTCCGCCGACGAGCGTCTGCGCCAGGCTGCGGACGCCGGGTTGTACCCCGTGCGTGAGCGCCTCGCCGGCGATATTGCCGCGCTGGCCGCGGTCCAGGTACCGGATATCGAAGGGTTTTATTTGCGCCTGCGCGCCCTGGCGGAGCGCGCCGCTGCCATGCCCCTGCAGCATCCGCCCCGGCTGCAACCCACGGCGGGCGGCGCGCCGGCGGCCGAAACCCGGGGTGCGCGCATCCTGCAGGTGCTGGGTCGCCTCGGTGACCAGGTGCGGGTACAGCGCCGCGAACTGCCCGTGGAGCCACGCCTTGACGCGACCCGGGAGCAACTCCTGCGCGAGCGCCTGCAACTGCAGTTCGAGCAGGCGGGTGCGGCCTTGCTGACGGGGCGTGAGGCGGTCTTTCGCGACAACCTGGTGCGTCTTGGCGAACAGCTGCAACCCTATGCGAACAGCGCGCCCGAGGAACACGCAGTGATTACGGCTGCCCTGGTGGAGTTGTCCGGGGAGACCTTGCGGGTTTCCCTGCCGGATATCTCCGCGGCGCGGCGTGAGTTGCGTGCCTGGCTGGATGCGCAACAGCGGGAGCCGCGGTCATGAAGCGCTGGTTCCTCGCCGCGCTGCTGCTCCTGCTGCTGGCAGTCGCGGTGGTTGTCGCCATCGAGCGCGATCCCGGCTATGTACTGGTTGCCTATGCCGGCTGGACCCTGGAAACCAGTGTCTGGATCGGCTTGCTTCTGCTGCTCGCCCTGGTGGTTGTCGCCTGGTGGTTGCTGCGGCTGGTGCAGTCCGGCAGCTGGCGTGTGCAGGGTTTGCGCCGCTGGCTGGGGCAGCGCCACAGCCGCAAGGTCCAGCGACAGACCACCCAGGGCCTGATCGCCCTGATCGAAGGCAACTGGCAGCGCGCCCGGCGCCTGCTGGAGCGCGCCGCGGCCGAGTCGGAAACGCCCCTGGTTAACTACCTGATGGCCGCACGTGCCGCGGCGGCAGAGGGCGATCAGCCGGGCGTACGCAACCTGCTGCGTCGCGCCGAGCGCAGCACCAGCGGTGCCGGTATCGCGGTGGAGCTGACCCAGGCAGAGCTGCAGCTGGAGCGCGGCCAGCTGGAAGAGAGCCTGGCCACCCTGCAGCGCGCGCGACGCAACGCCGGGCGCAACCCGCGGGTACTGCAACTGCTGATGCGCGTTTATCTCGGCCTTGGTGACTGGCCGAACCTGATCGCCCTGCTGCCGGAGCTGCGCCGTCACCATGTCGCGCCGGAAGAAGAGCTGCGGCTGCTGGAGCGGCGCGCCTGGGCCGGGCGCCTGCGCGATGCCGGCGCACGCGCTGAACAGCCGGAGCGCGCTCTGGCCGCGGTCTGGCAGGCGCTGCCCCGCGCCCTGCGCCGGGACCCTGAACTGGTGCGGGTCCACGTCGAGCAGTTGCTGGCCCATGGCCTGAAAGATGCGGCGGAGAACGCGTTGCGGCGCCAGCTCGATCGCAGCTGGGACCCGGGCCTGATTGCACTCTACGGTCGCGTTGCCGGGCCGGACCCGCGGCGTCAGCTGCTGGTTGCCGAGCGCTGGCTGGCCGAGCGCGCAGGCGATCCCGCCCTGCTGCTGTGTCTCGGGCGTCTGTCCCTGCGCAACCAGCTCTGGGGCAAGGCCCGCGACTATTTCGAGAGCAGCCTGCGTCTGGAGGATCGGCCGGAAACCTGTGCCGAGCTTGGCCGTTTGCTCGCCCACCTGGGTGAACACGACCTGGCATCCCGGTATTATCAGCGTGGCCTGATGAGTACGACCCAGGGTTTGCCGGAGCTGCCGCTGCCGGTGAGTCATCGTGTGGGTGCCTGAACAGGGCACTGCGGCTTCCGAGTGAGCGGGAGGGCACAGCGAGTGAGCGGGATGCGAGAAGTGGACACCTATCGCCCGGGTTTCTCCCCGCGCGCCGCGGTGCTGGGTACGGCTCTGGCCCTGCTCGTGCTGGTGCCCGCCGTGGTGGTCCCGCAGTGGCTGTCGCGGGAGGCGCGCATCGAGGTGCTGCGTGCCCATGTGGCACAGATCGCCCGGGTCGCTGCCAGTGTGGTCGATGGCGACCTGCACCGGCAACTGCTGGATCCGGCCCGCTACAGCGAGGCGCTGTATGAGCAGGCCCTGGCACCGTTGCTGCGCTTTCATGCGGCGAGCCCGGAGCTGTACTACGTCTATACCATGCTCGACCGCGGCAGCGAGACCCTGTTTGTGCTCGATACGGCGATGAGTCCGGAGCTGGTCAGCCCCCACGATCTGACGGGCTCACCGTATATGGAGCCTTTTGTGGTGTTTCCCGAGCATCAGCGGCAGTGGCAGGAACAGGTGGCGCGGCGCGAGCCCTGGGTCTACCCCTTCTACCAGCACGATGAATACGGCTATTTTCTTTCCGGGCACGCACCGATCTTCGACAGCGAGGGGCGCTATGCGGGCTTCGTCGGTGTTGATTTCGGCATCGACTATTACCTCGGGCAGGAGCAGCGCTTTCGCCTGATTGGTTATGGCGCGCTGCTCGCCGTGGTGCTGGTGGCACTGCTGGTCGGGGTCCTCTGGGGGCATCACTACCATCGCCTGCAGCAGCGCATCGATGCGCGCTATCGGACTGCCCTGCGCGACGAGCTGACCGGCCTGTTCAACCGCCGCGGTGCCCTGCAGCGCATGGCCGCGTGCCTGCGCCTGCGCGGTTGTGGTGGGCATGCCCTGCTGCACATCGATCTGGATGGTCTCGACGCCCTGCAGCGGACTCGTGGTCACACGGTGGCAGACCAGGCGTTGTGTGCCGTGGCAGGCCAGTTGCGTGAACTGAGCCGGGACAGCGACACGGTGGCCCGGATTGAGGGTGGCACCTTCCTGCTGTTTGCCCCGGAAACCGGGCCCGAGGCGTCCGGTATCCTGGCGGAGCAGGTCCTGGAGCGGCTGCGCCCGATGCAGGACCTGGGGCCGGTCGTCGGTGTGGCGGTCAGCGTTCCCGGCGTGGATGCCGAAACCCTGATGCAGCAGGCGGTCGCCGCGACCTGCCGGGTGCGGGAGGAAACCGGCCGTGCCGCTTACAGGCCTGCCGGGGACGAGGAGCAGGCACTGCCGGCCTGAGCCTGCCCGGCGCAATGCCGGGCCTGCCAGGGCAGCAGATCGACGCGCCCGTCGCGATGCCACTGGGCAATGCCGCTCATGGACTCGCCGTCGATGTCGCCACTGAACACCACGTGCCCGCCGTGCACCGGCAGCTTGAAGCCGATACGCGCGCCGCGCAGCTGTGCCACGCCGGCTGACGGTGCCTCCAGTGCCGTGACCAGAGCCGTCTGGAAGCGCTGTGCAATGTGCCATGCGCCCAGTGGCGGGCGTGTGCCGTCCGCCGCGGGCTCAGGCCAGCTGACCTGCCAGTCTCCCCCGGCCTGTGCGGGGATGTACCAGAGGTGCAGGCCACCGCTGGAGGCCGAGACCTCGTGCCGGTCCGAGATCCACTCGTCCATGTCAAAGCTGTTGGAGACCAGGCGCGTGCCGGGGCGCAGTTCGGCCAGCAGCCTCGGCTTCAGCGCGATGTTGGCCTCCGGGAACAGGTACATCGTGACCACCGTGGCGGCGCTGATATCCGCCTCGAAGATATCGCCGTGGAGAAAGGTCACACGCCCGCCGACACCGGCCTCCGCCGCGCGCTGCCGGGCCAGGGCCACCAGCTCCGGGTCCAGCTCCACGCCGTGGGCGGTGGCACCGCGCTGGGCCGCGGCGATGACAATGCGGCCGTCGCCGGAGCCGAGGTCGATGACATGGTCGCCGGGTCCCACTCGTGCCATGTTCAGCATCTGCTCCACATCGCGCATCGGGGTGGTCACAAAGGGCGCGACGAAGCGTTCGTCCCGTGCTTGCGCCGGTGCGCACAACAGGGTGGCCAGCAGCAGCCAGGGCAGGGTCAGTCGCAGGGGCATGGTGTGCTCTCTGTCTGTATTCCGACGCCGGCCCAGCTCAGGGGCTGCGCCGCGAGGGTTTGTTGCCGGGCCCCGTCCAGGCTGCACTGCCACAGGGTCGGGGTAGCAGTTTCGCCCAGTACCATGCAGGCCAGCGGGTGCTGTGGCCAGTGACGGTACAGCCACATGCACGTGCCGGCAAGGTCGCAGTCGCTATGGTGGACTTCCAGGCTGTGTTCGCCGGGCAGGCCGCTGAAGTGGGACAGCGGCCACTCCATGCCTCGGCCCCGGGCCTTGAGAAACGCTTCCTTGAGCGCCCACATCTCCATGAAGCGGTGCCGTTGCTCCGCTTCTGGCAGGCGTGCCAGCAGGGCTTGTTCCCGGGGTGAGCAGAAGCGTCGTGCGAGTGCATCGATGCGGTTGCGCCGGCCGTGGCTGTCGATGTCCACCCCGACAGGGCCGGCGCTGCTGATAGCCAGGGCCAGCAGGGTGCCGGTGTGGCTGAGGTTGAAGTCCAGTGCTCCGGCGTGCTCTCCGTCCAGTTGCGGCTTACCGGCCGGGTTCAGCCGAAAGCGCAGCGCTGCCGGCGCGCAGCCCAGGCGCTGGGCCAGCTGGCGCCGCAGCAGGATGCGTCCGACAACAAACAGCCGCGCCTGCGGCTCGGCACGAAAGCGCGCCAGACGCTCGCGCTCGGCGGCATCGAGCCAGCCGGTGCAGTGTGCCTGCAGGGCTGCCAGCGTGGTGTTCGCCGCGTCACAGAGGTACAGGCTGACGCCCGCGACCTCGCCCATCAGAGCCGCCGCAGCAGTTCCTGCAACTGCTGCTCACGATTGCCCAGCAGGCCCTCCAGGCCCTGCAGCTGCCCTGCCTGGGCCTGCAGTGCATCCAGTTCCGGCCCGAGGCTGGATTGCAGCTCGCTCTGCAGGCGTGACTGCAGGGCCGCGGCCTGCTCCTGCAGCTGCGAACCCACGGCGCGGGACAGCAGCTGGTCGAGGTCGGAGCGGACCTGCAGCCTGGGGTTGCTGACGTCGCCGCTGAGCCCCAGGTCGATGCCGAAATCGCGCACCGTCGACAGCACCTCCGCCACCGCGCGGGCGATGGCGTTGTCGCCGCTTACCGCGGTTTCCAGCAGGGCCTGACTGAACTGGCCCAGCAGTTGCGCATCGAGCTTGCCGCCCTCCAGGCCGAGGTGCCCCGAGATATCCGCCACCGCCCGCGCCAGGGTGACATTCAGCTCCGGCTGGTCGGTCAGGGTGAGGCCGCTCAGGGGCAATTGACCCAGGGCGAACTCGATCAGGTCGCGAGGCTGGTCCGGGTTGCGGTGGTCGATGCTGCCGCGGGCGAGGAACTCCCCGGTCTGGTTGGCCAGGCCCTGCAGGGCGAAGGTAATCGGCAGGTCCCAATGGGCCTGCTGGTGGGTCAGGTTCTCCGCCTGGCCATCGAAGCGCAGGCTCTGTTCGCCGAATTCGATGGCGCCATCGACCCGCGCCTTGCGCACCAGAATCAGCCACTCCGGCTCTTCGGGGGCTGCGGGGGTATCGGGTGTGGCCTGCATCTGCTGATACCAGGCGAAGCCCTGGTTGAGCAGGTCGGCGATGGTGCTGCCGAACAGGACTTTCACCAGGCTGTCGGTACTCAGATCCTGCAGGCCGAGGCGCGCCATGGCCTGCTGCAGCTCCCGCTGCGGCAGGTTGCGCGCCGCGTCCATTTGCTGCCTGGCCTGGGCGAGGTCGCTGCGCAGTTCGTCGCGGGCGCGATCATACTGGCGCAGTTCGCGCTGCACGTCCTGGCGCAGCTGGTTGTAGCCGGCCAGGCGCTCCACCGGGCTGGCACGGCGCAGGGCGTCCGCACGCTCGCGGTAGGCCTGCAGGGTGTCGTCATCGGTGAGTTCGTCCAGGCGCTCGCGCCAGCGCTGCTCCATCGCCTGCAGGGCCTGGCGGTTTTCCCGCAGCTCCGCCTGCAGGCGTTCCTTCTCGGCGCCGATGAGTGTCGTCACGTCCGGCAGGCTCATCCCGGGCAGTTGCCCGGCCAGGCCGTAGTCGGCGGGTTCGGGCGGCGGTGGCGTCAACCCGGGGATGGCGCCGCTGCTGGCGCGCTCGCGGTTGAAGGCCAGCTCGCTCACGATAATCTCATCGGCGATGACGCGCCGCTGCAGAATGTCAGACCAGTCCAGGCTGGCGTCGATCTGTCCCGCCTGCACCAGGTTGCGCATGGGCTCCGAGGGGTTGGTGACCTGCAGGCCCTTCAGGGTGATGGCCGTGGGGTAGAGGCGGAAGTTGACGCTGTCCAGCTCGACCCGGGCCTGCACCTGCTGCGAGCCCTGGGATTCGATCTGCCATTTGATGATGCTGTCGATGAACAGCCAGTAAACGATGATCAGCAACAGGATCAGCGCGGCGATCACCCCGCCGAGGATCTTCAGTGCACGCATTGACTCGCTCCTTGGTCGCGATCAGGCCCCATACTATAACCCGGGAAGCGCGCTCTTATCGCCGCTGCTCGCCGTTGCGGGAGTGGATCCGCCCAGCGCCGCGGTGGTGGGTGGCGGTGCGGACAGCCGGGTCTGCCCCGCTGAACTCCGGCGCTGTCCGCATCCCGCCGGGCTGGTCGCGATGCCGCGGCTGTGCTGGAATCGGGGCCAGTTGTCGGTGGTTGCGCCGCTGCGGCCAACTTGCAGTGGTCCTGCCTGGCAAGGTTTCCATATTGAATGCGTCCACGGGAGAACCCCCCATGAGCCAATGCCCCTGGCATCCGCCACGCCGCCTGCTGGACCTGGACACCTTCAGGGACGGTACGCCGCGGGAGTTGATCCGCGAGATGCGCCGCAACGGCCGCATCTACTGGCAGGAAGATGACAACGGCGGCCACTGGCTGCTGCTGCACCCCGAGGATATCGACCACGTGCTGAAGACCCCGGAGTTGTTCAGCAATCGCTTCGGGCCACTGCTGGAGGACATCCCGCCGGAGCTCCTGGAAGAGCAGCAGGAGAGCCTGACCTTCATGGACCCGCCGCGGCACCGCGACTACCGCGCCATCGTCGACTACGCGTTTCGCCCCAGGGCGATCGCGGCACGGGAGGAGGCCATGCGCGAAGAGGCGCGGGACATCATCGATGCGGTGATCGACCGCGGCGAGTGCGAGTTCGTGACCGAGGTGGCGCAGCAACTGCCGATGCGGGTGATGTTCAAATTGCTCGGCGTGCGCCCCGGGGACTACGCCCGGGTGATGGACCTGACCAACACCCTGGCGCTGGCGGATGACCCGGATTTTGCCGAGAACCGCGCCGCGGGCTTTGTCGCCTCGATGCAGCTGATCGAGTTCGGTACCGCGCTGGCGGCGGACCATCGCGCCCACCCGCGGGACAGCATGACCATGGAGGTGCTGCAGCAGCAGCTCGACGGACGCGGCCTCAGCGACCGGGAGTTCGGCCGCTTTTTCAACAACCTGATCGTCGGTGGTGTGGAGACCACGCGCAACACCCTGAGCTGGGCGTTGTACGAATTCATCCGCCACCCGGAGCAGTATCGCCTGCTGCAGGAGGACCCTTCGCTGGCCGAGGATGCGGTGGAGGAAATCCTGCGCCTGCGCAACACGGTGGCCTATCTGCGCCGCACCGCCACCCGTGACCTCGAACTTGCCGGGCAGTCCATCCGCGAGGGCGACAAGGTGATCTGTGTGATTGCCGCGCCCAACCATGACGAACGTTTCTTCGCTGACCCGGAGGTGTTTGACATCACCCGTCCGCGCCGCGAGCAGGTGCGTCGCCACTACCGCACCTTTGGCG
>JBJHBY010000083.1:0-13387 GCA_050485745.1 Gammaproteobacteria bacterium | reverse complement strand
GAGGTGGTGTGCTACAGCTATTCCCCGGGCAACGCCGAGCGCGCCTTCCACGTGGTCGACAGCATGCGGGATTTCACTGATACGCCTGAGCAGTTGTTGCAGTTCATCTAGTGGAGCGGCTTGATGTGGGATCCAGATATGTTCTCTTTTGGAACGACGGTCTGTCTTTCCCCAAGCTTTGCTAACTCAGCAATTGAGAATTTACATGCCGGTTTTCTGCAAAACAGCGGCACAGGCCTGAACCTGCAGGCACCCGCAGTGATTGTTCTTGGGTGCGTTGCTGTGGAGTCATTTTGTAATGAAGTATCGGCAAAAACATTAGCGATGCATCTGGAAAGTGAGCAGCTGAAAAGGGTGAACCATGTCCGGTGGCAGAATTGGTATCGAGAATTAGGGCTTGGTGATATTGATCTGGAATCAACTGGTGAGCTGATTAATGACAGCAAGGGATCTTTCTATGACCGCTATAAGCTGATCTGCCGTGGGCTCCATGTACCACTGCCAGACTTCTCTCAAGATATCCGGCTACTGAAGACTGTGAGAGATGCTCTCGTCCACTACAGGCAGTGTGCAGCTCCGGTTATTCGGGGCCCCAGCGGAGGTATGGTTCTCGATCACAAGATTCCTCGGGATCTATTGCCACTTGAGAAAATGGATTATGGGAGCATTCCACTCTTATCCGAAAATAATCAAATTAGTTGGACCCTCAGGCTAAGTACGAGCGCTTTTGCGTGCTGGGCGATGGAAACGGTGCTGCGTGCGATCCTTCATATCATCAATCAGATTCCTGATGGAGAATTCCATAAGGCGGTGCTTGGATCTTATGGCTGTTCGAATACGGAATTCTCGAATATTTTTGATGCCTTTCTCCAGGATACTCGAGGGATCTTTTCAATCGAAGCCATTCAAGACACCAAGCCGGCAGGATAACGCCGATCCGCGTCAGCTTTGGCTGTTGGATGGGGAGCGTTCATCAGAGGAGGGCAGAGCGAGATAATAGCGTGTTCCCTTGCCTCGTCCTGTTCGCCTGAGCACCTGCAGTTCCACCAGAGCCGCGAGGTCCCTGGACGCTGTCGCCGGTGGCGAATTGGTAATACGCTGATAGTTGCCGGCGCTCAGTCCCCCGGTGAAGCCTTCGACGCCTTCGCGAAACATACGGTGGATCGCCTTAAGCTGGCGAGCATTCATTTGTTGCTCCGCACGAGCCAGAAGGCGTTGCTTTGCCAGCACGAATTCCACCTGGGCCAGGGTTCGTCGCTGGGCATCCAGCACAACGCCCGCAAACCAGCGCAGCCATTCGTCCGCGGCAAGTGTTCTGTTGGTAAGAGCCAGAGCCTTGTAGTACGCCTTTCTCTGTCGAAGAAGTGCGCCGGAGATGCCGGTGAAAATGGGCTGGCAAACGCCCTGAGCCAGCGCTTTCTCGATAATCGCCCGGCCAATGCGCCCGTTGCCGTCTTCGAACGGGTGCAGACACTCGAACCAGAGGTGGGCAATTCCGGCCCGAACTATCGCCGGGAGGGGCGTTTCGCCACCGGGAGCCGAGGCGTTGAACCACTGAAGAAACCGGCTCATTTCAGATTCGAGCCGGGCAGAAGGCGGTGCCACATAGTGAACGCGTTCACGCCCGAGACTGCCAGAGACAATCTCCATGGGAGCTTCATGGAAGCGATAGCGCCCCACGGCGTCCAGATCCCAGCGTCCCGCCATGACCAGGGCGTGCCAGTCGAGCAATCGCGCTTCGCGCAGATCACCGAGTGGATCATGGCGGTAGAGGTCGACCATCATCCTGGCGACACCCGCCTCGGCGGGGTTGGCCTTGCGTTCCGCTGTTAACCCGAGATGGTGCCGCACGGAGGCCTGGACACTCTCTCGATCCAGTGACTCGCCCTCAATACTGGAGGTATCCATGGCCTCGCTACTGATCAGCTCGATGGTGAGATGGCTTTCTTCCTCGGGTGGCAGGTGAGAGGTTACCCCGATGATCACCCCGGCTTGCCGCTGGAAGTTCGCTTCCATCCCAGCCAAAGGCTCCTGTTCCCAGCTGAAATGCGGCCAGTCCGGCAGCTCCCACTTCCAGGGCATGATCGATATAACTCCGGTATATAAATCAATATCCATCAAAATTTGATCGATATCGGACTGATAGTCAATCCCGTATCGATCAGAGTGTGCCCAAAGCGGGCCCAGACGTGTGGGCAGAGGCCATTCCAGCGGGGCTGGAATAAAGTATAACCCATAGTTCGCATAATGTATATTATGTTAAATCAAGTAGGGAGGGGAATCCATGTCGCCGACTCTTTCTCTACTCCAGGCTCTCGCGCTTATCCTTTGGCAGCAGCAGGCAGTAACGGCCTATTCTGCCGGCCCCGCAGCCTCACAGGCCCCCGGCTCCATGTCAATCTCCTCCAGGTGGCGCCCGCCATCGCGACGCTGCTGAAAGCGGCCGGTTACGATCATCGGTGAGTCCTGCCTGGCCGCGGCGGCCACTGCCGCGTTGTTGGGCAATCCCACCCGGTTCAGGTGGCGATCCTCCAGCCAGTAGTGCTCGGGGTCATCGAAGCCGCGCACCATGCCGCAGCTGCGTACCCGGGCGCCGTTGAAGTGCTGCGGTGCCTCGCGCAGCTGGGCCAGGCTCGCGCTGCGGGGTTCGTCGCTGCCGCAGGCTGCAAGGCCCAGATACAGCGACAGACAAACCGCGGTGCCTATCCTGATGTTCAGGGCTCCTCTTTTCATTGGAATCCAATTAATACAGGTAGTTATGGGTCTTTTCTTATGTTGATTATTTGATAATCCACTGCAGGTTCCAGGAGGGGTCGTCCCTCCCCGGGCTGCCCTGGTGGACCTCAGCTCCGGTGGCTCCCGGGTTGCTCGGGCGCTGGTGACGCCAGTCGATCACGCGCTGGCGCTGTTCGAAGTACCAGCGCCCTCCGACCCTGCGATAGCGGTCCAGGTAACGACCGCCGGCGACGTAGTCCCTGCGTTCGCCGCTTTCCGGATCTACGGGCAGGACGTGGTAATTGATGGTGTAGATCTCGCCTTCGGCGCGATCTCCTTCGACGTGAAACAGGCAGTTGCCAACGAAGTGCTGGGTCAGCATCGTTGCCGGGCTCTGCTTCAGCCAGGTGATCAGGGCCGCGGGCTCACCCCGGAACATGTCGCCATGGTCGTGGATGGCGTCGTGCAGGTAGAGTCCGGCCAGGCTGTCGAAGTCGCGCCGGTCTACCGCGCGGCTGTAGCGACAGACCAGTTCCTGCAGTGCCTGTTTGGCGACGACGTCGCGCCAGGCCGCCGCATCCTCCGCGTCCGCGACTGAACCCGCTTCCAGCATCCGCTCTCACCTCTGTCAGTTCGTGATTGCGCCCATGGTACACAGGCTTCGCGCATCCGCTATAGTGGGGCCGCCAATTCCACGACGGATCTGCCATGGGTGTGACGCGAACCCTGCGAAATCACGTGCGCCGCGGGCTGGATACCCAGCTGCGCCTGGCCGTGACCGGCCTCAGTCAGGCGGGCAAGACCGCCTTTATTACCTCCCTCGCGGCGCAGTTGCAGCACCCCGATGCGGCCCTGGAGTGGCTGGGTGCCGCCCGTGAACAGCGTCTGCTCGGGGCCCGGCGCCTGCCACAGCCGGACCTCGGTATCCCGCGCTTTCCACTGGATGAGGCCCTCGAGGCCCTGCAGAGTGATCCGCCACGCTGGCCGGAACCCACCCGTGGCCTCAGTGAGATGCGCCTCGCCATCCGCTACCGTCGCGGCCAGGGTCTGCAGCGCTACTGGGCGGAAGACGCCACGCTGTATCTGGATGTGTTCGACTATCCCGGCGAATGGCTTCTCGACCTGCCCTTGCTTACGTTGAGTTATGCGGAATGGTCTCATCAGGCCCTGCAGCAGGCGCGGGAATTGCGCGCCGGGCTGTCCCGGGAGTGGCTGCAGGCGGCCCAGCGTCTCGATCCGGATGCGGAAGCCGACGAGAACCGTCTCGCGGAGGTCGCAGCGCTGTACACGCGCTATCTGCATGCCGCCAAGGCAGCGGGCTTTGCGCTGATCCAGCCCGGTCGTTTCATCCTGCCGGGGGATCTGGAAGGCGCGCCGGTGCTGCAGTTCTTCCCTGCCCCCTGGTCGTCGGAGCAACTGGCGGCACCGGTGCGTTCCGGCAGCTTTCGCGCCGCTCTCGAGAAGCGTTATCGCCACTACCGCAGGAGCGTGATCAAACCCTTCTATCGCGATCATTTTTCACGATTCGACCGGCAGATCGTTCTGGTCGACTGCCTGTCCGCGTTGAATGCGGGGCCACAGGCAGTGGAGGATACCCGCCAGGCACTGCAGGCAATCATGGAGAACTTTCGCTACGGGCGCCGCGACCTGTTGCATCGCCTGTTCCGCTCCCGTATCGACCGTGTGGTGCTGGCCGCGACCAAGGCGGATCACGTCACCCCGGAGCAGCATCCACGCCTGCTTTCACTGCTGCGCGATCTGCTGGCCGAACCCCAGCAGTTGCTGCGCTACCATGCACTGAGCCTGCACAGCCTCTGCCTGGCGGCGGTCAGTGCCACACGCGCCGTCAGCGTCGACGATGGCGGCAAACCCCACCCGGCCCTGCAGGGTGAGTCGCTGCGGGGCGAATCCCTGCTGATCTACCCCGGCGATGTTCCGGAGCGGATCCCGGAGCCTGCTGTCTGGCAGCAACACCAGTTCGCCTTCAGCGCCTTCCGCCCGCCGCGACTGCCGCGCCAGGCTCCGCTGCCACACATGCGCATGGACCAGGTGCTGGAGATTCTGATCGGAGATCACCTGCGATGACGGACGCCCGCGACACGGCACCGCCACTGCGCCCGGCACGGCGTTTCGATGATGGAGGGCGCCGCGAGGAAGATCCCCTCACCCTGCAGGCGCACCGTGAATTCGTTCCGGGGCAGCAGCTTGCCCCGGAGCCGCAGGATGCAGAGGCCGACGCCCTCCTTGCCCCCGGCTTCGAACGACGCCCGCGACGGCGCTGGCTGGCGGGGTTATTGCTGGCCACCCTGCTGCTGGGCGGCCTGCAGTTCGGCGCCTGGCTGCTCGATGCCTGGCGCGGCGACAGCCTGCTGGGTGTGGCCTGGTCGGCCCTGGCGCTGGCGGCAATCGGTTTGGGCGGTGGCGCCCTGTTGCGGGAGCTGTGGCGCCTGCGCCAATTGCGCGGCCACATGCTGTTGCGCGACCGCGCCGGTGATCACTGGGGCAGCGAGGCGATTGGTGAGGGCCTGGCTCTGTGTCAGCAGCTGCGCAAGGACAGCGGCATTGCCGAACAAGACCCGCGCTGGCAGGCGTTCCTGGCCGGTGACGCGGCGCATCACAGCGACGCCGAGCGCCTGCAGCGCTATGCCCGCCACCTGCTCACGCCACGGGACCAGCAGGCCCGCGCCGAGGTCAGCCGGGCTGCCAGCGAGACGGCGGTCATGGTGGCGGTATCCCCATTAGCCTGGGTGGATATGTTGCTGTTGGCGTGGCGCACCCTGCGCATGCTGGAGCGCATAGCCGGCCTGTACGGCCTGCGCCTGGGTTACGCCTCGCGCCTGCAGCTGTTTCGCAGCCTGCTGCTGAACATGGCGCTGACCGGTGCCGCGGAGCTGGCCTCGGATGCCGGGGCCGATCTGCTGGCTCTGGGGGTCGCCGGGCGCCTCTCGACCCGGCTGGCCCAGGGTCTGGGCGCAGGCCTGATCACCGCGCGGCTGGGCTTTCGCGCCATGGCCCTGTGTCGCCCCCTGCCCTTCGGCGAGGGCGAGAGGCCGCGGCTGTCGACCCTGCGCCAGGCGCTGCTGGCAGATCTGCAGCGCCTGGCCGGCAAGGATCGGGAGAGCAATCGCCCGCAGGAGCAATACCGGGAGAATCAGCCCAGGTAGGCCTGACCGCCGTCGAGGGCGATGGTCTGGCCGTTGACATAGCGGCTGGCCTCGCCGCACAGCGCGGCGACAAAACGGCCGATGTCCTCCTCGCATTCACCCACGTAACGCTGTGGAATGGTGGTGAAGAAGGCGGATGATTCTTCCGGCCGCTCCCGGATCCAGTCCGCCAGTGCCGGGGATTTCGCCAGGGGCAGGACCACGTTGGTGCGGATATTGTCCGGGCCCCATTCGGCTGCCGCGGCACGGCTGAGGGAGCGAATCGCCTCTTTCACCGCCGCGTAGACGCCGTAATTCGCCATATCCCAGCGCTTGGCGCTGCTGCTGCCCAGGTTGATGATGCAGCCGTCACCCTTCAGGTGCGGATAGCAGAGCTTCATCAGGCGGAAAGTCGCCAGGGGGCCAGACTCCCAGCTGGCGGCAAAGGCCGCATCGCTGACGCTGTGCAGATCCCCGAGATGTACCTCCTGGGCATTGTTGACCAGGATATGGAGCCCGCCGAAGTGCTTTACCACGCTGTTCACGCAGCGCTCCAGCTCATCCGGGTTCTTCACATCACAAGCCAGGGCCAGAGCCTCACCCCCGCGCCGCTCGATCTCGCGGCAGGTGTCTTCGCACTTGCTCAGGGTGCGTCCGGTCACGGCGACGCGGGCACCCTCCGCCGCGAGGGCGAAGGCAATACCCTGCCCGACCCCCTGCCCTGCCCCGGTCACCAGGGCGATTCTGGATTGCAGTGATTTCAAGGTTCACCTCCCATGCCTGCTGCGGCGCCAGCGGTCGTGGCGCAGAGGCTCGATTATGGCGGACGGCAGCGCCATAGCGGCTACCGCTCCCGTTTCATGCCGCTTTGATTCAATTTCTTGAACGGGCATGGCTTCTTATTGTTATGGACCCGGCAATGAATATTGTCGGGTTAATGCGGCACAGGGATGTGCCGGCCATTGGCCGAAGGCCAATGCAAGCCGCGGAAAGACAGGGAGTTTCGCGCAACTCCGCCGGTATTTCCGAGGCGCGCATGCAAACATGAAGGGATGCCTGTTTGCATGGCAGGTTAATCGTGGCGTGGTTCAGGCACCGCCCGGCGCACGCCGCATTGGCCACAGCATGGGGCCGTCGGGGATCTGCAGTTCACCCTGCAGTTCGAAGCCAAAGCGCCGGTAGTAGGCGATATTGTCGGGATGGGAGGACTCGAGATAGGCTGCCACGCCGTCGCGGTCGCAGGTGCTCATTACGGTGCGCACCAGCTGCTGTGCCGCGCCGCTGCCACGGCTCGCGGGGTGCGAGCCGAGCATCGCCAGATACCAGTAGGGCTGCTCCGGCTTGGACTCTTGCATGGTGGTTTGCACCGCGTAACCCCGGGCCGCCGCCCCGCGCAGCCGCCACAGGGCCTCCGCGGCGTCGCCCAGCTGTTGCCAGAACCCCGGGCGTCGCGGCTGCGGCGGCTGCCAGACGGCGGCTGCCTGCCCCTGCATGAGGATGTGACCACTGCGGGCAAAGCCGCGCAGAGCCATGCGATAAAGGGCATGGATGCGCTGCAGGCGGCCAGCCTCCTCGGGAAAGATAAAGGCCATGACCGGATCCTGGCGAAAAGCGTGGGCCAGGCAGCGCACAGCATCTTCACGGGCGGCCGGGTGCCGTGCAACGTCGCGGATACCGGCGTCCAGTAACAGTCCCCTGCCGTAATCGGCTGCGTCATCCATGCGTATTTTCCTGATTCCACCTTGAGTCACTCGATCGCGTCTCAATTGTAGCCGAATGTCTTTGACGTCACGGCGATTTGCCCGGATATGTATAATCAGGGTGTCCGTCGTGGGATCACAGTGCCCCTGCCGTTGTCGAAACAGACACCTGAACCAGTCAATGCCCCCCGAGAGAGGCCCGTCATGCCCCGTTGTTTACCATCGATTCCCGGTCTCCAGCAGCGCGCAACCGCTTTCCTGGGCGTGCTGTTACTGGGCCTGGCTATCAGCGTGCCGGGCCTTGCCGCCCCCCGCGTCATGGAGAGCGAGCCGGCGCACCGGCAGGCCGCGATCGAAGTGCTGCAGCGGCTCGAGACCCGCCATTACGCCCGGCGCAGTTTCGCGAATGATCTCTCCCAGGCACTGTTCGACGACTATCTTCAGCGTCTGGACGGCGGACGGGCCTTTTTTCTCGCCGCTGACATCGCGGAGTTCGAGGCCTATCGCGATGAACTGCATGGGCGTCTTCGCGACGGCGACCTGACACCGGCCTTCGAGATCTTCAATCGCTATCTGGCGCGGGCCGAGCATCGCCTCGAGCAGCTTCTGGAGGCCATGCCGGAACTGGTGGCCAGTCTCGACCTGGACAGCGACGAAACCCTGCAGCTCGACCGCACTGCCGCGGCCTGGCCGGCCAACATGGCGGAGGCCGACGAGATCTGGCGCAAGCGCGTGCAGAACCGGGTCATCGGCCTGAAGCTGGCGGGCAAGGAGCGTGAAGAAACCGTGGAGCTGCTGCAGCGCAGTTTCCGCAACCAGTTGCAGCGGCTGCGTCAGCACAATGCCGAGGATGTGTTCCAGATCTACATCAACTCAATGACGGAACTGTATGATCCTCATACAAATTATCTATCTCCGAGGGTCTCCGAAAACTTCAATATCAACATGAGCCTGAAGCTGGAGGGCATTGGCGCCCTGCTGCAGATGGAGGACGAATTCACCCGCGTGGTCCGGCTGATTCCCGCCGGTCCGGCACAGCGGCAGGGCGAACTGCAGCCGGCGGATCGTATCGTCGGAGTGGCCGAAGGGCGCGGTGGCGAATTTCAGGACGTGGTGGGCTGGCGCCTGGACGACGTGGTACAGCTGATTCGCGGACCCAAGGGCAGCCTGGTGCGTCTCGAGGTGATTCCCGCCGATACCCAGGGCAAGGACCAGCGCCGCGTCATCGAAATCGTACGCAATGAGGTCAAACTCGAGGACCAGAGTGCCAGCAAGCACCTGCTTGAGGTCTACCACGACGATCGCTCGATGAAGGTCGGCGTCATCGTGATCCCCACCTTCTACAACGATTTTCGCGGCCGCGACCGTGGCGATCCGGAGTTCCGCAGTACCACCCGTGACGTGCACCGTCTGCTCACCGAGCTGATCCAGGATGAGGTGGACGGCATCATTATTGACCTGCGCAACAATGGCGGCGGTTCCCTGCAGGAAGCCCATGACCTCACCGGGCTGTTCATCGACTCTGGCCCGACCGTGCAGATCCGACACGCCAACTCCCAGGTGCGGCGCCAGACCAAGACGCGCAGCACCCCTTACTACGATGGTCCGCTGGCGGTCATGATCAACCGCCTGAGCGCCTCCGCCTCCGAGATTTTCGCCGGCGCCATCCAGGACTACGGGCGCGGCATCATCGTCGGGGAGCCCTCCTTCGGCAAGGGTACGGTGCAGTCGCTGACGCCCCTGTCCCACGGCCAGCTGAAACTGACCGAGTCGAAGTTCTACCGGATCTCCGGGGATAGCACCCAGCATCGCGGTGTCGTGCCGGACATCGCCTTCCCGGTGCAGCACGACAGCAGTCGTATCGGTGAAAGCGCACTGGAGCGCGCCCTGCCCTGGGACCGGATCGATCCGGTGCGTCACAGGCTCTACTACGATATTGCCAGTGCCCTGCCCGGCCTGACCGAGCGCCACCAGACACGCATCGCCGCTGACCCGGATTTTGCCTATCTGAATCGGCGCGCCGAGATGATCAGCAGCCAGCCGGAGCAGAAGCAGGTCAGCCTCAACCTGGAACTGCGCAGGCAGCAACTCGAGGATGAACGTACACAGCGCCTCGAGCTGGAGAACCAGCGGCGCGAGGCTCGCGGCCTGGCGCGCATGGAGGCACTGCAGGAGGACGAAGACGCGGCGCCCGACGCGGCGGACAGCGAGCGCAAGAAGGATGAGGACGTCATCTACGACCCCGAGGTCCGCGAAACCGCCCATATCCTGCTGGACGCATCCCCCGTGTACCGCGAACCCCTGATGGCGCACCGCAAACCGTGACGCACCCCCAGGGGCCCCGCCGGGGTCCAGCTCCGGGGACAAGCAGGAGCCGGTGTTACGGGCCGGGACTCAGTGGCGGCTGGGCTGGCGCAGGGTGACGAACTCTTCCGCCGCCGTCGGATGGATGCCGACGGTGGCGTCGAAGACGGCCTTGGTGGCCCCCGCCTTCACTGCTACCGCCAGGCCCTGCACGATTTCCCCGGCTTCCGGCCCGACCATGTGCACCCCGACCACCCGGTCACTGGCCTGGTCCACAATCAGCTTCATGAAGCTGCGCTCGGTGTTGTCGGTCAGGGTGTGCTTGAGCCCCCGAAAGCGCGTGGTGAAGACGCTGATCTCGCCGAACCGGGTACGGGCCGATTCCTCGGTATGCCCCACAGACGCTACATTGGGCTGGCTGAACACGGCTGTGGGAACATTCTCGAGATCGACCCGGGTCGGTTCACCAAGGGCCAGGGTGCGGGCCACGGCCATCGCCTGGGCCAGCGCCACGGGGGTCAGCTCCAGACCGCCGGTGACATCACCGATGGCATAGACACTGGGCACGCTGGTCTGGAAGTCATCATCCACGGCGATATGACCACGCGGCGTCAGTGCCAGGGGGACCTGCTCCAGGCCCAGGGGTTCGAGCAGTGGCACGCGGCCGGTGGCGTAGAACACCGCATCGACCACCTGGGTCTCGCCGTTGTCCAGGCTCAGCGCGAGCCGGCCGTCTTCGCGGCGATTGATCCCCTCAACCCGGGTATTGAAGCTCAGGGTCACGCCCTTGGCCCGCATTTCCTCAGCAAGGATTTCACGCACTTCGTGGTCGAAGCCGCGCAGGAACAGTTCGCCGCGGTAGAGCAGCCGGGTATCGACCCCCAGGCCATTGAGGATGCCGGCGAACTCCACGGCGATGTAGCCCCCGCCCACGACCGCCGCCGAGCGCGGCAGTTCGGGCAGGCTGAACAGATCGTCGGAGACGAGGACGTGTTCGCGGCCCGGAAACTCCGGGACCCAGGGGCGGCCACCGGGCGCGAGGAGGATGTGGCGGGCGCTGATGCGTTGCTCCCCGCCGCCGTTGAGCTCGACCCGCAGGCTGTGGGGGTCCTCAAGACGGGCACTGCCACGCACCAGGGTGACCCCCGCATTCTGCAGCAGGCGGTCGTAGATGCCATTCAGGCGCTCGATCTCCCGGGTCTTGTTGTCGCGCAGGCGCGGCCAGTCGAAGCGGGGTTCGTCGACGTCCCAGCCGAAACCTCGGGCATCGCGGAACTCCTGGTGAAAATGCGCGGCGTAGCTGAACAGCTTCTTCGGAATACAACCCAGGTTGACGCAGGTTCCACCCAGTGCGCCGCGCTCCACCACGGCCACCCTGGCACCCAGCCCCGCCGCGGTGCGGCTCGCCCTGACGCCACCGGAGCCGGCACCCACCACGGCCAGATCAAAATCAAAGTCTGCCACACGCACCCCCGCTCACCGTTGAGGGCGTCAGCTTACCAGAGAGGGTGACGTGAGGGACCGGGGCAAGCGGAAGCACGCCCCGGGGGAACGGCTCAGACTTCGACCTTGATCCGCGGGCCACGCCGGTCGTTCAGGCGGCGCTCCATGACCTGACGCTTGCTGCGGCCGCGCCGGCGGTCGGGATTGCGACGGCGTTCCGACACGCTTTGCTCGCGGGTCTCGACCTGGGTGGTGGCGGCGCTGGCGCGCTCGCTGGCCGACTCATTGCGCGGTGCCGCACTGGTGGTGGGCAACGGCGTTGGCAGGGGACGGATTTCGTTCATACGGCAACCTCCTCAAGGGAGATATCGGCCACAACTGGCGAAACTTTAGCCAGCAAGGCTGGCCAACAGGTCTGGCCAGCAGGACGAGCCCGTGAGATTAGCCAGGAGGAATCGGCTTGTCACCCTGGAACCATGACAATTGCCCGCGCAGACTGACCACTTCACCCACAATCAGCAGCGTCGGCGCCTTCACCGCGGCCGCCGCGACCCGCTCGGGGAAGTCCGCAAGGCAACCGGTGATCACCCGTTGCTGTGGCAGGGTGCCGTTCTCGATCAGGGCAATGGGGGTCTGTGGATCCCGCCCATGGGCGATCAGCCCCGCGCAGATCTCGGGAAGGCCCACCAGGCCCATGTAGAACACCACGGTCTGGTCGGTCTGCACCAGTTCGTTCCAGGGCAGATCGGTGGTGCCGTCCTTGCGATGGCCGGTGACAAAGCGCACGGACTGGGCGTGGTCCCTGTGGGTCAGGGGGATACCGGCATAGCAGGCACAGCCCGAGGCGGCGGTAATACCCGGGACCACCTGGAATGGTACCCCGGCCCGGGCCAGCAGCTCGATTTCCTCGCCGCCGCGCCCGAAGATAAACGGGTCACCGCCTTTGAGGCGCAGTACCCGGCGTCCCTGCCGGGCAAGGTCGAGCAACAGCTGGTTGATCGCCGGCTGGGTCAGTGCGTGCTCGGAGCGGGCCTTGCCCACGTAGATGCGCTCCGCGTCCTGCCGCACCAGAGCCATGATCCCCGGGGCGACCAGGCGGTCGTACAGGACCACATCGGCCTTCTGCATCAGGCGCAGGGCCTTGAAGGTAAGCAGGTCCGGGTCGCCCGGTCCGGCGCCGACCAGGAACACTTCGCCCTGCATTGCCCCGGCACCACTGCCGGCCTGCTGCAGCGCCAGTTCCAGGCTGGCCTCCGCCTCCGCATCCCGCCCCGCCAGGACCTGCTCGGCAATCGGCCCGTCGAACACCGACTCCCAGAAGCGCAGGCGCTGGTCAAAATCGCGCAGTTGTTGCTTGACGCGCTCGCGAAAGCGGCCCGCCAACGCTGCCACACGGCCCCAGCCGGCGGGAATCAGGGTCTCCAGCTGTGCCCGCAGCTGCCGCGCCAGCACTGGCGCCTTGCCACCACTGGAGACCGCGATCAACAGCGGGGATCGGTCCACCACGGAGGGAAAGATCACGCTGCACAGCTCCGGCTGATCGACCACGTTGACCGGTAGCCCGCGCGCCCTGGCGGCGCTGGAGATGCCCGCATTGAGGGTCATGTCGTCACTGGCTGCCACCACCAGTACACAGCCGTCCAGGTCTCCGGCCTCGAAAGCGCGCTGATGGACGGTGCCACCACTCTCACTCGCCAGTTGTGCCAGTTCGGGCAGGACATCCGGCGCCACGACGTTCAGGCGGGCACCGGCCCTGCGCAGCAGGCGTGCCTTGCGCAGGGCGACATCGCCGCCCCCGACCAGCAGACAGTCGTTGGCCTCGACACGCAGGAACAGGGGCAGATAGTCCATCAGCCGATCCGCTCGCGGCCTCCCAGATAGGGCTGCAGCGCTGCGGGCAGGCGCACGCTGCCATCCGCTTGCTGACCATTCTCCAGCAAGGCCACCAGGGTACGCCCGACCGCCAGGCCGGAGCCATTCAGGGTGTGCAGGGGTTCGGGCTTGCCGGTCTCCGGGTTGCGCCAGCGCGCCTGCATGCGCCGCGCCTGGAAGTCACCGAAATGGCTGCAGGAGGAGATTTCG
>JBJHBY010000082.1:0-13400 GCA_050485745.1 Gammaproteobacteria bacterium | reverse complement strand
CCATCCAGGCCGGCGAGGTGCGCGCGGTCTGCTTCCGGTTCACGGATCTCGAGGGCCGGTTGCGGCAGATCGCGGTCCAGGCCGGCCTCGGTGGAGAGCACCTCTTAGACTTCCTTTCCGGGTACACCGTCGGCCACCAGTGCCCCTTCCAGATTACCCTGGGGTGAATAACGCAGCCCCCTGCGCCCGGGGAAGCGGGCAAGATCGAAAAAATCCTCCAGTCGCTGTGGTGGACGCGACAGACGCGAGGCATCGTAGCTGATTACGGTCGAGCCAATTACATTGCCGATACCGCAGCGAGTGAGGCTGTCGCTGATGAAATCATCACTCGCCGGCGTACCGTCGTCGCCGGGCGGCAGCATGGCAGGATCAACTTCTTCCAGCAGGCCCTCGTCACAGGCGCGTATCGCATCGAACAATTCCAGATCGACCACATCCCAGCTGACGTTCCACGCACGCACCTGTCGGCGAATTTCGTCGATGCCCCCGGCATACTGGAGCACGTTGACACGCACACCGGTCTCGCGCTCGTAGTCGCGGATGAAGCCGAGAATCTGGCTTCTCACATAGGCGCCATCCCAGGACACCACATTGAGCTCCTCCCTGGCGGCAACGCCCTGCGCCAACAGCGCCATGACACAGACCAGGCACCATGTGACGTTTCCGTGCCAGTATTTCCTCATGTCATCACCAGTAGAATCCGACGTTGACGTTGAAGCGGCTGCGCCAGCGCCGCTCCCCTCCTCTCGCCATCGAGCCATTGCCGAAGAACGCCATGTCACGTGCCAGGATATGGTCAAGGTAGATGAAGATCGGCCCCACGCCAACGGCGCAGCCAGTGGTGTTGATCTGTGAGTCGGCCGCGCCATCCAGGCTCTTGAAAAGACGCGAGTAATCGTTGTAGCAGATCAGCTGGTCGATGGGTTCCCAGGGAGTATCGAAGTTGTAGGCGATGTTGGCGACGGCAATCTGTGCGCGACTGTCGATCCCGTAGAAAGTGGAAAATGCACCGACCTGAACCGTGCGGCGATCAACGCCCGGCGGGTTCTTGACCCTGTATTCGTAGCCGGCGGCCTGCAGTTGCAGATTCCAGCGACCGCAGCGACGATCCAGGTGTACGGCGGCCGCCCAGTGGTCACCCTTGCGATCTGTTTGCGCATTGTAGATCTCGGCGATCTGCCCGGACACACCCAGCTCGGTCTCACAACCTGTATCCAGCCCAAAGGTATAGGCAACCCGGGCATTGAACTGGTTCAGCTCCTCGTTCTGCTGGTCGCCGCTTTGCACCAGGTCGAAGGAGTAGCGATCCAGGTCCGTTGCGTCGTTCAATTCCTCATTTTTGTAGAACGCGAGGTGCGTGCTCCAGGGTCCATCGCGACGCTCGTAGCGCACGCCAAAATCGTAGTCATCCGCCAGACCCACATAATAGGGCACACCGAACCAGGCATTGTGCGCAGCGAAGGGCAACAGGCCAAAGGGAACCTGATGAATACCAAACTGGAGCTGACTACCATCGCCAAACTCATAACCGATCCAGCCGTAACGGATGGTCTGCATATAGGAATAATGCCGGTACTCGGCGGAGATGAGAAAGTTGTCGATCTGCCCGTCGATATTCAGCCTGAAAAGATCAAAGCCGCTTTCCCCATATTTCGATTTGGAGGCATCGGAGAAATCCCGGTGGAAATAATTGAAGCGCAACGCACCACCGATCCGTATGGCGGGTTCTGTCCGATCATCGCTGTCAACCCGGGCAACGCGCTCCGATCCAGCCACAGCGGGCCCCTCAAGCGTGGGCTCGGCGGTTTCACCAACGTCTGCCCCGGGTCGCGCAGCTGCAGCAACCCCGGATCGACTCTCGTCTTCCAGGCGCTGGATGCGCAACAGCAGTGCTTCGACTTCCCGGCGCAGTTGCTCGATCTCTGCAGTTTGGTTTGCGGCAGCCGGCGCAATAGACAACAGGCTCGCCAGCATGGATACACCTGCCGCCCGGAGCACGCGCCCCGGACGCAAGCGATCTGAAGAGGTCGTCGCAGGATGTTCGGGCATTTGCAGAACCCTCTACCTGGCAGGCCCTGGAGATCAGGCCCTTGTGTCGCCTTTTTCGTTGTTATTGTCGTTTTCTGTATCGATACTTTTTCCGTCGTCCACATCGTCTACAGCATTGAGCATCTCATCGTGCTCGGCCATGTTCCAGGGCAGATTTCCCGGAGAGATATGCAGGAAGTGCAGGTACTTTTCGAACTGGTCGAGGATGTCGGCAATGATGTCCGGCTGCTCGAAACCATAGATGTCATAGGACTGGCCACCGCGACGCAGGAAGACTTCCGCGCGATAGTAGACGCGCTCAGCGTCCTGATTCCGGCTCATTTCCGGAAAAGCATACTCGGGCAATGCGTGCTCCACCACGCGAATTTCATACAGGAAGTCGACCTGCTGCTCACGGAGCACCTCCAGATAGATCCGTGTCGCACCTTCATCGAAGACCACCTCTGCCTGCCAGTCCCGCTTCTGCAACTCACGCTTCACCCGCTGCATGGCCTTGTACACCGTCGTGGCCATGAACTCGACCACCTGTTCACGCTCGGGAAAGTCCACCAGCCCCGCCAGGCGCTGGCGCCACACCCCGGGGCCACTCTTGCCGCTGAAGCGGCTGGCCTGAACCTCCACTTTCAGACTGCGCTGGTTGTGCCCCTCGATGACCAGTGCACGCCACATACCGATGGCCGCGACGATCATGATGATGGAGAACGGCAGCGCACTGGCAATGGTCATGGTCTGCAGCGCACTCAGACCCCCGGCCAGCAACAGCACGGATGCCACCACGCCCTCGGAACAGGCCCAGAACACGCGCTGCCAGGCGGGTGTCCATGTCGCCCCGCCGGAGGCGAGGGAATCGATCACCAGTGAACCCGAATCCGAGGAGGTCACAAAGAAAGTGATAATCAACACCACCGTGACGAAGGACAGGATCGAGGTCAGCGGCAACACTTCGTAGAGCTTGAACAGCGCGATGGCGTGGTCTTCCTGCACGTAGCCGATCAGGGCACCGTAGCCTTCGTTCATGATCAGGTGCAGGGCGGTGTCACCGAAAATGGAAAACCACAGGAAGGTAAACACCGAGGGCACCATCATCACCCCCAGAACAAACTGCCGGATGGTGCGCCCGCGGCTGATCTTGGCAATGAACAGGCCAACAAAGGGCGCCCAGGCGATGGTCCAGCCAAAGATGAACAGGGTCCAGTTGCCGATCCAGTCGCTGCGCGAATAGGCCTGCAGGTTGAAGGTGCGCTCCACGATATGGTTGAGGTAGCTGCCGGTATTCTGCAGAAAGCTCTCGAGAATATGGATGGACGGGCCGAAGGAAAACACGAACACCATCAAGGTCAGCGCCAGCATCATATTGAGGATCGAAAGGCGCTTCACCCCCTTGTCCAGCCCGGCCACCACCGAAAGGATGGCCAGCAGGGTTATGGCCGCAATGGCGATGATCTGTACCGTCGTGCTGACCGGAATGCCAGGCCAGAGATAGTTGATGCCCGCGTTGATCTGGGTGACCGAGAGCCCCAGGGTGGTGGCGATACCGAACATCGTGCCGAGAATGGCGAACACATCCACCGCATGCCCGATTGGCCCATAGATGCGGTCACCGATCAGGGGGTAGAGTGCGGAGCGAATCGACAGCGGCAGGCCGTGACGAAAAGCGAAGTAGGCCAGCACCAGGCCTGTCAGCCCGTAGATGGCCCAGATATGAAACCCCCAGTGGAAAAAGGCAATCTGCATCGCCTGTTTCGCAGAGTCCACAGTATGCCCCGCGCCCTCCGGGGGGCTGGCGTAATGCAGCACGGGTTCCGCCACACCGAAAAACAGCAGCGCGATGCCATAGCCCGCGGAAAACAGCATGGCGAACCAGGCGGGAAAGCTGTACTGGGGGCTGGCGTGATCCGGCCCCAGCTTGATATGCCCCCAGCGGGCGATGGCGACGCTGACGATGAAGACCAGAAAAAACGCGACCGACAGCATGTAGAACCAGCCGAAGGTCTGGGTGATGTAGGCCAGGGCCGCGGCAAAGGCCTCGCCGGCGAGTTGGGGGTTGCTGATGGTGCCGATCACCAGCAGCACGATCACTGCCACTGCAGGCAGGAATACCGGTAACAGAATGGTGGAGCCGGGTCCGCGCGCTTCCCGGGACATGCGCCCTCCTTGTCAGATCGCGACCGGGTGTTGCGTCGCAGTCGGGTCATCTCTGAGCCCTACCTTACGCGCGACAAGAATGAATGCAAGGGCCTTCACGCTGCGAATGCTGCGTACTGATCAGGCAAGGGACCTTGAAGAGGCGGGTATCCGCGGAGAAAAAGGTGGTGCCCAGGGACGGAATCGAACCGCCGACACGAGGATTTTCAATCCTCTGCTCTACCGACTGAGCTACCTGGGCAGGTCTGCTTGGGCGCAGAAGGCGCGTATTAAAGCTTCTACCCGACGGGGAGTCAAGAGGGCGCAAGGCGCACTCCCTGATCAGCCGCCGGACGGCGGCACGTAGCCCTCGGCGCGGGCATGCTCCTCGCCACTGAGGAACTTGTCCATCTCCGCCTGCAGGAAGCGCCGGGCCTCCGGGTCGGTCATCTTAAGGCGGCGCTCGTTGATCAGCATGGTCTGTTGCGCCTGCCACTCCTGCCAGGCCTGGCGGGAGACGCTCTCAAAAATCTGCTGCCCCTTCGGGCCGGGGAAGGGCGGCGCGTCGAGACCGTCCATTTCGCGCCCGTATTTGCGGCAGTGGACCGTGCGGCTCATGTCATCTCCTGAATCAGTGATCGTTCCCCGGCGAGGGCGGCCAGCAACTTGCCCACCGGGGCGGCCAGCCCGACGCTGGCGGGTTCTGTGGGATCGTACCAGAGCATGCCGTCCCCGTCCGCCACCGCCCGGGGCGAGCCCGGCAGCCGCAGGCGCGTCACCTCGATGTCCAGGTGGTAGTGGCTGAAGGTATGCCGGAACACCGCCCAGGCGGACCGAATCTGGCCCGGCGCCTGGCCCAGCGCCAGGACGCACCAATCCACCGCTGCCTGATCGGGCTCCGCCTCGGGGAAGACCCAGAGGCCGCGCCAGACGCCCGGACCATCACGGCGCTGCAGCAGAACCGCACCAGCGGCATCCTCGATCAGCAGCATGTGGCTGCGGCGTACCGGCATCTCGCGCCGCGGCTTGCGCCCGGGGTAGCGCTGCGGGTCTCCCGTGGCACGGGCGGCGCAGTGAGCAGCCAGGGGACAGGCGGGGCAGTCCGGCCGACGCGGGGTGCACAGGGTGGCGCCGAGGTCCATGATCGCCTGCGTGTAGTCCGCCACACGCCTGTCCGGGGTATGCGCCTCAGCGTGGGCCCAGAGCTGCTTCTGCACCGCGCTGGCACCGGGCCAGCCATCAATGGCGTGCAACCGCGCCAGCACGCGCTTGACGTTGCCATCCAGAATCGGGGCCCGCCCACCCTGGGCCAGGCTGTGAATGGCCCCTGCGGTGGAACGGCCGATGCCCGGCAGCGCACTCAAGGCCTCGACATCGGCGGGGAATTCACCACCGTGGTGCTCACAGACCCACTGTGCACAACGGTGCAGATTGCGGGCACGGCTGTAGTAACCCAGGCCAGTCCAGTAGTGCAGCACTTCATCCTGCGCGGCCCCGGCAAGCGCCTGCACATCGGGAAAGCGCTGGATGAAGCGCTGGTAATAGGGGATCACCGTGCTGACCTGGGTCTGCTGCAGCATGATCTCGGAAACCCAGACGCGATAGGCCGTGCGCTGTTGTTGCCAGGGCAGCTGACGGCGGCCGAACTGCTCGAACCAGCCCAGCAGGGGCGTTGCGATATCGATGTCCACGCGGTGACCACGCCGCACATCGCTCATGTCGTCGACATCCGCCAGCAGGGCACGGTGTCGTCAACGCGCTCGAAACCCAGGGGACGCCACAGACTCTCAAGATCATCACTGCGGGTATCCGCGGGCACGCACAACATGCGGCCCCGCGCCGCCGCCTCGCATTGCAGCAGGGTCAGCAACTGCGTGGCCACGCCGCGTCGGCGGGTGAGTTCACGCACCTGCAGATGCTGCAACCACCAGGTATCCTCCACCTCGCGGCAACAGGCCAGGGCCAGCAAGCGCCCGTTGAAGCGCCCGCCCCAGAGGTGCAGACCACTCGCCTGCCACTGCCGCAACAGAGCGTCTCCGTCCGGGGTATCCGCCAGAATCAGGCGCAGGTCCGCCTGGTCGGCGGCATCCGCGGCGTTGATGGCTTCGAGGATCACAGGCATGCTGGCAATCGCAAACTGCTGAATTTACTGCTGGCGCGGCCTATAATAGCCGACTTTTCCACATCATTTCCGGCCCGCTTGCGGCCGGCCCCTGGGGGCAGCATGGCAGAGCGCAAGGCCACGGTCACGCGCAACACTCTGGAGACGCAGATCACCGTCTCGCTCAATCTCGACGGCAGCGGGCAATCGCAGCTGGCAACCGGGGTACCGTTCCTCGACCACATGCTGGACCAGATTGCCCGGCACGGACTGATCGACCTGGACATCCAGGCCAGTGGCGACGTACACATCGACGATCACCACACGGTGGAGGACGTCGGCATCACCCTCGGTCAGGCTATGGCGAAGGCCGTCGGCGACAAGAAGGGCATGCAGCGCTATGGCCATGCCTATGTTCCTCTGGACGAGGCGCTGTCGCGGGTAGTGGTGGATTTTTCCGGTCGCCCGGGGCTGGAGTATCACGTGCCTTTCACCCGCGCCCGCATCGGCCAGTTCGATGTCGACCTGTTCATCGAATTCTTCCGTGGCTTCGTCAACCACGCCCAGGTGACCCTGCACATCGACAACCTGCGCGGCATCAACAGCCACCACCAGGCGGAGACCGTGTTCAAGGCCTTCGGCCGTGCCCTGCGCATGGCAGTGACCCCGGATCCGCGCATGGCCGGGCAGATGCCCTCCACAAAGGGAAGCCTGTGACGTGACCCAGCGCATCGCGGTCATCGACTATGGCATGGGCAACCTGCACTCGGTCGCCTGTGCGCTGCGCCGCTGCGGCGATGGCGTGGACGTGCAGGTCAGCGGCGACGCGGAGCTGATCCGCGGCGCCGACCGGGTGGTCTTTCCCGGTGTCGGCGCCATCCGCGACTGCATGGCGGAACTGCGCCGGCTGGGCCTGGACCAGGTGGTGCGGGAGGTCATCGGCACGCGCCCGGTGCTGGCCATCTGCGTCGGCATGCAGGCCTTGATGAGCCACAGCGAGGAGAACGAAGGCGTCGACACCCTGGACGTGATTCGCGGCCGGGTGCGCTTTTTTGGCCGCGACCACCGCGATGCCGCCGGGCACCGCCTGAAGGTGCCGCACATGGGCTGGAACCAGGTTCACCAGACGCGACAGCACCCGCTGTGGGGGGGCATTCCCCAGGATGCACGCTTCTACTTCGTTCACTCCTACTACGTCGCAGCGGAAGACGCCAGCCTGATCGCCGGCACCTGCGACTATGGCGTCACGCTGCACGCAGCTCTGGCCCGGGACGACCTGTTTGCAGTGCAGTTCCATCCGGAAAAGAGCGGCACCGCGGGCTTGCGCCTGATTCGCAATTTCATCCACTGGAACGGGCGTTGCTGAGCCCGTGTGAACAGGCCCCAAGGGAACCCACCATGCTGATCATCCCCGCCATCGACCTCAAGGACGGCCATTGCGTGCGCCTGCGCCAGGGCGAGATGGACCAGTCCACCGTCTACGGTAACGATCCGGTCGCCATGGCCAGGCGCTGGATCGAGGCCGGTGCCCGGCGCCTGCACCTGGTCGACCTCAACGGTGCCTTTGCCGGGCAACCCGTGAACGGCGAGGCGGTCACCGCCATCGCCCGGGCCTTTCCGGAGTTGCCGGTGCAGATCGGCGGTGGTATCCGTGACCTGGCCACCATTGAGCACTACCTCGACGCCGGCGTCGACTTCGTCATCATCGGTACCAAGGCGGTGAAGGAGCCGGCCTTCGTGGCGGAAGCCTGTCGTGCCTTTCCCGGCCACGTCATCGTCGGCCTGGACGCGAAGGATGGCCGCGTTGCCACCGATGGCTGGGCCGAGGTCTCCGACGTGCTGGCGACGGAGCTGGCCAGACGCTTCGAGCAGGAAGGGGTCAGCGCCATCGTGTACACCGACATCAGCCGCGACGGCATGATGCAGGGTGTGAACGTCGAGGCCACGGTGGCCATGGCGGATGCCTCGGGCATCCCCGTGATCGCCTCCGGGGGCATCACCAACCTGGACGACATCCGCGCCCTGCAGGCGGTGGCGGACCACGGTATCCTCGGCGCCATCACCGGCCGCGCCATCTATGAGGGCAGCCTCGACCTGGCTGAGGCGCAGCGGCTATGTGATGGCGGGGGCTGACCCCCTCGCCGCCTGCTGCCCCGCCAGCCGCCCGAAAAAGGTCACATCCGCTACCGACATGCCGCTGGCATAACCCTCCGAGCTGCGGGGGATGCCCGCGACGGTGCGACCTGCGGCATAGAGGCCGGGGATGACTGCGCCATCCGGGGTCAACACCTCGCCGGTGGGCAATACCTCCAGCCCACCGAGGGTAAACACGGGCGGGCGGATGTCCGCCAGGGAGTAGCTGATCAACGCGAAGGGTGCCTCCGCGAAGGGCTCCAGCCACTCCGCCGACTTGTGGAACAGCGGGTCCTCGCCGCGGGCGGCGTGCTCGTTGTAGAACGCGACGGTATGGGTCAACGAGCCCTGCGGAAAACCGGCCTCCTGTTCCACCTCCTCCACCGTCTCGCCGACGGCCACGATATCCACCTCCAGGTAGGCGGGGCGCTCGAAATGGCGGTTGTCGATGAACATGAAGATGCGACCGTTGCTCTGCTGAGTGGCGAAATGCCCGAGTCGGCCCAGGTAGATGTCCTCGTTGATGAAGCGCTGGCCCTGCTCGTTGACGAAGATACCGTAGGTCAGTTGCGGCGGCGGATAGTGGGCGATGCCGACAAAGGCCTGCTCCATGTTGATCACATTGCCTCCCGCGGCCATGCCCAGCAGGATGCCGTCGCCGGTGTCACCGGGGTTACCGTGCCGGGTGCAGATCGGGTCCAGGCCGGGCAGATACTTCCGGGTCATGCCTTCGTTCATGATGAAACCGCCGGTGGTCAACACCACGCCCCGACGCGCCTGAATGGTCTGCAGGCGGTTGTCGATCTTTGCCACCACACCGCGCACCCGCCCTGAGGCGTCCTGAATCAGCTGCAGCACGCGGGCATCGACGCGGATATCGGCGCCCGCCTCCGCCACACGCTTCAGCAGAACACCCATGAACACCTGGCCACCGTTGTGGTCGGCATCCGCCGGCAGGTGCCCCCGCGGCACTGGTGCCGAGGCCTCAGTGAATGGCCATGACTTCTCGTTGCCCGTGTACTGCAGCGAGTCGCCGGTCATGGCCACCACCTCGCGGCCAGGAAAAAAGCCCCGCTTGTAGGGCACCCCGAGGGACTCGGCCCAGTCGAAATGCTCCGCAGCACCATCCACAAACATGTCGACCCGCGCCGGATCGGCACGCCCCCCGAAGCAGGCCATCAAATAGTTGCGGAAGTTCTCGCTGGAATCCTCGAAGCCGAGATCCCGCTGCAGACGGGTGCCACCATTGCCACCCAGGTACATCTCGCAGGCGGACATCATGGTGGAGCCACCACCGCCACTGGCGCGCTCCAGGACGATGACTTCAGCCCCGGCACGGCGCGCCTCCAGCGCGGCACTGGCCCCGGCGCCGCCGAAACCCGCCACCACCACATCGGTGCTCAGGTCGAACTCTGTGATGGACTCAAAACTGACAATGCGCTGCATGACGACCTCCGGACAAAACATTTCAAAATTAATGTTTTTCCGTGGGGATTGCCAGCACCGTGGCCTGCGCGACCCGCACCAATTTGACGCAGGGGTGACAGCGTTGTACATTTCATCATCAAGTGGGGGAAGAATGATCGCCACCCGCCCGGTGACCCTCTCCCCCATGCCGAAGGGCCCAGCACCCTGGGCTGCGCCCATCCAGAGTGGAGCGAACACAGCCATGACGAACCGCGCCGGAGAAGCCGGTCCCGTTCCAGCTCGCCACAGCCGCTTTTTTTCCGCGGGGGGCGCCTGGTATTTCAATACCCGTGAAGGTGCGCCAATCGGCCCGTTCAATCGCCGCCGCGAGGCTGAAAAGGGCCTCGAGGATTTTATCGAATTCATGATCCTGGCGGACCCGAAAACCCTGTCCCGGCTCTACGCCTGCCTCAGCGCCAGCGAGCGTGCGGCGGCGGCGCACCATTGAACAGGCCCGGGCTCACAGCCTGACCTCGATGCCACGCTCGGCCATATAGGCTTTGGCCTCGGGCACACTGTACTGGCCGAAGTGGAAGATGCTCGCGGCCAGTACCGCATCCGCACCACCCTCCAGCACACCCGCCACCAGATGATCCAGGTTGCCCACTCCACCGGAAGCGATCACCGGCACGGGGACGGCGTCACTGATTGCCCGGGTCAGGCCCAGATCGAAACCCGCCTTGGTGCCATCCCGATCCATGCTGGTGAGCAGGATCTCCCCGGCCCCGTATTCGGCCATGCGCACCGCCCAGGCCACCGCATCCAGCCCGGTGGCGCGGCGGCCACCATGGGTGAAGATTTCCCAGCGGGGTGTCTCTTCGGCCGCACTCACCCGCTTTGCGTCGATGGCGACAACGATGCACTGGGAGCCAAAGCGCTCCGCCGCCTCGCGCACAAAGTCCGGGCGATGAATGGCCGCGGTGTTGATACCCACCTTGTCGGCTCCGGCATTGAGCATGCGGCGAATATCCGCCACCTCGCGGATGCCTCCGCCTACGGTCAGGGGGATAAACACCTCGCCGGCGATACGCTCCACCGTCTCCACCGTGGTGGCGCGCTCCTCATGACTGGCGGTGATGTCGAGGAAGGTCAACTCGTCCGCGCCCTGTTCGTTGTAGCGGCGCGCGATCTCCACCGGATCCCCGGCATCCCGGATATCGACAAAGTTCACGCCCTTGACGACACGTCCCTTGTCGACGTCCAGGCAGGGGATGATGCGCTTGGCAAGGGGCATGGGAAAACTCCATCGATCTCGGGAAGGCACTGCGGAAAAACAGGGCGCCCGGGGAACAGCCACTATTAACCCTGGCACATCCACGTGCCGTATTAACCCGGCAATGCTCATTGCCGGGTTAATAGTTTACCAGAGAGCCATCTCACCCAGCGGTCGCAGCCTGATCCGCCAGGGCGTGGTGACGTACCCAGTGCATCAGCTGCGGATAGAAATCGAGGAAGCTGCGCTCAATCTGCGGCAGCAGACGCTCGAACTCAGGGCCGGCATCGAGCAGCGGGGTTGGACGCGACAGGCGCTCGCCGATGCGCGCCAGGGTGGCGGGCACCGCCTCGCGGTGGCGGAAGTGGCTCAGAGCATCGTGCCGGATGATGCGCCGGGCACGCCGATGCGCCGCCTCCGGCAGCAGTGGCAACACCGGCTCCAGGGCGGCATAGACGCCGGCGGCAAACGCAGGCAGCTCCTGCCCGGGATGAAAACGCGACCAGTGCCGCGCCAGCAGATGGTCCATCCCGACATCCAGCACAATGCCACCGAAGCGGCGCATCCGCGGGCTGAATGTCCGGCGCTGTGCGGCAAGCACGGGGTGGCTGTCGCAATAGGCATCGATACGCCGATGCAGCAGCACGCCGGCACGCCAGCGCTGCGGCCAGTGCTCGGGCCAGGCGCTGTCCAGCGGGCCCTTGAGGTAATCGCCAAGCAGAGCGCCAATCAGGGCATCCGCCGCCCCATGACAGGCGGCAAGGTGAAAATGGGCGAGATCGTTCACAGCTCCCGGTACTGCCGGAAGTAGGCGGCAAGATAACTGTCGAAATCCTCGTCATCCGTCGCCTCGAGGACACGCTGGTCGGCCAGGGACCGCTCAGCCTCGCGGGCAAAGGACGACTCCAGCTCCGGCGGCAAAGGACGACCGAGAAACCACTCGGCATGATGCCGTGCCTGTGCCTCGCCGAATTGCAGGAATGACATCCCCGCCGCATCCATCGCCGTCAATACCGTCGCGGAGGGCGTCAGTGAGGCATCGAGCACGCGCTGCCGTTGCGCGGCAAGCGCCTCGCTGTGCAGGTCATGCCCATGTGCCTGGTCGAGCAAAGCCGCTACAGGCGCCAGGCCCTCCAGTAATGATCGCGCCCATGCACCCAACTCCACAGTACGCCCCTGGTCAACCAGGCGCAGGCCGGGGCGGCGCCCCTCGCTGACCACGCTGCGCAGATTGTCGCGGATTTCATCCTGGGCCGCATCATCGCAGGCCGGGCTCTCCGACAGCAGGCAATAGAGCAGGAAGGTATCGAGAAAGCGGATCTGTGTGGCGTCGATCCCCAGCGCAAGGAACGGGTTGACGTCCAGACAGCGCACCTCGATGTATTCGACACCCCGGCGGCGCAATGCCGCCAGCGGCGTTTCACCACGGGCGCTGACCCGCTTCGGTCGAATGGTGCTGTAGAACTCGTTCTCGATCTGCAGCAGACCCGCGGACAGTTGGCGATAGTCCCCGTCTACCTTGACCCCCAGGGCCTCATAATCCGGGTGATTCACTGTAATCGCCTGGCGCAGGGTCTCGACGTAGGTATCGAGCCGGTTGTAGCAGATACGCAGGCTTTCCTGGACCTCGCTCTGGTAACCGAGGTCACCCATGCGCAGACTGGTCGCCCAGGGCAGGAACAGGGTCCCGTCGGGGCGGCTGTCGAGACGATGGGAGCGCTGCCCGAGAAAGCTGCGGCACAGCGCCGGGGAGGCACCAAACAGGTAGATCAGCAGCCAGGACCAGCGCCGGAAGTTGCGGATCAAACCAAAGTAGGCATCAGTAATAAAGGCCTGCAGATCCCCGGCTTCACCGGCTTCACGCTGCAGTACCGGCCACAGCGACTGAGGCAGTGAGAAATTGTAGTGAATGCCGGCAATGGTCTGCATGCGGCGGCCATAGCGATGCCCCAGTCCGACGCGGTAAAGCGTCTTCATGCGCGCACTGTTGGAGCAACCATAGCGCGCCACGGGGATGGCATCGTCCTGCTCCAGCAGACAGGGCATGCTGGTCACCCACAGGCGCTCGTCACCGAGATGGCGATAGACGTAACGATGAATCCGGTCCTGCGCTTCCAGCACCGTTTCAACGTCTTCACAGACCGGGGTGATGAACTCCAGCAGGGCCTCGGAATAATCCGTGGTGATCCAGGGATGGGTCAGGGCCGAGCCCAGGGCCGGGGGATGGGGCGTGCGGGCAATGCCCCCCTCGGGGCTGACCCGCAGGCTCTCCTTTTCCAGGCCCATGAGCGACCCCCTGAGCAGGGGCTGGTG
>JBJHBY010000081.1:0-13648 GCA_050485745.1 Gammaproteobacteria bacterium | reverse complement strand
CCACCTGCGCATGTTGCAGGAGCAGGAGCTGGCCAAGCGTGTGTTCGACAAGGTGGCGCACGCGGCGGGCGCGGACCCGCCCAACCTCCGTTACTCGGCCTCGCCGATCGCCCAGTTCAACGGTGACGTGATGCTCGCGGCGATCGGACCCGGTGGGCAGCTGGTGGTGCTGCTCGGTGACTTTACCGGGCATGGTCTGTCCGCGGCCATCGGCACGCTGCCCCTGGCCCAGGCGTTCTACACCATGGTGGCCAAGGGTTTTGCCCTGCGCGAGATCCTGCGCGAGCTGAATACCAAGCTCTATGAGAGCTTGCCGGTCGAGGTGTTCTGCTGTGCGGTGATGGCGAGTTTCGACCTTGCCGCGGGGCGCGCCGAAATCTGGAACGGTGGGCTGCCGGATGGCACGCTCTACCGGGCTGCCGATGCCAGTTGTCACCCCCTGCCTTCACGACATTTGCCTCTCGGAGTGGTGGATGCGGGTCGCTTCAATGAAGAGCCCGAAATCCTCGAGACCTATGTTGGCGATCGTCTGTTTTTCTGGTCTGACGGTATCCTCGAGTTGCGCAACAGTGAGGGAGAGGTTTTCGGTGAGGAGCGGCTGGCCAGCGTATTCCGGGACAACCTTGATCCGGCGATGCTGTTTCTCGAACTGAACATCGCCGTCAACCAGTTCCTGGGCGAGGACGCACAGCTCGATGACCTGTCGATGCTGGAGGTCGAGATCGTCCCGCACGACTCCCTGTACCCGGTCGTGGCGACGCGGCGCGCGGTGGCGACGGATTACCGTGCCGACTGGGTTATGGAGTATGAGTTGCGCCCTGGCTCGATCGGACACGACAATCCGCTGCCGTTGCTGGTGCACATCCTGCGCGAAGTGCCGCCGCTGCGCGAGCGTGCGGCAACCCTGCATACCGTGCTGGCCGAGTTGTACAACAACGCCCTTGAGCACGGTCTGCTCGGGCTGGATTCGGGGTTGAAGCACTCCTCGGACGGCTTTCATCAGTATTACCGCGAGCGCGACCGGCGCCTGCGGGAGGTTGAGGACGGCTTCGTGCGTTTCCGTATGCGCTGTCGTGGCGATGCTCGTGGTGGCTGTTTGAGCATCACGGTCACCGACAGCGGTGATGGCATCCTGCAACCCGCAGGCAGTGATACAGCTTATGCCGGGCGCGGGCTGTTGCTGCTGGAACGACTTTGCCATCGTGTCGACTACAATGGAGCAGCTGGCGGTGTTACGGTCGATCTGACCTGGGAGAATCCAGCGCCAGTGGCACGGGTGGGGCTTGATGGTCTCGCTGATGACAACCCTGCAGATGACAGCGCAACCGCCGGGAGGGGCGATGGTTGATCCGGGCAAGCATCTCGATCTCGATGTGCTCGACGAGTTGAAGGTCGTCATGGGCGACGACTTTCCCTTGCTGATCGAGACTTTTTTGGGTGACAGCGGCCCGCGGCTCGAGCAGATCGCGGCGGCCATCGCAACCCGGGATACCGACGCCTTGCGTCGCTCAGCCCACAGCTTCAAGGGCAGTGCCGGCAACATGGGGGCGCGTGAGTTGGCTGCCCTGTGCCAGCAACTCGAGAGTCTGGGGCGTGACGGGCGCGTCGATGGTGCCGCCGGGCTGCTCGATGCCGCACGACGGGAATACCGGCTGGTCTGCGACGCACTGGACGCGATGGGGGCCAGCGGAACAGGCTGACAGAGCCATTCCCGATTGCCGGCGATCTGTTCTTTGGCAGGCGTGCCCGGGTTGGCAATATTCTTGCACAATCCCTCCGGAGAGCATCCCGAGGGCGTGTCATGCAGTCGATCACCATGCTGTTTCAGGGGCGGGAAATGCCCGGCAACGCCGCTGCTCCGGCCTCGGCCAGTGGCACGGATCGGATCACAGACAGCCGCTTTGCGGACATCCTGCAGCGCCAGTCCGTACCGCCGGAGTCCACGGTTTTCGCGGGCTCCGGCTCCACCACCCCACTTTCGCCCGACATGCCACCGGGCCTTCTGCTTGACCCTGAAGCGACCTCAGAGACCCTGCTGCCGGATCTCACGGGTGGCATCGAGGGCGGTCTGGCACTGCAGCCCCCATCCGGCAACGGTCTGCCGCTCGAAGGCGACAGTTTGCCGCCCTCGATAGCCGTTGCCGTCCCGGCGGCGCGGCACCGGGATGTGCCGGAAGAGCATTCGCTGGACGTCAATGAGGGTTCGGAGGATGGCGAGCAGCCGCTGCTCGCCCTGCTGTCTTCTGCTGACGAGGATGCTGATGGGCACACACCCCCGCGGGATGAGGCTGAGCAGGAAGCAGTGATCATGCCTGGCCTGCGCACTGCCGAGAGCGAGCCGCGCGCCCTTCCTGGCAAGCCTCAGGCCAGCCTGGTCAGTGATCCGGCGGCCCGTCGCGAGTCCTCCGCCGCTCCCTGGCGCGATGGTTTATCGCTCAGGGACGTGGTGCAAACTGGCCGGCCCGAGCCCGCAGCCGCGGCGGGTCAAACACTGTTCATGCGAACCCCGCAAGCTCCGCTGGTCCTGCCCCAGGGCCCGGCAGAGGCTGCCCTGCAGGCCGAGGAGCTGGCGCGCGACACACCACGCACCGAGCAGATCGTTGCCCGCCCCGGTGATGTGGCTGCCGGCAGTCGCTTTGCCAGTGTGTTGTCGCGTGCCGAGGCCGAGCCCGCGGTACAGGTTCCGGTGGGCCGCAACGGCTGGGCAGAAGCGCTGGGGCAGCGTATGTTGTGGATGGGTGCGCGCGGCGGAGTCGGCCAGGCCGAACTGGCACTGAATCCGCCAGAGCTGGGCCCATTACATGTGCGCATCAATACGCAGAACGATCAGGCCAGCGTGGTGTTCAGCAGTGCCCACATCGGGGTGCGCGAGGCGCTCGACCAGGCCTTGCCGCGCCTGCGTGAGATGTTTGACGGGCAGGGCCTGCAGTTGGTGGACGTGGACGTCCGCGACCAGCCGCGACAGGGCCAGCAGTGGGCCCAGGCCCGGGCCGAGGGCCGACCTGGCGGGGCGCGTGATGGCTATGCCGGCGACGAGCCCGGCGTCACTGACACCGCGCAACCCCGCACGCGTCTGGGATTGGTTGACGACTACGTCTGAGTACCCGGCAATCACCTTGTCCCGGGCGCGGAGCTGTTCGCGCCCGTATCTCATGATGGCCTTCCCCGGCACTTCCGCGAGTGGCCTGGCATCATTGAACTCTGCACCTCTTGCCGTCTCTGGCATCATTCAATAAGCTGCTGTTTTTTCAATGGTTTGCCGCACGATTTGGTGGCATGCGTTTTGCTGCGTACCTTTTTGCGGCGTTGAAGTGACGGAAAACCGGCATGGCTGATGAGGATGTGGAAGAGGGCGCCGCGGAGGCCGCTGCAGCGGAGGCGGGATCAGGCTCCAGACGCTGGTGGATCATTGGCGCCGGTGTCCTGCTGGTGCTGCTGTCCTCCGGGCTGACACTGTGGTTTCTGCTGGCGACGGAGCGCGATGATGTGGAACTGGACGCGGACGCGGAGGTGAGCGCGGAGCAGCCAGCCCCGGCGCGAGGCAGCGCGCTGTACTTCCCGCTGCGCCCTGCCTTCGTGGTGGACTTCGAGCATCGCGGGCGCCTGCGCTATTTGCAGGTGTCGATCACGCTGATGGCACGGGACCCGGCGGTGATCGAGGCGGTGCAACTGCACATGCCGCTGATCCGCAATCGCGTGGTGCTGCTGCTCGGTGGAGAGGACTTCGAGGTGTTGCAGACCAGCGAAGGGCGGGAATTATTGCGACTGACCCTGCTGCAGGCGATCCAGGTGATCATGCAGGAAGAGATCGGTCAACCCGGGGTTGAACAGGTACTGTTCACCAATTTTGTCATGCAGTAAATGGCAGGGGGACAAGTGGCATGCAGGACTTGCTGTCACAGGAAGAAATCGACGCCCTGTTGCACGGGGTCGACGAAGGGGATGTCGATACCGACGCGGACCTCACCCCCGGGGAGGCGCGCGCTTATGACCTGACCAGCCAGGATCGTATCGTCCGTGGGCGCATGCCCACCCTGGAGATGATCAACGAGCGTTTTGCCCGCTATACCCGCATCAGTCTGTTCAACCTGTTGCGGCGCAGCGCGGACGTTGCGGTCGGTGGTATCCAGATCCAGAAGTTTGGCGAATATGTGCATACCTTGTACGTGCCCACCAGCCTCAACATGATCAAGCTGCGTCCCCTGCGTGGTACCGGACTGGTGATTCTTGACGCCAGGCTGGTGTTCAAGTTGGTCGACAATTTCTTTGGTGGTGATGGGCGTCACGCCAAGATCGAGGGCCGTGAATTCACCCCGACCGAGCAGCGCGTGGTGGAACTGGTTCTGCAGCAGGCCTTTATCGACCTGAAGGAAGCCTGGAAAACGATCATGCCGATCGAGTTCGAGTTCGTGAACTCGGAAGTGAACCCCTCGATGGCCAATATCGTCAGCCCCAGCGAGGTGGTGGTGGTCAGCACCTTCCACATCGAACTGGATGGTGGCGGCGGCGATATGCACATCACCTTGCCCTACGCGATGATCGAGCCGATCCGGGAAACCCTCGATGCGGGCATGCAGAGCGATATCGACGATATCGACGAGCGTTGGGTGCGCTCCCTGCGCGAGGACGTCATGGGTGCGGTGGTGGATGTCAACGCCACGGTGGCGGAAAAGCATGTCACCCTGCGCGACATCATCGACCTCGAGGCCGGTGATGTGGTGCCGGTGGACCTGCCCGACCGCCTGGTACTGACGGCCAATGGCGTACCGGTGCTGTATGCGCGCCTGGGGCAATCACGGGGCAATCTCGCCCTGCAGATTCTTGGAAAATATGAACGCAGCGGCAACCCCTGAATGGGCCTCTTGCCGACACCACTGTCCGGCACAATTCGGGATTTCGGTGGCCCTTGACGGGCAGCGAGGAGTGGAACATGAGTGACGAGAACGACGATATCAGCCAGGACGATGCGGATCAGGATCAGATGGCAGCGGACTGGGCTGCGGCCATGGCCGAGCAGGAAGACATCGACGAGGTGCTGGCACAGGAAAAACAGGCGACGGCGGCGCCTCTGGACGAATTGCAGCCCTCGGCCGCGCCCCGAGCCGGCGGCAGCGCGCCACCGGACCTGGAAGTGATTCTCGATATCCCGGTAAAAATTTCCATGGAGGTGGGCAATACCGAGATCACCATTCGCAACCTGTTGCAGTTGAACCAGGGCTCGGTCATTGAACTGGATCGTCTGGCGGGTGAACCGCTGGATGTGCTGGTCAATGGCACGCTCATCGCCCACGGTGAGGTCGTCGTGGTCAACGAGAAATTCGGCATTCGCATGACCGACGTGATCAGCCCGTCGGAACGGATCAAGAAACTGCGCTGAGGCTACTGTGAAGTATCAAGCAAGTTTGCTGACGGTGCTGCTGGCCGGAGCTTTCCTGCCCCTGCCTGCCCTGGCGGAGCTGGGCGGGGTGGGTAGCGCTCGGGTCACACCGAATCCGCTCAGTGTGTTGCTGGGCCTTGCCCTGGTGGTGGGGATGATTTTTGCCATGGCCTGGCTGATGCGTCGTTTCGGCCAGGGTGCCTGGATACCGGGTCGCAATCTGCGGCCGGTGGCATCCATGTCGCTGGGGGGGCGCGAGCGCGTCACCCTGATTCAGGTGGGTGACGAGCAGCTGCTGCTGGGTGTTGCACCGGGCCGCGTCAGCCTGCTGGCGCGTTATGAATCACCTGTGATTCCGCCGCAACAGCCCATGCCAGGCGGCAGCTTTGCCCAGCGCCTGCGCGAACAGCTCGCTGGCCGCGGGGAGTCGTCATGAGGAGTGTTCTGGCACTGCTGCTGGTGCTGGGCGCGCTGCTGGGAGCCGCTCCCGGTCTGGCCCAGGAGGCTGCCGGGGAAGGTGCGTCCGCGGTGGCGCAGGCGCTGCCGGGGATTCCCGCGGTGCGCATGAGCACCGCGGAGGACGGCAGCCAGGACTACTCGGTCACCATCCAGATTCTGGCAGTAATGACGGCGCTGACCCTGCTGCCGTCGTTCCTGCTGATGATGACCGCCTTCACCCGCATCATTATTGTCTTCTCCATCCTGCGCCAGGCCATTGGTCTGCAGACCGCGCCCTCGAACCAGATTCTGGTCGGTCTGGCGCTGTTTCTCACCATTTTCATCATGACGCCGGTGTTCGAACGCATCAATGTCGAGGCGCTGCAACCGTATCTGGCCGAGGACATTCCATCGATGGAGGCGCTGGAACGCGCCTCGCGCCCGGTGCACAGCTTTATGGCGGCGCAAACCCGGGAGTCCGACCTCAGTCTGTTCATGCGTATCGGCAACGTGGAGCCGGTGGCCTCGGTGGAGGAGGTGCCGTTCTTTGTGCTGGCGCCGGCGTTCCTCACCAGTGAACTGAAAACCGCGTTCCAGATCGGCTTTATTCTGTTCATTCCCTTTCTGGTCATCGACCTTGTTGTAGCCAGCGTGCTGATGGCGATGGGCATGATGATGCTGTCGCCGATCATCATCTCCTTGCCCTTCAAGATCATGTTGTTCGTGCTGGTGGACGGCTGGGGACTGGTGATCGGCAGCCTGGCGGCCAGTTATGGGTTCTAGCGCGATGTGCCGAGGGGGAGGAGAGCAATGACTCCGACCATGGCCCTGGGGCTGTTCGGTGAGGCCCTGTGGCTGATTATCCTGATGGTCAGCGTGCTGGTGGTGCCCAGCCTGCTGGTGGGTCTGGTCATCGCCATGTTTCAGGCCGCCACCCAGATCAACGAGCAAACCCTCAGTTTTCTGCCGCGCCTGCTGACCACGCTCACGGCGCTGATCCTTGCCGGTCCCTGGCTGCTGGCGGAGTTGATGGATTTCACCCATCGCCTGGTGTCCTCCCTCGGCGGCATGCTGGGCTGAGATGATCGACATCGATCCAGGCTTTCTTCAAGGCTTTCTGGCCAGCCTGGCCTGGCCCTTTCTGCGTATCGGCGGTTTCCTGATGATGGCGCCGGTGGTGGGAACGCAATTGGTACCCCAGCGCATCCGCCTGGTGATGGCGCTGGTGGTGACGGCTCTGCTGGCACCGCAGTTGCCACCGCCGCCGGAGGTTGCGCTGCTTTCGGCCGCTGCCGTGGCCCTGGCGATCGAGCAGATGCTGATTGGTGTTGCGCTGGCCTTTTTCCTGCAGGTGCTGTTTCACATCTTCGTGGTGACCGGGCAGATGATGGCGATGCAAATGGGTCTGGGCTTCGCCTCGATGATGGACCCCGCCAATGGTGTGTCCGTGACCGTGCTCAGCCAGTTTCACCTGATGCTGGTGACGCTGCTGTTCGTGGCGATGAACGGCCATCTGGTGATGATCGCGGTTCTCGCGGAAAGTTTTGTCAGCCTGCCGGTCGGTGCCGCAATCAGCGGCAACATGCTCTACATCCTCCCTGGACTTGGCAGCTGGATGTACGCCGCGGCCATGCTCATCGCCCTGCCGGCGATGGCGGCGCTGCTGATCGTCAATGGCGCCCTGGGGGTGATCACCCGGGCGTCGCCGCAGCTGAATATCTTTGCCATCGGTTTTCCGATGATGCTGGTTCTCGGCCTGATCATCGTCTGGTTCAACCTGAGCGCGGTGCTGCCGCATTTCGAGCGCCTCACCCACGAGGCGCTGGTGGCCATGCGCGACTGGGTGCGGATGTAGCGGCACGCTCCTTGCGTACTCTGCGGGAGTCATGTCCTTGAGAGGGCAGGTGCCGGTTTTCTGGCGCCACCTCGCGCAGCGGAGCCGTCATGGCCGAGTCCGAATCCGACAGCGGGCAAGAACGTACAGAGGAGCCCACCCCGCGCCGTCTGCAGAAGGCACGGGAGGAAGGGCGTACGGCCCGTTCACGCGAGTTGACCACGACGTTCATCCTGCTCACCGGCCTGGGTTCGCTCATGGTCTTCGGTCCGCGCCTGAGCGATGCCTTGTGGGGCCTGATGTATTTCAGTTTCCACGTTCCTCGCGAAGCGGCATTCGATACCGGTTTCATGGTGCGTCATTTTCATGACAGCGTGCTGGCCGCGGGCTGGGCCTTCCTGCCGGTATTCCTGCTACTGTTGATCGCGGGTCTGGTTGGCCCGGTGTGTCTGGGCGGCCTGTTGCTGTCGGCCAAGGCCATTGCGCCCAAGGCCAGTCGGCTCAACCCCCTCAGTGGCCTCAAGCGCATGTTCTCCATGAACGCCCTGATGGAGCTGGGCAAGGCTCTGGCCAAGTTTGCCGTGGTGGCGAGCATCGCCATTTTCGTCCTGTACACCCTCCAGCCCTACCTTTTCGCCCTTGGCAGCGGCACGGTGCAGTCCTCCACGGTCGATGCCCTGCGCCTGGCCGGGTGGTCGCTGCTGGCGGTCAGTGCAGGGCTGATTCTGATTGCCCTGGTGGATGTGCCCTACCAGATCTATGACCACAACAAGAAGCTGAAGATGACCCGGCAGGAGGTCAAGGACGAATACAAGGATTCCGAGGGCAAGCCCGAAGTCAAGGGGCGCATTCGCCAGTTGCAGCGCGAAATGGCGCGCCGCCGCATGATGCAAGCTGTACCCGAGGCGGACGTGGTGATTACCAATCCCGAGCATTTTGCCGTGGCCCTGCGCTATCGCTCCGGCATGGATGGAGCGCCCACCCTGGTCGCTTCGGGGGTGGATCACACCGCACTGAAGATCCGCGAGATTGCCGCGGCCCACGAGGTCCCCATCCTGTCCTCGCCGGTACTGGCGCGAGCCATTTACTACACCACCGATCTGGAACAGCAGATCCCGCCTGGCCTGTACCTGGCGGTGGCCCAGGTGCTGGCCTACGTGTTCCAGTTGAAGAATGCCCGCGCGGGCAAGGGTAAGGCACCGAAGCCGCTGGCGGAGCTGCCAGTCCCCACGGAACTGCACTTCGACGCCAGCGGTCAGCGCAGTGTCGGCTGAGCTGAAGCTTCGGGAACGATTCTTGCTGCAGTGCTGCAAACAACGCGTTGGCGCCGGTTTTTTGAATGCCGGTGCCGCGCCGGGCATCCCGCAGTACAGTGATCATCCGGCATGGCATTGAAACCGCTCAGTCTCAACCGCAACCATCTGCTGCGCCTGCGTGGGCTGGCAAGGGGCAGCCTCGGCGTTCCCATCCTGCTGTTGACCATGCTCGGCATGATGACGCTGCCGCTGCCGCCGTTCCTGCTGGATGTGCTGTTCTCCTTCAATATTTCCCTCGCCATCGTGGTCCTGCTGGTCTCGGTGTATGCCCTGCGCCCACTGGACTTCGCGGTGTTTCCGACGATCCTGCTGGTGGCGACCCTGCTGCGTCTGGCACTGAACGTTGCCTCGACACGGGTGGTATTGCTCAATGGCCACGAGGGAGGGGACGCCGCCGGCAAGGTGATCCAGTCTTTCGGTGAAGTTGTGATCGGCGGCAACTATGCCGTGGGCCTGGTGGTATTCCTGATCCTGGTTATCATCAACTTCGTGGTAGTGACCAAGGGTGCGGGACGGATTTCCGAGGTCAGTGCGCGCTTCACCCTGGACGCCATGCCTGGCAAGCAGATGGCGATCGACGCAGACCTCAATGCCGGGCTCATCGACCAGGACGAGGCGAAGAAACGGCGCGAGGAAGTCTCCTCCGAGGCCGACTTCTACGGCTCCATGGACGGGGCCAGCAAGTTTGTTCGGGGTGATGCGGTCGCCGGCATCCTGATTCTGTTCATCAACATCATCGGTGGTCTTTCCATCGGTATGCTGCAGCACGACCTCGAGTTCGGCCGCGCCATGCAGATCTACTCCCTGTTGACCATCGGCGATGGCCTGGTGGCACAGATTCCATCGCTGCTGCTGTCCACTTCGGCGGCAATCATGGTAACCCGGGTCAGCACCTCCCGCGACATGGGGGAGCAGATTTTCTCGCAGATGTTTGCTACCCCTCGAGCCCTGGTGGTGACCGCCTGCATCATCGGTGCGATGGGCCTGGTGCCGGGCATGCCCCACGTGGCCTTCCTGCTGCTGGCATCGGCGACCGGCGGCGTTGCCTGGCTGCTGCACCGCCGTGGGCGTGTCAGTGTGATCGAGCGCGAGCAGAGGGAAACCGAGGAGGCGGCCGAATCCGCGCGGCAGCCGACGCGGGAATTGCCGGAACTGGGCTGGGATGATGTCCAGCCGGTCGATACCATCGGGCTGGAAGTGGGGTATCGACTGATTCCCCTGGTCGACCGGGCCCAGGGCGGCGAGTTGCTGGCCCGCATCAAGGGTATCCGCAAGAAGCTTTCCCAGGAGGTCGGTTTCCTGGTTCCTTCGGTCCACATTCGCGACAACCTCGACCTTGCGCCCAACGCCTACCGTATCAGCATCATGGGCGTTGCCGCGGGGGAGGGGGATATTCACCCGGACCGGGACATGGCGATCAATCCGGGACAGGTGTTCGGCGATATCGAGGGCATTCGCACCCGGGACCCTGCGTTTGGTCTGGAGGCGGTGTGGATCGACCCGGTCGATCGCGACCAGGCCCAGAGTCTGGGCTATACGGTGGTTGATGCCAGCACGGTGGTCGCGACCCATCTCAACCAGATTCTGCTGCGACACATGCATGAGTTGCTGGGTTACGAGGAAGTGCAGAGTCTGCTCGATCAGTTGCGCAAGCATTCGCCGAAGCTGGTCGAGGAACTGGTACCCGGGTCGATCACCCTGAATGGTCTGTTGCAGGTGCTGAAGAGTCTGCTGCTGGAGCAGGTGCCGATCCGGGATATGCGCAGCATCGCCGAGGCCCTGGCGGCACAGGCCGGCAAGGGCAGCCAGGACACCGCATCCCAGGTCGCTGCGGTGCGGGTAGCGCTGGCACGGATCATTGTGCAGAACATCATTGGTCGTGAGCAGAATCTGCCGGTCATGACCCTGGCGCCAGCCATGGAGCAGATGCTGCTCAAGGCAGCGCAGCAGTCCGGCGGTGAAGACATGGTGCTGGAGCCCGGTCTGGCTGAGCGGCTGCAGACCGCGGTGCGCGATACAGCCCAGCAACAGGAAATGGCGGGCAAGCCCGCTGTGCTACTGGTTGCGGCGCCACTGCGCTCGCTGCTGGCGCGCTTTGCACGGTATATCAGCACTGAAATCCAGGTTCTGTCCTACAACGAGATTCCCGATGACAAGCAGGTGACCATCGAAGCCAGCATTGGCTGAAGTGGCTGACCCCGGGGGGGAGAGCATGCAGACACGACGATTCACGGCACCGGATATGCGCCGGGCTCTGCGCCAGGTGCGCGAAGAAATGGGCGCGGATGCCATTATCCTGTCGCACCGGCGTCACCCCCAGGGGGTGGAACTCGAGGTGGCGGTGGACAGCCCCGCCGCCGGCGCGGTGCAAGACGTTGATCCGCTGGACTGGCCAGTGGGCCAGGTCAAGGCGGCGAGTACCGGCCCGGTCGCTGTGCAGGGTCCGTCGGAGGATGCCGGTGGTGCGCAGTGGCAGCTGATGCAGCAGGAGCTGCAGGGCATGCGTGATCTGCTCGAACAGCGTCTCTCGGCGGAGTCGTGGACGCGGCTGCGCCGGGAGCGCCCCGGCCAGGCGGCGATGTGGCGTCGCCTGCAGCGCATGGGCCTGTCACCGCGTATCTGCCGTCTGCTGCTGGCCGATTATGCCGAAGCTGAAACACCCCAGCGTGCCTGGCAGCAGCTGATGCAACAGCTCGCGCGGCTGCTGCCGGTGGATACCTCTGACCCGGTGTCCCGGGGTGGTGTGCATATCCTGGTCGGCCCCGCCGGTGCAGGCAAGACCAGCACCGTGGCAAAACTCGCCGCACGCCACGTCCTGGAACACGGGCCCGAGGGCGTGGCACTGGTCACCACCGATCGCTTCCGCCTCGGGGCGCAGGAGCAGTTGCGCACACTGAGCCGCATCCTGCAGGTTCCACTGCTCGCGGCCAGCGAGCGCGAAAGTCTGGGTGCGCTGGTGTACCGTCTGCGTCATCATCGCCTGGTGCTGGTCGATACCCCCGGCCTGCGCCGCCAGGACGCGCGCCAGGTGGAGCAATTGCAGGCCATCGATGCCCTGGGCGAGCGTGCCTGCGTCTGGCAGGTGCTTGCGGCGACCAGCCAGGCACAGGTGCTGCAGGCCGAGCAGCGTACCTTCAGGACCGGCAACCTGCGCGGTGCCATCCTGACCAAACTGGACGAGGCCGCGAGTTTGGGCGAACCTGTCAGTCTGCTGGTCAGTACGGGGGTGCCCTTGACCTACACCGCGAATGGTCAGAACATTCCCGGCGACCTGGCGGTAGCCAATGCCCGCGATCTTATTGCCGCGGCCATCGCGGCAGCACGGGACGCACACTGCGACGAGGAAACTCTCGCCAGGGACTACGCCGAGGTCGCCGCCGCCCCGCGGATGACGGCCTGACGGTCGCCAGTAGTGGTTTTCAACGCAGGAGTCAGCGCCGGTATGGGCAGTCATCACCCGGTACAGGTTATCGCGGTCACCGGTGGCAAGGGTGGCGTCGGCAAGAGCAACGTGGCCATCAACCTCAGTGTCGGCCTGGCTCGCCGCGGGCGCCGAGTGGCCCTGCTCGACGCCGACCTGGGCCTCGCCAATGTCGATGTCCTGCTTGGCCTGAGCCCGGCGAAGAACATCGAGGATGTACTCGATGGCCGCGCCAACCTGCTCGATGTCATGGTTTCCGGGCCCGCCGGGATTCGCATCATTCCCGCGTCTTCGGGCGCGCAACGCATGGCGGCCCTGGGTCCCCGCGAGCACGCCGGGCTGATCCACGCCTTCAGTGAGATCAGCAACCAGATCGACGTGCTGGTGATCGATACCGCCGCGGGCATTTCCGATTCCGTGGTCAGTTTCGTGAGGGCTGCCCAGGAGACGCTTCTGGTGGTCTGTGACGAGCCCTCTTCGATCACCGACGCCTATGCCCTGATCAAGCTGCTGAATCGCGACTATGACCTGTTTCGCTTTCGCGTTCTCGCCAACATGGTGCGCAACCCCCAGGAGGGCCCCAGTCTGTTCAACAAGCTGTCCCAGGTGTCCGACCGTTTTCTGGACGTTGCACTGCAGTATGTCGGCGCCATTCCTTTCGATGAAGCGGTGCGCAAGGCCGTGCGGCGCCAGCAGGCGGTGCTGGAATACGCACCGCGCAGCGCCGCGGCCCAGGCCTTCCGGCAACTGGCCGAATCCGTGGACAACTGGCCCCTGCCGTCAGCTCCCCGCGGTCACCTGGAGTTCTTTGTCGAACGCCTGCTGGGGCAGGCGGCTGGATGACGGCGGCGGGTCGGCGCGATATGTACGGCGGGCAACTGGCACAGGAAGATCCGGCGCGACTGGTCGAACGCCATGGTCCCCTGGTCAAGCGCATTGCCCACCACTTGCTCGGTCGCCTGCCGGCCAGTGTGCAACTGGACGATCTGGTGCAATCGGGGTTGATCGGCCTGCTTGAGGCCGCGCGCAGTTACGACGCGAGCAAGGGTGCCAGCTTTGAAACCTACGCGGGTATCCGTATCCGCGGGGCGATGATCGATGAAATGCGCCGCGGAGACTGGGCGCCACGCTCGGTGCATCGCAACGGTCGCCGCATCCAGGAGGCGCTGCAGGGCTTTGCGCGCCGCCACGGGCGTGAGGCGACCGACGCCGAGGTGGCCGGTGAGCTGGGCATTGACCTCGACGAATACCATGCCATGGCC
>JBJHBY010000080.1:1152-13751 GCA_050485745.1 Gammaproteobacteria bacterium | reverse complement strand
CGATCACATCGTGCAGCATGGCCGCCATCAGGCTCTGATGGTCCATGTGCATTTCAGCAAGGATGCCGGCGACGGCGAGGGGATGGGTGACGTAGGGCTCGCCGCTGCGCCGACGCTGGCCCTCGTGGGCCTGCTCGGCGTAGTAGTAGGCCCTGCGCACCAGGCTGATCTGGTCTTCGGAGAGGTAGCCGGCGAGGGCCTCGCTCAGGCTGTCGATGGAGTGTTCTGCGGCGCCGGGCTTCTCGTAATGGAAAATGCTGAACTGCTGCATGGCAACATCCTCCGGCCCGGCGCCCGTCCTCAGAGCGGGGCATCCTCGGTGGCGGGGCCGAGATCCAGCTCCATCACCGGCGCAACGGGCTCGTCCTCCGTGCGCAGGATCTCCTGCGGATCGATCAGGTTCGCAGCGATCTCACGCAGGGCGAGCACGGTGGGCTTGTCGCCGTCCTCGGGCACCAGTGGCTCCTTGCCGCGGGTGGCGATCTGACGGGCGCGTTTGCTGGCGACCATGACCAGCTCAAAGCGGTTATCGACATGGTCGAGGCAGTCTTCTACGGTGATTCGGGCCATCTATCTACTCCGGCAATCGGCAGAGGGGCAAGGCTTCTGGGAAAATGTGTGTCCTGACAGTTTAGACGCCCGGGCGGCGGTGTGTTTCCCGCCGTCGTCAGCAAGCGGCTGAGATGACGCTGGCCGGGCCCGATTCGGGTGGGCTGCTGCTCAGGAATCGCGCAGTCTAGCAAAAAACCGGGGGGTCAGGGCAGCAATTCCCGCAACAGGGCAGCGTGACGCTGGCGCTGGCCCTCCAGATGCAGGCGAGCGCTGATGAAAACCGCGCGCAGTTCGTCCAGGGCGGTCTCGAACAGGTCGTTGACGATCAGGTAGTCCGCCTCGTGATAGTGTGACATCTCCCTGACCGCGCCCGCCATGCGCTGTTCGATCACTTCGTCGGGGTCCTGGCCGCGCCCGGTCAGACGCTGGCGCAGGGCCTGCAATGAAGGCGGCAGGATAAATATGGCCGTGGTGTCCGGCAGCATGCGGCGTACCTGCTGCGCTCCCTGCCAGTCAATCTCGAGGATCACATCGGTGCCGCCGGCCAGGGTCTGCTCCACCCAGTCCCGGGAAGTGCCGTAGCGGTTGCCGAACACTTCCGCCTGCTCCAGAAAGACGCCGTCCTGGTGCATGGCCTCGAAGCGGGCGTGATCCACGAAGTGGTAGTTGACGCCGTCCACCTCGCCGGGGCGCTGGCCTCGGGTCGTGTGGGAGACGGAAACACACACATCGGGCAGGCTCTCCACCAGGGCCTGGACCAGGCTGGTCTTGCCGGCGCCGGAGGGCGCGGAAACCGTGTAGAGATTGCCGTGTGGAATCATGCGGAGCTCTGCGGGTTGTGGTCTTTGGGAGGTCGCCATTACACCACAAACCACACCTGCTTGGCTGCGTGGCCGCTGCCGCGAGGGGCTGGATTGCGTATCATGGCCCGGTTTTCCCCAACCAGCTGATACAGGATGAAACGATGAGTACAGACGCCAACGCCCCGACCCTGACACGCGAGGCGATGGGGATCACCCCGGGCCTGCCCCTGGAGGCCTCCAGCGGTGGTGTGGAGGAGCTGCGCCGGGATGTGCAGCGTCTGATGGACATGGAGGCGATCCGTCAGCTCAAGTACGCCTATTTCCGTTGTGTGGATACGGCCAACTTCGGCGAGCTGGCCACCCTGTTCCACCCGCAGATCAAGGTGCATTTCATCGGTGGCCACTATGAATGGAAGCTGGATGGTGCGGCTGCCGTGGTGGCCTCGCAGCGCCAGGCCTTTACCCGCGGGGCGGTTGGCCACCACAACGGCCACCATCCGGAAATCCAGATGCTGAGCGAGACCGAGGCCACGGGCATCTGGTATCTGGCGGACAACATGTGGATCCTCGACCACAAGCACTTCACCACCGGTACAGCCCTGTACTGGGACCGCTACGAGAAGGTCGACGGGCGCTGGCTGATCCGCGAAACCCGCTACCGCCGTATCTATGAAATCACCCACCCGCTGGAGCAGAATCCGCCGCTCTCGGTGCACTACCTGGGTGAGTTCGGGAGTGAGAGGTCTGCATGAAAACCCCATGGCTCACGATGATGCCGTTGCTGACTGCAGGCCTGGCGTTTGCCGGCACTGCCCATGCAGAGGTATCAGCGGCGTGTCCGGCCCTGTTCCAGCACACGCTGCAGCGGCTGCACTCCAGTGAGCAGGTGGACCTCTGTGAGGTGCTGGCGGGCAAACCGGTGCTGGTGGTAAATACCGCCAGCTATTGCGGCTTCACCCGGCAGTTCGGCGGCCTCGAGGCGCTGTACCAAGCCTACCGGGGGCGTGGCCTGGAGATCCTCGGTGTGCCCTCCAACGACTTCCGCCAGGAGGCGCGGGACGAGGCCACCACCGCCGAGGTCTGCTACGTCAATTATGGCGTGACCTTCACCATGACCGCGCCCCAGAACGTGCGTGGCGCGGATGCCCACCCCTTGTTCCAGGCACTGGCGGCGGCGACCACCGCGCCGGCCTGGAACTTCAACAAGTACCTTGTGGCAGCGGATGGCGAGGTGGTGGCCCACTTTTCCAGCCGTGTGGCGCCGGATGATCCGCGCCTCGTCGATGCGCTGGAGTCGCTGTTGCCCGGGGACTGATGCCCGGGCAGTGCTGCCCGCGCGACTGTGCGTCAGTCGTCGTGCCGGATCACCACCTTGCCGATGTGCCCGCGCCCGGAGAAATAGCGGAACGCCTCCGGCGCCTGCGCGAAAGGAAACACCCGGTCGATGTGCGGGCGCAGCTGGTGTTGACCCACCGCCTGCAGCATGTTTTCCAGGTCCGCCAGGCTGCCCATGGAGTTGGCAAACAGTGTCAGTGCCTTGTGGATGATGGGGATCAGGTGCAGGTAGTCCACGCTGCCCATGCCGCCCACCATGCCGATCAGGGCCAGGCGGCCTCCGGGGCGCACGCAGTGGATGGACTGGGGCAGGGTCCCCGGGCCACCCAGCTCCACGGCGAGATCGACGCCCCGGCCCTGGGTCGCAGCAAGGACCGCATCGCCCCACTGCGGCGTCTCCCGGTAGTTGATGACCGTATCGGCCCCGAGCTCGCGAAGCAGGGCCATTTTTTCCGCCGTCGAGGTCAGCGCGATCACCCGACACCCCGCCAGCCTGGCAAACTGCAGCAGGAACAGGGCGACGCCACCCGTGCCCTGCACCAGCACCGACTCCCCCGGCACGCAGGCGCGCTTGTGTGGCGGCCCGCCCATCAGGCTGTTCCAGGCGGTGAGGCCGGCGCAGGGCAGGGCGGCGGCTTCCTCATCGCTGAGGTGGGTGGGGGTCGCCGCGAGCCCGGTTTCCGGCATCAGTGCATGGCTGCGCAGCATGCCATCAATCATGCCGCCGAGAACCGCACCGTAGTTCGGAGGACGCGGCTCCCCGGCCAGCCAGTTCTGGTGCGGGTTGGCGGTCACCCGATCCCCCACTTGCCAGCGGCTGACGCCGGGGCCCGTGGCGACCACCTCTCCCGCGCCGTCCAGCAACGGAATCAGGCCCTCCGCCTGGGGCAGGTGCCCGCTGAGAAAGGTCAGGTCGGCAAAGTTGAGCGCACTGGCGCGGACCCGCATCAGCACCTGGCCCGGCCCGGGTTCCGGCAGCGGCGACTGGCGCGGCTCGATACCCAGGGCCGTGCCGGGGATGCCCAGGGAGGGCGCGCGGGCGGAGAAGTGGTAGCTTTGCAGCATGGGAGCTCCATTGAAAAGGCCGATATCGTAGGGATTTATTTCATCATAAATACCAGACCGCAGGCAGATGGGATGTCGAGGATGCGGCTGCCCGACACGTTTGTCCGACAAGCTGACAGCCGCTGGACAGCTTGATACCATCAACGGCTTGCCAACCCAGCCTGGTGTTTGTCGTCATGGATCGTCCTCAGAAATCTGCCTCCCGGGCTCCGGCCAGCGCCAGTCCGGTCGGCGAGGGCAAGTCGACCCGTTCGCGTGGCAAGGCGGCATCCGGGCCTGCGAGGCCCAAGTCCGAGACGAAGCCCAAATCCGGGGTGAAAGCGAAATCCGCGGTGAAGAAGGTCGGGCCAAAGACCCCGGCGACACCCAGGGCGAAGTCGAAGCCTGGCGCACCAGCCAGAGCCAGGGCGCCGGCCCGAGCGACAGCGGGCAAGGCCAGTGTGGGGCGGCCGCGGCGCCTGTCCCGGGAAAAGATCCTCGAAACGTCGCTCAAACTGCTGGAGCAGTACTCGACGGATGGCTTCACCCTGGCGCGGGTAGCCGACGCCCTGGGCACGGTATCGATGGCTCTGTACAACTACTTTCCCAGCCGTGAGGCCCTGCTCGCCGAGCTGTCCAATCATATCTGCCTGCAGTTCCGCATGCCGCAGCCGGAACCCGGACAGGACTGGAAAAAGACCCTGCGCGACTGGCTCTGGACCTTGCGGGAGCTGGGCGAGCGTTATCCGGTGATGTTCAAGATCACCGGCTTCGATGGCAAGACCTCCGCAGGCTGGCTGCGCATCACCCGCATCGTCGGCCAGACCCTCTATGAAGTCGGCTTTCGTGAAAAAGACCTGGCCCTGAACAACTGGCTGTTCTGCTGCCAGGCCATTGCCCTGGTGCACGCGGAGGTCACCGACGACGGTTTCCATTCGCCGGTGTCCCTGTCCCGGCTGGAAGAGCTGGAGCCCCACGAGCAGTCCTTCCATCTGATGCTGCGGCCCTACCACGGACTCATCACGGGCCATGACGTGATGGAAGAGGGTTTCTCCGACCTCATCGCTAACCTGGAGCGCAAGCTGCCGCGCCAGTAGAAGCGCGCCAGTAGAGGATGGAAAATAAAAAAAGCCCCTCCCCGAAACGGGAAGGGGCACTGGCCCCGGCAACCGGGGGGAGAGCTCAGCGGTTGTATTCGTAGACGATGTCCACACCGAAGCTGCGCGGCTCGTTCCAGGTGTTCACCGCATAACCGAGAACGCCCATCTCGATGCCGTACTCCTTGTAGCGCTTGTTCTCCAGGTTCTTGCCCCAGAGCGCGACGCGCAGGAAGCCGTCCCGCCCGGCGGGGATGTCCGCCAGGGTGGCGCGGGCGTTGACCAGGTAGTGCGAGTCGGTGCCGTCGTACAGGGTCAGCTGCGGGTTGTACACGAAGGAGCTGGTGTAGCTGCCGTCCATGCGCAGGCTCAAGGTGCCGAAGCTGAACGGCTCGAAGCTGTATTCGGCGGAGAGCGAGGCGCTGTGTTTGGGTGCCATCAAATTGGTGGCGACTACATCGGAGACATCCTCGTTGCCGGCAGTCGGGTCTACCGGGAACGCGGTGACCGGGTCGACACGCTCGGTGATGAACTCCTTGAACTTGGTGTCGAGGTAGCCATAGCCTGCCATCAGACGCAGGCCCGGCAGGGGTACCCAGGTGACGTCGAGTTCGAGCCCCCGGGTGCGCGACTCACCCGCGTTCAGAATGCGGGTGGAGGCGCCGCCCGAGCCGGCCTCGAGCTGGGCGACCTGGCGATCCTCATAGTCCATGTAGAACACGGCGGCGTTGACGCGCAAGGTGCGATCCAGCCAGTCGGACTTCAGGCCCAGCTCGTAGCTGATCAGGTTCTCCTCATCCACCGGCGACAGGAATGACGTGGTGGTGCTCGCCCGGGTGTTGAAGCCGCCGGAGCGGTACCCCGTGGCCACCTTGGCGTAGGTCGAGATGTCCGGCGTCCAGCGGTAGTCGACGGTGAGGCTGGGGCTGAACTTCTGCCAGGATTCGTCGGCCTTCAGTGTGGCCAGGTTGCCGCCGAGGTCGTCGAAGTTCTGGGTCAGCTGTGTCTTTTTCTTGTCCCAGGTGTAGCGCAGGCCCAGGGTTACATCGAGGTCGTAGTTGATGCTGTAGGTGAACTGGCCGTAGAGCGCCCAGGACTGGTTGTTGGTGGCGTACGCAAAGTTGGGTGAGCGCACCAGCATCGAGGAGCCCAGGCCAGTACCCATCATTGGATCGGAAGGGAAGCCGATCCCGCCCAGTGCGGCTTCGAATGCCGGAGCCAGGGGCGCAAGGTTGGGTGATTGCAGCAGCAGGGCCGTGGGAATGATGAACTCCTGCGGATTGCGCTCGTTGGCCTTTTCTTCGAAGTAATACACACCGACGTTATAGAACAGACGGTCTTCCAGGGTGGTGCCGACAAACTGGAACTCCTGGGTGAACTGGCGCTGGGCGCTGCGTCGGGTGGCGTCGAACATGGCCACGTTCTCGCCCATGGGGATCGGGGTCAGGAAGTCCGGGTCGCCCGCCATCAGGCCGGCCAGGCTGGCATCGAAATCGAAGATCGTGCCATCGCCCTGCACCGCGCCAAAGCTGCCGCTGCGGGCACCGCTTTTCCACTCGCGGTAGGAGGTAATGGATTTGATGGTCAGTTCCGGCGATGCATACCATTCCACGTTGAGGGCATGGCCGTCGATGTCGGAGAAAGTATCCCGTGGATTGGTGCTTTCGATGGGGATACGGCGCTGCGGCTTCTGGCTGGCGAAAGCCGCAGCCTGCTGGTATGCGCCCCCACCCAGGCCAATGTGCACGTCGCGCACATGGGAGATCTGCTCGCGCGAGGCATTGCTCTCACGTTCAGAGCGGTCGAAGGTGTAGTCGATGGTGACGTCATCCGTCGGTGTCCAGCGTGCCGCCAAGCGAAAGGCCTCGGATTCGCGGTCGCCGAGACGGCCGCCGTTGAGGCTGCTGCGCTGCCAGCCTTCCTTTTCCATGGCCATGTGCGACAGCTTGAAGGCGAAGTCGCCGATCTGCGGCGTGTCGATCGTGGTCTGACTGCGGCGGTAGCCATAGTCGCCGAAGGACAGCAGCTGCTTGAAGGCGAATTCACCACGGGGCTTCTCGGTGATGATGTTGATCGCGCCACCAATGGTGTTGCGCCCGAACAACGTTCCCTGGGGGCCGCGCAGGACCTCGATGCGCTCGAGGTCGGCGATGTCGAAAGCGGCGCCGGCGCTGCGCGCGATATACACACCGTCCATGTACAGCCCTACCGTCGGCTCTTCGGAGAGCACCGGGTCACCTGCGGCGACACCGCGGATGCTGTAGGCGAAATTGTCCTGGCTGGAGCTGACCCGCTGCATGCGCAGGTTGGGGGTGAGGTTGGCGATGGCGTCGGCTTCGAAGGCGCCGATCTGCTCCAGGTCATGGCTGCCGAACGCCTGGATGGAGATCGGCGTGTCCTGGATGGACTCCTCGGTCTTGCGCGCGGTGACGATGATTTCCTCGATCACCGCCACCCGGGTCTGGGCGTGGCCGACGATGGGCGTGCTGAGGAGTCCCGCGGTAGCCACGGCAGCGGCCATGAGTGAGCGGGGCAGGGCGTGTTTTGAGGTCATGCAGGGGTCTCCTTCCAGTCTTTTGTGTGGTTCTTGCTGTGGGCCCGTATGCCAGCGTCCTTGCATCGCGGGATAGGCCCCCGGACACGCTTTTGAGTGCCTGCGCTGCGTCCGATTAGTATTATTTTATATTAAAATTATCTATAAGTAATATATGATCCCGGGGTTTTGGCGTGGGACTGTTCCACGGAGTGTTGCAGTGGTGCGGATGCGGGATGATGTGGGTGGCGAGGTCCGGGATGATGCGGGGCCCGTTGCGGGCGGGCCGGGGCCTGCTGCCGCGTGGGCGCTGTTTGCCCTGGGCTTCACCACGTTCTCCCTGCTGTATGTCACCCAACCGCTGTTGCCGCTGCTGTCGGCGGCCTACGGCCTGTCCCCGGCCGCGGCGAGTGCCGCTGTTTCCGGCGCAACCCTTGGTCTGGCGGCCTGCCTGATCCCCTTTGGTGTGTTGTCTGATCGGGTCGGGCGGCGCGGTGTCATGCTGGTGGCGCTGCTGCTTGCCTCTCTGTTGACCCTGGCCTGCGCACTGGTGGGGCCGTTCTGGCAACTGGTTGTGCTGCGGGTGCTGGCGGGCTGTGCCCTGGCGGGCGTGCCGGCGGTTGCCCTGGCCTATCTCTCGGAGGAGTGGGGTGCGGCTGCCGCGCGTGGTGTGGGCTATACCATCGCCGGCAATGCCATTGGCGGACTCGGTGGCCGGGTCGGGGCCGCATGGCTGGGGGAGGTTTTTTCCTGGCGGGTAGCCCTCGCGGTGATGGGTGTCCTGGGCCTGCTGATGTGTCTGTACCTGCACCGGCGCTTGCCGCCATCCCGGGGGTTCCAGCCCGGGCGAGGCGGCCGGCAGCTCCTGTGGCGGGACGCGGTGGCGCACCTGCGCTCCCCTGTGCTGCGGCGCCTGTATGTGTTTGCCTTCCTGCTGATGGGGGTCTTCATCAGCGTGTTCAACTACATCGGTTACCAGTTGCTGGCGCCGCCCCTGTCACTGTCGCCGCTGTTGGCGGGCTCGGTGTTCGTGCTGTTTCTTCTGGGCCCGCCCACGGCGATGCTGGCGACGCGGCAGGTTGCGCGCTTTGGTCTGCCGTGCCTGATGGCCTGGGGGGTGTTGCTCCTGGCCATTGGTCTGTTGCTGATGCTGGGGTCCGGGCTCGCCTGGCTGCTGGCGGGCCTGGTGGTGTTTACCCTCGGTTATTTTCTGGTTTATTCCATGGCTGGAGCCTGGGTCACGCGCAGTGTGCGTCACGCCCGTGCGCTGGGCTCCGGCCTCTATCTCTGTGCCTTTTACAGCGGTGCCAGCATGATCGGCAGTGGTTCCGGCCTGATGTGGCAGGCCGGGGGCTGGGGCGGTGTGGTCGCCCTGCTGTTGCTGCTGGTACTGGGCCTCGGGGGGATCGTGTACAGCCTCTGGCGCACGTCGGCTGATGGTTTCTCCCCCGATCGACTCTGATGGCCTGTTCGGCCGGCGTGACTTGTCCCCGCATTAAATTTTGTTTACCTTGCGGCGGCTTTGATTTATAAATTACTTATTAATAAACATAACCGTAAGATCGGGGGTACGTGCTATGCAGTCATCTCGCTTCATGCCGCGCCGCAAGGCGCTGATCGCGCTGGCAGTCCGGGCAGCGGCCCTGGGTTGTGCATCGGGCGCACCACTCAACTATGTCCATGCGCAGGAGGACGCTCCGGCGCGCAGCGTGCGCATGCTTGAGGAAATCGTGGTCACCGCGCAACGCCGGGAAGAGAGTAGCCAGGATGTGCCAGTGGCGATCACGGCGCTGGATACGGAGCGCCTGCGCCAGCAGAATATCAGCGGCGCCTTCGACCTGCTGGGCAAGGTGCCCTCCCTGACCGTGACCAGCGCCGGCAATCCGCGCAGCGCCGAGGTCATCACCATCCGTGGTCAGGGGGCAACTTACCTGTCGCCCGTCGGGGTGGTGAACTACTTTGCCGAGGTGCCCCTGATCCAGTCCGGCATCCTTGCCACCCAGGGTGGCCCCGGTACCTTCTTCGATCTTGGCTCGCTGCAGGTGCTGCGCGGCCCCCAGGGCACCCTGTTCGGGCGCAATACCACGGGTGGCGCCGTTTTGCTGGGGCCGAACCGGCCCACCGAAGAGCTGCATGGCTACGTCCAGGCGCAGGTGGGCAACTACAACAACCGCGAATACGAGGGCGTACTCAACCTGCCCCTGGTGGATGACCGCCTGCTGTTGCGTCTGTCGTACAAGGACGTTGAGCGTGACGGTTTCACCAAGGATGTCGGACCGGGGCCCTATGGCTTCAGTGATGTCTGTGCGCCGACGGCGGCAGCGCTGTGCGGGGCTTTCGATCCGTCTGCCCGCTCGGCCGGCTTTGCCGGCAAGGACTATGACAACAAGGATTACTGGCATGCGCGTATCGGTGTGCTGTGGCGCCCCATCGACGCGGTCGAGAATTACTTTGTCTTTACTCGCTCCAAGTCCGAGGACAATGGCACGGGCTTCGTGCTCAGTGGTATCGGGCCGGGGGCCAATGTTGGCAATCTTGCCGGGAACCTGGCTTATGCTCCGGGTAATGTCATGGGTGGCGATCTGTTCAATCCGGCCGTGGCCCAGCAGGTTCTTGATGCGCAACGCGCCCTGGGGCCACGCCGCACGGCGATGAATCACGATCAGTTCACCCGTATCGAGGCGGATGCCTTTATCAACACCCTGTCCTGGCAGATGACGGATCACCTGCAGTTGCGCAATATTGTCAGCTATCAGACTCTCAAACTGAATTACGATTGGGATCTGGATGGATCGATCCTGCCGATTCTGGGGCAGATACCCCCCTACATCCCGGACGGTGTGGAAGACAACCCGTTTGGCGGATCGGGCAGCAGCGGCAATATCTCTGACTCCAGCCAGACCACCTTCGAGCTGCAGCTCCAGGGCGATGCGCTGGAGGGCGGTATGGACTACGTCGTGGGCGCCTATTACGCCAAGGTCGAGCCCGAGGGCCTGCAGGGTACGGGCTCTTTCAACGGGGCGTCCCTGAATCCCGGCGCGTTTTACGAGCTGGATATCACCTCCCTGGCGTTCTATGGCCAGACCACCTTCGACCTGTCGCTGTTGCACGAGAATCTTGATCGTTTTCGTCTGACGCTGGGCGTGCGTCATACCGATGATGAGACCAAGGGCTCACGGTTTGCCCCGAACTTTTTCTCCGACCGCGAATATTTCGGCCCGGGGGCCAACGACTACGTGACGCCTGCGCGCACGGCCAAACTGCGTTCGAAGGAGTGGACCTGGAATGTCGGCCTCGACTACCAGATGAGCGACGACGTTCTGCTCTACGGCAAGGTAACCCGGGGCTACAAGGCCGGTGCCTTCAATTACGCCGCGCCGCGTCAGCTGACTTCGGACCCTGAGTTCGTGACCAGCTATGAGGTTGGTATCAAAACGGACTTTGCCATCGGCGACATGCCGGTGCGCCTGAATGCCAACCTGTACCACCTCGATTATGAGGATATGCAGCGGGCCGCTGGGGACAACGCGCCCATCGGGTCGTTCGTGCCCGATGGTTCGGGTGGTTTTGTATGCGAAGGGCCGAACGGGGAGGACTTCTCCGCCAGCACCTCCTGCCTGGATCAGGGGGCGGTGACTTTCAATGCGGACAAGGCGCAGATCCGCGGCGCTGAGGTCGAGCTGACCATTCTGCCCATCGACCGCCTGGAGCTGTCCCTGGCCTACTCCTATACGGATGCCAAGTACAAGAAGTACGACCTGGTGGTGCAGCCGGATCCGCTGCGCCAGGGCACCGAGGTCTATCCCTGCTCGGGCCCGCTGATCGTGCCCTCCCCGGGAATGGAGCCGGTTACTGCCGACTATTCCTGCATCCCGTTCCAGAATACGCCCAAGCATATCGCGGCGCTGAATGCCCGTTATACGCAGATGCTGCCGTCCAACCTGGGTGAGCTGGTGTTCTTTGGCAGCCTCAACCACCAGGGCCGGATGTACTCCTCGGCGACCACATCGCCGCAGGAGGATCCGCGTTCCTGGACCGGGGGCTACACCCTGCTCAATCTGTCGATGGAGTGGAACAATATTCTCGGCTCCACCCTGGATGCCCGGGCTTTTGTCACCAATGCCACCAACAAGACCTACCGGGTGAATGAGTACGTGGGGCTGCTGCAGTCCACGGGCTTCACCAACTCGGTGTACGGCGAGCCGCGCATGTATGGTCTGTCCCTGCGCTATCGCTTCGGTGCGCAATAGCGCGCGACAGGAGGGTAGAGTGCCCGTCGCAACAAGCCGGCCAGGGTTCCTGGCCGGCTGCCTTCAGGCGGCTGGTTGCAAGGGCTGGCCCATGTCGCTGAAGACGCGGGCCATGGTGCCGCCGAGAAACGCTTGTCGGGCCGGGCCCGACAGGGGTCGCAGCAGTTCGGCATAGTGCCCGGCCGGATCGGTGAAGCCCTCGAAGTGGGGGAAGTCCGAAGAGAACACCAGCATCTCCTCGGGCAGGTCCTCCATGATGCGCGGCAGCGGGCTGTCGTTGCCGCCGGCCAGGGGGGTGGCCTTGACGTTGCGTGCCAGGTATTCGCTGGGCTTGAGCTTCAGTGTGCTCTTGCCCAGGAACAACTCCGCCACTGGCGACACCCGATCGTCGATCTCGCGATACATGAAGGGCAGCCAGCCGGTGCCGACTTCGGCCAGCAGCACCGTCAGCGTGGGGAAGCGCTCGAACACCCCACCGTAGACCATGGCGTTCAGTAGCGTGGTCGGCGCGACATGGCGATGGGCGCCGCCCAGCATGCGCAGCAGCACGGTGTCGCCCCCGGTATTGGCCCAGCCCGCGTCGAAGCGCATATGCTCGAAGCCGGTGTGCAGCATTGGCTCCATGCCGTTGCGGGTGGCGGTGTCCCAGATCAGGTCCCAGTCGGGGTGCATCGGTGGGATGCCATTTACGGGGTAGGCGGGGATCAGGAAGATACGGGCGCCGCGCTTGCGCATCCGCTCCAGCTCCGTGGCCGCCCACTTCAGGTCGGTGTAGTCCAGCGCTGGGATGGGCAGCAGGCGACCATGGCCTTCCGCGCAGGTATCGGCCAGCCAGTTGTTGGCGGTTGCGGTGACCTCCTGGCGCAGACCGGCGTCGGCAATGTCGTTGCAATAGGCGATGCCGGACAGGCAGATCACATGCTGAAGGTGAATGCCCTGCTCATCCAGCCACTGCACCCGCGCCCGGGCATTGGCTTCCTGGAAC
>JBJHBY010000080.1:0-1142 GCA_050485745.1 Gammaproteobacteria bacterium | reverse complement strand
GCCTTGCGCCGCTCGGCCTCGCCGGCCTTCTCCTGACCGTAGAGGATGGCCATGCCCGGGGGAATCAGTTCCTGCAGTGGCGGGCGCCGGGATTCGGGCACGTCGTGCAGCAGGTCGCCACAGATGGTGTTGACCGCGAGTTGGCCCGGGTTCAGGGCTGGCAATCGCCGCGCCAGTTCCGGATAGGGCGCGAGCCAGTCATCCCCGGGTTCGAAATGGGCGTCGACATCGATGACCGGGGTGCCCGGGTCGATGCCCAGTGCCTGCTGGATCCTGCCGTTGAGTGCTTGCATGGCGGTACCTCCTTCAAGGGGTGGTCCGGGGTTTCGGCAGCCGTTTATTTATATATAATATAAATATAAATTAAAACCCCTGGCCGGCAAAGGGTGGCGGATCTCCAGATCTCCAGATCTCCAGATCTCCGGATTGCCAGGCAAGCCGGGCACAATCAACGAGGTGAGCATGAGCAGTATCCCGCAGGTCCGATCCACCGCCAATCGTGCTGATGATGTCCTGCCCATCCGTGACCGGGCAAGGCTGCGTGAGGCGCTGGCCGAGGCCGACAGCCCCACCCTGCTGATGGTTTACTCGCATCTGGCGGGAGGCAACGACCTGCTTGAGCGCTTCGCGCCGCACATCCGGCCGCTGATGGAGGGTGGTGCGAGTGTGCCGGAGCCCTTGCAGGCTGAGCTGCGCGAGCGCCTTTACGAGCTGCTGACCCGGGAGCCTCCGGTGCCGGGCCGCCAGCCGGATACAGCCGAAATGCAGCGGCTGATGAGTGTCTATGTGGGCGAGCCGGTGGCGGACGAGTTCGTGCCTCTGGTGCTGGAGCAGTCCGGCTTTACGCGCCTGCCCGGCCAGGATGCACCGCGTCGCGAGGCGTCCCCACCGGGCTTTCGCATTCTGGTGATCGGCGCCGGATTGACCGGTATCAATGCCGGGGTGCGCTTTGCCGAGGCCGGTTATGACTATGACATCGTCGAGAAGAACCCGGAGGTGGGCGGCACCTGGTACCACACCCGCTACCCTGGCCTCGCTGTGGATACACCGAGCCACTTCTACTCCTTCTCCTTCGAGCTGAATGGCGACTGGACACACTGGTTCTCCCGGGGGCAGCAGAATCAGGACTACCTCGTCCACAC
>JBJHBY010000079.1:6186-13761 GCA_050485745.1 Gammaproteobacteria bacterium | reverse complement strand
CCTTGATGATGCGCGCTGACAGTGCAGTGTCGTTCTGGATGACCCGGGCCAGCCGGGCAACGTCGATATCGGGGTCGTGGGTGGCTTCGCGCACCTGCAGCGCGACCTCGGGAAGGGTCGGCAGAGTCAGTCGGTCGCTCTCGATGGCCGCCAGCAGTTCCTGGCGCACGCTGTGCAGCAGTTCATCGCTCATTTCTGATTCCGTATCCGTGTCTCGTGGTGCCGTCGCCACATCCCGACGGAGGTCAGGGCTTGGCGCTGCGTGTATCGATTGCGTAGGGCAGCGCCATGCGCGTCAGTGGGCGCTCCGGATCGCCAGCCAGAAGCAATGGCGCATCGGGGGCGATGGATGTGTTCAGTATAGCCAGTAACTCACCGTCAATGGCCTCGAAAACCTCGCCGGCGCTGGAGTGGTCAGCGCTGCTGAGAACCGCATCACCTGCTGCGGGATCCTGTCCGGTATAGCCGCAGCGATAGAGGGCCCGTTTGCGGTTGCCGCGATAGTGCATACGGGCGATGACCTCCTGCCCCGTATAGCAACCCTTGCGGAAGGACACCGCCCCGGTTTCCGGGTAGTTGAGCATTTCCGGCAACAGTTGCTCGCGATTGCCGGCATGGATCTCGGCGATACCCTGCTCGACATTGAGGCGTTGCCAGGCGCGTGCAGCCGCCACGGGCAGGACAGTGCGCAGGTGCTTCCAGGCGGACAGTGCCAGGCTTGCCGGCAGCCACAGTTCGTGACGCCCGCCGGCCTCGTCGAGTTGCAGCAGTTGTCCCCGTTCCCCGGCGTACACCTGCCACTGACCATCGGGAGCGCCACCCAGCCATTCGGCGGCGGTGTTTGCCGCCGCGGTACCGTGGAGGCCGAGCAGTACCCATGCGTCGCCGAGGTCCTCTACCCTGGCCTTGGAGAACACGATGTAGCGACCCAGTGTGGCGGCGGTGTCGGCGGCGATGTCCCGGCGCAGGCGCAGGCGGTAGTCCCCCTCGGTGGTTGCGGCCAGAACGAAGCTCGCCAGCACCCGGCCCTTGGGATTGCAGTAGGCGCCGGGCGTGGCGCGCTGTGCGGATACAGGGCGCACGTCGCAGCTGAGTTGGCCCTGCAGGAAGCGCTGTGCGTCGACGCCGCTGACGCCGAGCAGGCTGTAGTCGGCAAGGGCGGTGATCCAGTCCGCCGCAGGCCCCTCTGCACTGCCGTCGGGGGCGGGCAGGTCGGGGGCAATGGCCGTGAAAAATGACTGGCGCGTATCGGTCATGGGTGGAGCTCCGGGGGGCGGATATCGTTGCCCCGCGGGCGGGGGCGTTGCGCGGCAGTATATAATGCGCGCTCTGAACGCCGTCGCTGCGCCGCAGGGGGCGGTGAGGGCTCATCGATTGCCGTGGGACGTTAATGGTTTCGGAATCCGAGTTCAAGCGCATTCTCTGGGCCAGCCGGCGTGGCATGCTGGAGCTGGATCTGGTGCTGGCACCCTATATCGAGCAGTGTTACCGGCAGCTGCCGGAAGCCCGTCGCCAGCAGGTGGTGCGGCTCCTCGAGAGCCAGGATACCGAATTGTTCAGTTACTTCATCGGGCGCGAGCGACCGCAGGATGCGGTGCTGGCGGAGCTGGTTGATGACATCCTCGCATTCGCCAGAACCCCTCGTTCTTGAGGTCAGGCCCTCGCTGAGGCTGCGTGTCTGGCTGCTTGCGGGGGCGCTTGCTGCCGTGAGTGCCGTGGCGCTGGCGGTTGGGGCCAACCCCTTTTTGTGGTCGCTGGCTGGAGCGATTCTTTCCTGGTACTGGCTGGCGCAGCGCCGTCTGGCTGGGGATGCGGGCTGGCTGCGCCTTGATGGCGGGCAGTGGGGGTGGCGGGGTGCGGTTGCCATGCCGTGGCGGCCGCTGCGGCTGCGCCGCAGCGTGTGCTGGCCCTGGCTCGTGGTGCTGGAGTTTGATGATGCCGGGCGCAGGCAATACCGGCTGCTGTTCACCGACAGCTGTGGTCGCGACGGTAATCGCCGCCTGCGTGTCCTGCTGCGTCATGCCAGCTCGCTGGATTGATCCCGCAACCGGAGAATCATGGCCGGAGAATCATGGCTCCGCTGTACCAGCTCGTGCCTGCCAGTGTGGCGGTGCGAGGACGGTATCCCGGCCCGGCTCGATGGGCTCCGGGTAGTCCAGAGTGTAGTGCAGACCCCGGCTCTCCCTGCGCTGCAGTGCCGAGCGGATAATCAGCTCCGCCACCATGGCCAGATTGCGCAGCTCGATCAGGTCCGGGCTGACCCTGTAATTGCTGTAGTACTCGTGGATCTCGCGCTGCAGAAGTTGAATCCGGTGCTGGGCGCGCTGCAGCCGCTTGTTGGTCCGAACGATGCCCACATAGTCCCACATGAAGCGGCGCAGTTCGTCCCAGTTGTGGGAAATGATCACGTCCTCGTCGGAGTCAGTGACCCGGGACTCGTCCCAGGCACGAATCGTGATCTCGGGCTGTGATGCCATGGCGGCGGCCCGGATGTCTGCGGCGCAGGAGCGACCATACACGATGCACTCCAGCAGTGAATTGCTGGCCATGCGGTTGGCGCCATGCAGACCGGTGAAAGACGTCTCCCCGATGGCATAGAGGTGGCTGATGTCGGTGCGGCCATGTTCATCCACGATGACCCCGCCACAGGTGTAGTGGGCTGCTGGCACCACCGGGATGGGTTCGCGGGTGATGTCGATACCCAGTTCCAGGCAGCGCGCCTTTACGGTGGGGAAGTGATGCAGCAGGAAGTCCGCCGGTTTGTGGCTGATATCCAGGTAGACACAGTCGGCACCCAGGCGCTTCATTTCATGGTCGATGGCCCGGGCCACGACGTCCCTGGGCGCCAGTTCGCCGCGTGGATCGAAGCGTTGCATGAAGCGCTCGCCATCCGGTAACAGCAGGCGCCCGCCTTCACCGCGGATCGCCTCCGTGATCAGGAATGACTTGGCCTTCGGGTGGTACAGGCAGGTGGGGTGGAACTGGTTGAATTCCATGTTGGCGACGCGGCAGCCGGCGCGCCAGGCCATGGCGATGCCGTCGCCGCTGGCACCGTCCGGATTGCTGGTGTAGAGGTAGGCCTTGCTGGCGCCGCCAGTGGCCAGGATGGTGAAGCGTGCCTCGAAGATATCCACCTGGCCGCGTTCGCAGTCCAGAACATAGGCGCCATGGCAGCGGCCATTGCGGATCACCAGGTCGACGGCGATGTAGCCGGTGTACAGGTGCAGGTTGTCGCGGCGCAGGGCCTGGGCGCTGAGGCCCTCCGAGACCGCCCGGCCGGTGGCATCGGCGGCGTGAATGATGCGCCGGTGGCTGTGGCCGCCCTCCCGGGTCAGATGATAGTCGCCGGCGCCGGGAATGCGGTCGAAGTCCACGCCCTGATCCACCAGCCATTCGATGCCGGCGCGAGCGTGCTCCACGGTGAAGCGCACCGCATCCTCATGGCACAGACCGGCGCCGGCCGCGAGGGTATCGGCTACGTGGTTGTCGACGCTGTCTCCATCGTCCAGCACCGCGGCGATGCCGCCCTGGGCATGCCAGGTGGAGCCATCGGTGAGGTCGCCCTTGCTGATCACCGCGACGTCGAGGTCCGGTGCCAGGTTGAGGGCGGCGGTGAGCCCGGCCGCGCCGGAGCCGATGATCAGGATGTCGTGCCGCTGGCGTTTGCCCATGGACCCAGGTTGCTCCGGAAAAAGGCGGAATATATGATGATGGACAATCACTTGGGAAGCTGCCCGAGTATACTCCTGCCTGGCCGGCGGCGCCCACAGCCAGAGCCTGCCCGTTTTCTGCCGCGGCAATGGATGTTGTTGCCGTGGGCGAACTTATGGAAAAGACCATGGTCTATCGAACAGGCAAATTGGTGGTGGGTCGGCGGAGGTGTCGATGAGTGACGCCGACCAGACGGATCAGCAGCTGGTCCGGCGGGTGCAGCGGGGTGACAAGCGGGCCTTTGATCTGCTGGTCCTGAAGTATCAGCACAAGATCCTGAGCCTGGTGTCACGCTACCTGCGGGACGGCGACGACATCCAGGACGTGGCCCAGGAGGCTTTTATCAAGGCCTATCGGGCCCTGCCGCGCTTTCGTGGTGACAGTGCCTTCTACACATGGCTATACCGGATCGCGATCAATACGGCCAAGAATCACCTGGTGGCGCGCAGCCGGCGCCCCCCTGCCACAGTCGTGGATGTTGACGAGTCGGAATACTATGATGGGCAATCGGTGCTGCAGGATATCGAGAACCCGGAAAACGCCCTGTTCGGGGCCGAGCTGAAGCAGGTGGTGGAACGGGCGATCGCCAATCTGCCCGAAGATCTTCGCACGGCGGTGACGTTGCGCGAGTTCGATGGTCTCAGTTATGAGGACATCGCCAATGTCATGGACTGCCCGGTGGGTACGGTCCGCTCCCGGATTTTCCGGGCGCGGGAGGCCATCGACCGGCAGGTCAGGATCCAGATGGAAGGCAGCGACGAGGTGAAGGTATGAACGATCAATTGCGGGAGGCAGTCTCTGCCCTGGCCGATGGCGAAGCCAGCGAGCTGGAGTTGCGGCAGATACTGGCCCGCGCCGATGACCCCGAACTGCGACATTTCTGGCGACACTGTCATACTGCCCGGGGCGGCGTGTCCGCTGCAGAGCTGAGCTTCGCCCATATCGATCTGAGTGCCGGTATTGCCGCCGCCATTGATGAAGAACCGGCCGCCTCTGCCCCCACGTCCCGCTGGGCGCGCCCGCTGGGCGGTGTCGCCGTCGCGGCATCGGTGGCTCTGGCGGTTGTTTTTGGAGGTGGCGCACTGGAGCGACTCCCTGGCGCGGTGCCTGGTGCTGGCACTGCCGAGATCGCCAGTACGGGCAATACGACCAGTGGGCGCGTGTATCCCACCAGCGGGGCGGTGTCCGCCCAGGGCTCTCTTCCGGTGATCGCCGGCTTCCCCGGAGACTGGCCGCGCTCCGGGGCCAGTGTTGCCGTTGAGGCGCCGGACATGAACGAGGAGGCGCAGCGGCGGCTGCAGCAGTACCTGCTGCGCCATACCGAGCGTGCCGCAGCCAACACCGGGCAGGGCGTACTGACCTTTGCCCGCGTTACCCAGATTGACGCGGAGTAGCTGCCCGATGCGTGCCCAGACCCTGTTGCTCGGGCTGTCGCTGGGCCTGTTGTCACTGCTTTCCCTGTCTGTTTCCGGGGCGACTGCCGGCCCTGTCTCCACCACGAATGATCAAGGCGATGCCGTCGCCTGGCTGGAGCGCCTGTCCGCTGGCCTGGCGGGGCAGAGCTACCGCGGCGTCTTTACTTACGAGCGTGGCGGGCATCGCGAGTCCCTGCGCATTACCCGTGGACTGGTTGATGGCGAGGAATACGAACGCCTGGAATACCTCGACGGAGAACACCGCGAAATCATTCGTCGCGGCGACAGACTGACCTGTATTCACCCCGGCACCCGCCTGATTCGTATCTACCAGAAGCATCAGGCATTGCGCGATGGTGTCGCTGGCGTCAGCGACTATTACCATCTGGAAATTGATGGTGAGGATCGTATAGCGGGGCGGGAGGCGATCAATCTCAATGTCATTCCCCGCGATGGTTACCGTTTCGGATACCGCCTGGCAGTGGATCGCGACACCGGACTGATGCTGCGCTCGGAGCTGATCGACCCCAGGGGGCGTATTCTGGAGCGCTTCCAGTTTGTGATTCTGGAAGTGGTGCCACTGCAGGAAGACTGGGTTGTGGAGGCTCGCAATGGGGGTGTAACCGCACCCGGCGGCCCTGCGGATACGGCCGACAGCTCTGCCGATCCGGCCTGGAGTCCGGGCTGGCTGCCCGCCGGCTTCGAACTGTCGATGCCCCTGCGCCAGCCGGATGAGGACGTGCAGACCTTCTCCGACGGCATGGCGGTCTTCTCCGTCTTCGTCGAGCCCGGTGGCGCAGGCGTGGCGGAAGGGGAGGCTCGGCAGGGTGGTACCGTGGCCTATACCCGCGGTATCCAGACGACGGACGGCAGCGCCTATGTTGTGACGGTTGTGGGCGAGATTCCGCGTGCCACGGCGCGTCGTATCGCGGCATCCGTGGCCTTGCACGTCCCCCCGGAGGACGCCTCGTGATCAGCGAGACGGGGCGTATCGTCGCTATCGATGCTGATTGCCTCTGGGTTGAAACCATCCGGCGCAGTACCTGTGGCAGCTGTAGCGTGCGCGGTGCCTGCGGTCACGGCCTGCTGAACCGCATGTCCGGCGATGGCCGGCATCAGGTGCGTGTGCTTCCCGGGGGTCAGCGCCTGGCGGACTATCGTATCGGTGACGATGTCGAGATCAGCATTCCCGATGGTTTGTTGCTTCGCGCTGCCGGGATTGTTTATCTCTTGCCGCTGTTGGGCCTGTTTGCAGGCCTGCTGTTGCTCGGGCAGATGTCGGGCAGCGAAGCCTGGGCTGCCCTGGGTGCTGCCACAGGATTTGTGATGGGGCTTGCCGGGGTGCGCTGGCATGCCTGGCGGCATGCCCGGGACCCGGCGCTGCAACCCCGGCTTGAGGGTCGCTGCGAACCTCAGGCCGCCGCACCCGTGGTCTTTCCTGCGCGCGAGGCCTGATACGGCTGCCGGCCCCCGCATGGCTATCGTCACGGCGTTGGGCTACAATCGCCGGCTTCACAGGGGGGCATCCGCCCCAGCCTTCCAGTCCGCAGTGGTGTCCCGGGTCCATTCAGCGTGAGTCAGCTCGATCTCATCCGCAATTTCTCCATTATCGCCCATATCGATCACGGCAAATCGACGCTGGCAGATCGCTTCATTCAGCACTGTGGTGGCCTCAGCGCCCGCGAAATGGCCGAGCAGGTGCTCGACTCGATGGATATCGAGCGCGAACGCGGCATCACCATCAAGGCGCAGAGCGTAACGCTCAACTACCAGGCGCGTGACGGCAAGACCTACCAGCTGAATTTCATCGACACTCCGGGTCATGTCGACTTTTCCTACGAAGTCTCCCGCTCCCTGGCCGCCTGCGAGGGCGCCCTGCTGGTGGTGGATGCCGCCCAGGGTGTGGAGGCGCAGTCCGTGGCCAATTGCTACACCGCCATCGACCAGGGTCTGGAGGTGATTCCCGTCCTCAACAAGATGGACCTGCCCCAGGCGGAACCGGAGCGGGTCAAGCAGGAAATCGAGGAAATCATCGGCGTTGATGCGACCCATGCCATCCCCGTCAGCGCCAAGAGTGGTCTCGGCGTTGAAGATTTGCTCGAGCAACTGGTGGCGCTGGTTCCTCCGCCCCAGGGCGATCCGGACGCACCCTTGCAGGCCCTGATTATCGATTCCTGGTTCGACAACTACCTGGGCATCGTGTCCCTGGTGCGGGTCAAACACGGCCGACTGAAGAAGGGTGACAAGATCGTAGCCAAGTCCATCGGCAAGGCCCATGTTGTGGATGCGGTCGGTATTTTTACCCCGAAGCGCCAGGAAACCAGCCAACTGCAGGCGGGCGAAGTGGGTTTCGTGGTGGCGGGCATCAAGGACATCCAGGGTGCCCCGGTCGGCGATACCCTGACCCATCTCGCGACCTCCGGCGTCGCCTCGCTGCCGGGTTTCAAGA
>JBJHBY010000079.1:0-6176 GCA_050485745.1 Gammaproteobacteria bacterium | reverse complement strand
GCAGGTGTATGCGGGCTTGTTCACGGTTTCCGCCGATGACTACGAGGCTTTTCGCGATGCACTGGCCAAGCTGACCCTGAACGATGCGTCGCTGTTCTACGAACCGGAGAGCTCGGATGCCCTGGGCTTTGGCTTCCGCTGCGGCTTCCTTGGCATGCTGCATATGGAGATTATCCAGGAGCGTCTCGAACGCGAGTACGACCTGGACCTGATCACCACGGCACCCACGGTCGTCTTCGAGGTCGTGAAAAAGGGCGGGGAGGTCATTTACGTCGACAACCCGTCGAAACTGCCCGACCCCGGTGACATCGAGGAAATGCGCGAGCCCATCGTCACCGCCAATATCCTGGTGCCCCAGGATTACCTCGGCAACGTCCTCACCCTGTGTGTCGACAAGCGTGGCGTGCAGCGGGACATGCAGTTCCTCGGTCAACAGGTTCAGCTGCGCTACGAACTGCCGATGAATGAGGTGGTGCTGGACTTCTTCGACCGTATCAAATCGGTGAGCCGCGGTTTCGCCTCTCTCGATTACAGCTTTGAACGCTTTCAGGCGGCGAAACTGGTGCGCCTTGACGTCCTGATCAACGGTGAAAAGGTCGATGCCCTGGCCATCATCGTGCACCGCGACCAGGCCCAGTACCGGGGGCGTGCGCTGGTCGAGAAGATGAAGGAGCTGATTCCGCGGCAGATGTTCGATGTCGCCATCCAGGCCGCCATCGGTGGCCAGGTGATCGCGCGCCAGACGGTCAAGGCCTTGCGCAAGAATGTGACGGCGAAGTGCTATGGTGGTGATGTCAGCCGCAAGCGCAAACTGCTGGAGAAGCAGAAGGCGGGCAAGAAGCGCATGAAGCAGGTGGGCAGTGTCGAGATCCCGCAGAGTGCCTTCCTCGCCGTGCTCCAGGTTGACAAGTAGGGGGCGTACCGCGACGGCGGTTCATGAAGACCTCATCGGGACACAGGCGCGGGGCGCGCGTTGCCACCTCCCGGCCGGACAGGATGGAGAAGCATGGTTAATTCGCTGTTACTGCTGGTGAGTCTGCTCACCGTGGCCGTATGGCTGGCCCAGGAACTGCTGGCGCGGCCGCTCGCCGGCCCCGGTCCGGTGGCGGAGTCCCCCCGGCCGCCCTGGGCGGAGCTGGCCTACAAGGTGGTGCTGGGTGCCTGGGGTTTGTGGCTGCTGGCGGCGCTGTGGATCAAGGACGGCGATTTTGCCTTCGTGCTGGTGGTTCTGACCGCCCTGGCGGGGCTGATCGGAGCACTGGACAAGTGGTTGTTCTCGCCGCGTCGTGAGTCACAGGCACAGGCACAGGCCTCTGCCAGTGTTCAGGCCGGGGAGGAACGTGAAGTGCTGCGCTCCCAGGCCGCGGATAACCAGTACCGTATTGCCGAGTACGCACGCTCGTTCTTTCCGGTACTGCTGGTGGTGCTGGTGCTGCGCTCTTTTGTGGTAGAGCCCTTCCAGATTCCCTCCTCATCGATGGAGCCGACTCTTGAAGTCGGTGACTACATTCTGGTCAACAAGTTTGCCTATGGCCTGCGCTGGCCGGTGCTGCAGTCCCGCTTCTTCGAGGTGGGTGACCCCCAGCGCGGGGATGTCATGGTGTTCTTCCCGCCCGGTGACCGGCGCTACTTCATCAAGCGGGTGATCGGCCTGCCCGGGGATCGCATCGAATCCATCGACAAGGTGCTGTATATCAATGGCGAACCCGCGGAGCAGACCCTGCTGGCGCAGCTGCCTCCGGGGCGCCCGGTACTGCAACTGGCGGCGGAGCGCCTCGGCGAGCAGGAGCATATGATCCACCGCTACCTGCGTGCGCCAGCCAATGATTTCGTCGTCACGGTCAGTCCGGGGCACTACTTCATGATGGGTGACAATCGCGACAACAGCAGCGACAGTCGCGCCTGGGGCGAGGTGCCGGAAGACAATATCGTGGGCAAGGCCTTTGCCATCTGGATGCACTGGGGCTCCATGGGCGCGTTGCCGCGCTTTGACAGGGTGGGTGCGATTCGCTAGTAATGAAGTTGTCACAGTCCGCATTCGGGGAGGGCGCGGGGATGCGCATGGGTTCCGGTTTTAATGCCTCGCGGCAGCACGGCCTGGGTATCGTTGGCTGGTTGGCTGCCCTGCTGGTGGCGGCGTTCGTACTCACCCTGGGCTTTCGTCTGCTGCCGGTCTATATGGACTACTGGTCCTTGCGTCAGGTGCTCAACCAGGTCATGGCCGAACCCGAGGTGCGGGACATGAACCAGTCCCAGTTGCGTGCCCACATCCAGCGTCGCCTCGACGTCAATCGCATCGAAACGGCGTCAGCGCGGAGTTTCAGGATCGTAGAGGAGCGTGGTCAGCGTACCCTTGATGCTACTTATGAGTCTCGGGTGCCTTTCATGTTCAACATTGATCTGGTGGTTCGCTTCGACGATCTCACCTACGAATTGCCCCGTTCATGACCGCCATTGACCCACAATTCCTGCTCGGCCAGCGCCTTGGCCACGCCTTTGCAAATGTCGACCTCCTGACCCGGGCCCTGACCCATCGTAGTGCCGGAGGGAACAACAACGAGCGCCTCGAGTTTCTCGGTGACTCGCTGGTCAATTTCATCATCGCCGAAGCCCTGTTCCTGCGCTTTCCCGAGGCGCGCGAGGGCGAACTCAGCCGCATGCGGGCACGCCTGGTGAAGGGCGCGACCCTGGCGGAAATTGCCCGGCGCTATCGTATCGGAGAGTGCCTGTTACTGGGCCCCGGCGAAATGAAGAGTGGCGGTCATCGCCGTGAGTCGATTCTTGCCGATGCCCTCGAGGCGCTTCTCGGGGCGATATACCTGGATGCAGGGGTCGACGCCTGCCGCGACTGCGTGCTGACCTGGTTCGAGGAGCATCTCGATGCGATCCAGCCCGGCGAGGGCAACAAGGATGCGAAGACCCGGCTGCAGGAGTGGCTGCAGTCGCGGCGCCAGCCCCTGCCGGTGTATCGCTTGCTGGAAACCTCCGGTGAGGAACACGAACAACAGTTTGAGGTGGCCTGTGAGATTGCATCGATGGATGTCTGCGCCATCGCCCGTGGTGCGAGCCGTCGCGTTGCCGAGCAGATCGCCGCGGAGCAGGCGATCGACCAGCTGCAGCAGCGCCAATGAGTGACCTCGAGCGCTGTGGATTCGTCGCCCTGGTGGGGCGGCCGAACGTGGGCAAGTCGACACTGCTGAACCATCTGATCGGGCAGAAACTCAGTATCACCTCACGCAAGCCGCAGACCACCCGTCACCGCGTGCTCGGCATCAAGACCGAGGATGCGGTACAGATCATTTACGTGGATACGCCGGGCCTGCATCGCGATGAGCCGCGCGCCATCAATCGCTACATGAATCGCGCCGCCGACTCCGCGTTGAGGGATGTCGATCTGGTGCTGTTCCTTGTCGACGGCCTGAAATGGACCGACGAGGACGAATGGGTTCTCGACAAACTGCGCGGGCTCGGTGTGCCAGTGATTCTGGTCATCAACAAAATCGACAAGATACCCGACAAGGGTGCACTGTTACCGCACATCGCGGCATTGTCTGCCCGTATGGACTTCGCTGATGTGTTCCCGCTGTCCGCCCTGAAGGGGCACAATCGCGAAGCTCTGGAAGAGGCTATCGTCAGGCACCTCCCCGAGGGCCCGCACCTGTTTCCCGCCGATCAGATCACTGATCGCAGCGAGCGATTTCTGGCGGCGGAAATCGTGCGCGAGAAAATCATGCGGCAGCTGGGTGCCGAAGTGCCCTATGCCATGACGGTGGAGATCGAGGCCTTCGAGCAGCACGGCGAAGTCCTGCACATCGGTGCCCTGGTACTGGTTGAGCGCTCTGGCCAGAAGCGCATCGTCATTGGTGACAAGGGGGAGCGCATGCGCCTGATCGGCCAGGAGGCACGGCTGGATATGGAGCGTCTGTTCGAGCGCAAGGTCATGCTCAACCTGTGGGTCAAGGTCCGTTCCGGTTGGTCCGACGATGAGCGCGCCCTGCGCAGCCTGGGCTATGGTGATGACGGCTGAGGCTACGCGCCCTGGATCGCCATGAACAGTCTGATTTCTGCTTATGTCCTCCATGCACGCCCGTACCGGGACAGCAGTCTGTTGCTGGAATTGCTCTGCGCCGAGCACGGGCGCTGCGGCGCTGTGTTGCGCGGCGCCCGTGGGCGAAAGGGGCGTGGTGCCGCCAGTTGGCAGCCGTTCATGCCCCTGTGGGTCAGTCTGGGTGGCCGTGGTGAGTTGCGCAATGTCCTGCAGGGAGAGCCACGCGCCACGCCGCCACTGCTTGGCGGTACCGCGCTCTACAGTGGTTTCTACCTGAACGAGTTGCTGGTGCGTCTGCTGCAGCGTGATGAGCCACAGCCATTATTGTATCCCGCCTATGAAAGCAGCCTGGACGCCCTGGCCGCGGGGGTCGAGGCAGATATTGCCCTGCGTTATTTTGAGCTGCAGTTGCTCGAGGTTCTGGGCTACGGCCTGTCCCTGGCAGAGGCTGCCGACGGGCCGGTACGGGCCTCTGCCTGGTACCGCTTCGTCCCGGGGCAGGGCTTGTTGCTCTCACCCCCGGAGCCGGGCGCACTGGAAGGCGCCGGCCTGTGCGAGTTCCGCGAGCGGGTATATTCCGACCGTGCCCGCCGCACCCTCAAGCACCTGTGCCGGCAGGCGCTGCAGCCCCTCCTCGGTGAGCGGCCGCTGGTGAGCCGGCAGCTGTTCGGAAGCCAGTCCTCCCAATGCTGATCGAACATCGGGCCCGCCGCAGCGCTGGCTGCCGGGTCTCGGTGTGCTCCACGGGGGTGCGGGTGGTATCATCCCGGGTCGTCGCCGCGCGACGCCGTCTTCCCCGCAGTGAGTCACGCAGGTACCGGCATGGACTTCCCCACCATCGAGCAATATGTCGGCAATACGCCACTGGTCCGGCTGCAGCGCCTGCCCGGTGCGACCTCCAACACCATCCTCGCCAAGCTGGAAGGCAATAATCCGGCCGGGTCGGTGAAGGACCGGCCGGCTCTGTCGATGATCCGCTGCGCCGAGGAGCGCGGCGATATTCGCCCTGGCGATACCCTGATCGAGGCCACTTCGGGTAATACCGGAATCGCCCTTGCCATGGCCGCCGCGATTCGTGGGTACCGGCTGGTGCTGATCATGCCGGAGCACATGAGCCTGGAGCGCAAGCTTGCCATGGCCGCCTACGGTGCAGAGTTGATCGAGGTCAGCCGCGAGGCCGGGATGGAAGGCGCGAGAGACCTGGCACTGGAAATGCAGGCCCGTGGCGAGGGCAGGGTGCTGGACCAATTCGCCAACCCGGACAACCCGCGAGCGCATTACGAGGGAACCGGACCGGAAATCTGGCATCAAACCGGCGGCGGAATCACGCATTTCGTCAGCTCCATGGGAACCACCGGCACCATCATGGGCGTTTCGCGCTATCTGAAGGAGCAGAATCCTGCGGTACAGATCGTCGGTCTGCAACCGGCGGAGGGAGCCAGCATCCCGGGCATCCGACGCTGGCCCGAGGCGTACCTGCCGAAGATCTATGACGCCAGTCGTGTCGATCGGGTGATCGACGTGGGGCAGGGTGAGGCGGAGCTGACCATGCGTCGTCTGGCCGCCGAAGAGGGTATTTTTTGCGGCGTGTCCTCGGGGGGCGCCATTGCCGGTGCCCTGGCGCTGAGCCGGGAGGTGGAGAACGCGGTGATCGTCGCCATCATCTGCGATCGCGGTGACCGCTACCTGTCCACTGGCGTGTTTGACGCCATGCTGGGAGGCTGAAGTCCCGGCTTCGGGCCCGGATCCTCTGGTCCTGGCCCTGAATCTGAATCCCGGCGAGGGAGAAGAAATGGTCAAGGTAAGGGAAGAGCAGCCGCAGCGCGCCGATGGCAGCATCGATGTTGAATGCTGGGTGGAGCGCCTGCCGCTGGAGCCCCGCGTCGACCGTGAAGCGTTGCTGCGGGCCTGCCGCCAGGTTCAGCAGAGCCTTGATCGTGAACAGGGCGATCGCTGCCTGGTGATGGGCCTGGAAATGGCCGAGATCCTGACTGACCTGCACCTGGATGAAGACGGTCTGGTGGCGGCCCTGCTGTACCGGGCGGTGCGGGAGGAATGCCTTTCGCTCGACGCGGTGCGCGTCGCCTGGGGCGATACCATCGCCAAACTGATCGAGGGCGTGTTGCGC
>JBJHBY010000078.1:0-13769 GCA_050485745.1 Gammaproteobacteria bacterium | reverse complement strand
GGTCTGGGTATCGCCGTGATCGTGGTGATGACCATCACCGTGCCGGTCAACAACCTGATCTTCAATCATCTGCTGCGCGACGGCGCCCTGGCCTGGGCCGGGTTGCCGGGTGTGGATCTCAGCTTCCTGGGCCTGCTCAGCTACATCGGCGTGATTGCGGCCATCGTGCAGATCATGGAGATGTTCCTGGATCGCTATGTGCCGGTACTGTATAACGCGCTGGGCGTGTTCCTGCCCCTGATTACAGTGAATTGTGCGATTCTGGGGACCTCGCTGTTCATGGTGGAGCGGGATTACGCCTTTGGCGAGAGCGTCGTGTTCGGCGCCGGTGCCGGGGTGGGCTGGGCACTGGCCATCACCGCCCTGGCCGGGATTCGCGAGAAGCTCAAGTACAGCGACGTGCCCGAAGGCCTGCGTGGCCTGGGGATTACCTTTATCATCGTTGGTCTGATGTCACTCGGCTTCATGTCCTTCGGCGGTATCGACCTGTAAGCGGCAACTGAAACACGAGGACGGCAATGGATATCAATCCCGAAGTTATTCTCCTCGGCGTGGTGATGTTTACCGCCGTGGTGCTGTCGCTGGTGGCGGTGATCCTGTTCGCCCGCTCCAGGCTGGTCAGTTCCGGCGACGTCTCCATCGAGATCAACGGCGAAAAGACCATCACCGTACCGGCGGGAGGCAAGTTGCTGCAGACCCTGTCCAGTAGCGGTCTGTTCCTGCCTTCCGCCTGCGGTGGCGGTGGTACCTGCGCCCAGTGCAAGTGTGTGGTCAAGGAGGGCGGAGGCTCCATGCTGCCCACCGAGGAAGGCCACTTCACCCCGCGCGAGGCACGCCAGGGCTGGCGGCTGTCCTGCCAGACCCCGGTCAAGCAGGACATGAAGATCGACGTGCCCGAGGATGTGTTTGGCGTCAAGCAGTGGGAGTGTACCGTCGAAAGCAATCCCAATGTCGCCACCTTCATCAAGGAGTTGACCCTGCGTCTGCCCGAGGGTGAGAACGTGGACTTCCGCGCCGGCGGTTATGTGCAGCTGGAGGCTCCGCCGCACCACGTGCATTTCAAGGACTTCGAGATCGAAGAAGAATACAGGGGAGACTGGGAGCGCTTTGGTTTCTTCAACCTCGAGTCGAAGGTGACCGAGCCGGTGATTCGCGCCTACTCCATGGCCAATTACCCGGAAGAAAAGGGCATCGTCAAATTCAACATCCGTATTGCCACGCCGCCTCCGGGTAGCAAGGGTATCCCCCCGGGGCTGATGTCGTCCTACGTATTCGGTCTCAAACCCGGCGACAAGATCACCGTGTACGGGCCCTTTGGCGAGTTCTTCGCCAAGGACACCGATGCCGAAATGGTGTTCATCGGTGGCGGTGCCGGCATGGCGCCGATGCGCTCGCATATCTTCGATCAGCTGCGCCGCCTGAAGAGCAAGCGCAAGATTTCCTTCTGGTACGGTGCCCGAAGCCTGCGTGAGTGCTTCTACAATGAGGAATACGACCAGCTGGCCGAGGAGAACGACAACTTCGACTGGCATCTGGCGCTGAGTGATCCGCAGCCCGAGGACAACTGGACCGGCCTGACCGGCTTTATCCACAACGTGCTGTACGAGAACTATCTCAAGGATCACCCGGCGCCGGAAGACTGCGAGTTCTACATGTGCGGGCCGCCGATGATGAATGCCGCCTGCATCAAGATGCTCGAAGACCTGGGCGTGGAGAAGGAGAATATCCTGCTCGATGACTTCGGTGGCTGAGCGCGCCATGTTTCGCCCTGCAAGAGCAGCCCTCGGGCTGCTCTTCGTCCTTCTGCTGGCGGCGTGCAGCCCTTCGGAGCAGTCGGTCATCCGCCTCAGTGGTGCCACCATGGGCACCATCTGGCATGCCACCGTGGTTGATCGGGAGCGACGACTGGATGCCGTCGAGCTGCAGCAACAGATCGACGACTTTCTGGTTGCCATCAACCAGTCGATGTCCACCTATATTGAGGATTCCGAACTCAATCGGCTGAACCGTACGCCGGTGGGGGAGTGGTTCGAGGCCAGTGAGGCCCTGTTCGAAGTCCTGCTGCTCGCCACCGAGGTCAGCTGGCTCAGTGGTGGTGCCTTCGATGTGACAGTCGGTCCCCTGGTGCGCCTGTGGGGTTTCGGGCCGGACCCTGCGCGTGATCAGGTGCCGGATGCGGATGCCATTGAACAGGCCCGGCAGGCGGTCGGCTTCTCCCGGCTTGAGTTTGATCTGCTGGACAATCGCGTGCGACGCAAGGCCCCCGTGGAGATCGATCTCTCCGGCATTGCCAAGGGCTATGGCGCGGATCTGCTTTGTGCCCTGCTCTCGGTCCAGGGTGCGCTGGACTACATGGTCGAGATCGGCGGCGACATCTGCCTCGCTGGCAACAGCCCGCGGGGCGGGCCCTGGCGCATCGCCATCGAAACCCCGGATAGCGCCGGCCAGCGCGCCCATCGCGTGGTCGAAGTGAGTGGTCTTGGCATGGTCACGTCCGGCGACTATCGCAATTATTTCGAGGATGATGGGCGCCGTTTCTCCCACACCATTGATCCTGCCACTGGCTATCCGGTCGAGCATGGTCTGGCTTCGGTGACGGTGATCGCGGAAAATGCGGCCTATGCCGATGCCCTGGCCACCGCTATCATGGTGATGGGGCCCGAGAGCGGCTTGCGTCTGGCGGAACAACAGGGCCTTGCTGTGTATCTCATTATCAGGGAGCCCGGGAATCGCGGCTTCGACATTCAGTACTCGACGGCCTTTGCCCCCTATCTTGCGGACGAGGCCGCAGGTGACGCGGCAGCAGCCCGCGCCGCCGGGGAGGATGACACATGACGACCGTTCTGCTGACCCTGCTGTTCACCCTTGGCATCGTCACCATCATGGCGGTGGGGGTGATCTTTGGGAGCAAGCCGATCAAGGGCTCCTGCGGGGGCATGAGTGCCCTGGGCATGGATACCGCCTGCGATATCTGTGGTGGTGACACCCGGCGTTGCGAGGACGAGAACCGGCGTGCCCGCCGCAGTGCGGAGCGGCAGCGCGGTCTGTTCTACGACGCCGCCAAGGGCGCCGCCCAGAATCCTCCGAACGGCTGACCTGACCATCGAATCGATCGTCCCGGTCGATCTGATTGTCCGTTTAATGATCGCTCCGCCCATCCCGCCTGAGTCGCCGCTCGACCCAGTGCCGGTACCAGCGTGACAGGGCCGGCCTTACCACAGGTAGCCCGATCAACCACCCGAGGGGGCGCAACAGGGGAACGCGCTGCATCAGCAGCCGGTAGGCGTCCATCTCGCGATGAATGTGGCCGCGTTCATCCTCGACGTGGAGCTCGCGCAGCGCGCGTCGGGGTTCGATGCCGCGGGCACGGAGTTCCTCGTCGCGACCGGTGATATCCAGCCATTCCACGTTGGTGCCACGGGTTCCGGCCAGGCGTTCGTAGCGACGTCGGTCTGCACGGCAGCGGGGGCAGGCGCCGTCGTAGTAGACGAGTAGTCGTCCGGCACCCGGTGTGGTCATGTCGCCCCGGTGTCGCCTTGCCACAAGGCCCGTCGCTGCAGATAGGCGTCGCGGCTGATCTCCACATCCCTGAGAAAGCGCTCCAGCTCGTTCAACAGCAGCGCCTGGGGGCCATCCACCAGTGCCTCCGCGGGGTTGGGGTGGAAGTCCACCAGCACCATGTTGGCGCCGGCCACAATACCCTGGGCGGTGGCGTGCATGACGTCCAGCACACCATCGGGCGCGGCGTCGCGACTGCCCACTGAGTGGGAGGGATCGATGCACACCGGCATCCGCGTCAGCCGCTTCACCACCGGGACCTGGGCGAAATCCACCAGGTTGCGGTGCGGGCTGCCAAACTCGCTTTTCATGCCGCGCAGGCAGAACACCACATTGGTATTGCCCTCGCTGGCCAGGTATTCGGCGGCGTTCAGGGATTCGTTCAGGGTGATGCCGAAACCGCGCTTGAGCAGAACCGGGTGGCGCTTCTGCCGCCCCGCCGCCTTGAGTAGCTCGAAATTCTGCGTATTGCGTGTGCCAATCTGCAGCATCACCCCGGTGGGGTGGCCGGTCTCCTGTAGTGCTGTGTCGATTTCCTCGATGTGCTTGTCATGGGTCACCTCAATGGCGATGACGCGGATACCGTACTTGCCGGCCAGCTCGAACACCCAGGGCAGGCATGCGGCGCCGTGGCCCTGGAAGCTGTAGGGGTTGGTGCGGGGCTTGTAGGCGCCCATGCGGGTACAGACCTGGCCGTTGTCCGCCAGTGCGCGCAGCATGGTTTCGACGTTCCTGCGATTGTCCACGGCGCAGAGGCCGGCGAAGACGTGCAGGCTGTCCTGGTCGAAGCGCAGGCCCTGGTAGTCGAAACCGGTGTGGCGCTGCCCATCGCGATGGCGGCCGAGCAGGCGGTACTCCTCGGAGATGCGGATGACACGCTCCACCGCGGGCAGTGCGGTGATCTCGGCGGCATCCAGGGTCTTGGTGTTGCCCAGCAGGTAGATCTCGGTCAGACGCTGCTCGGTGCCCTGGATATCGTGTCGGCGCACGCTGATGCCCGGCAGCTGGTGCAGGAAGTCCAGGGTTTGCCGGAGTGCGGGGCTGTCGTCGGCAATGTCGGGGTGAAGGATCAGCAGCATCAGTCGACCTCCTTGCGACGGCGGCGCTCGTTGATCTGCACCTGCATGATGTGGCGGGCCAGGATCTGGCGCTGAGCCTCGCGCAGTTCGATGAAGTTCACCGCGGTGCGCGGTGTGGGGGCGTGGCGCTCATGCTGGTTGTGCACTACCTCACCGTACAGGGTCAGGCCCATATAGTCCGGCAGCAGCTGGATCTGCAGGGCGACCACGCTGCCCTCCGGGATCGGCTCGATGGTTGTAAAGGCAATGCCGCCCTCGCTGAGTGAAACCGGCTGCGGGTCGCTGTCACTGCGGTACTGATCAAGCTCCACCAGGGCCTGGGCGACGAATTCGATCTTGCGGTTCAGCGCCCGCCACAGCTGTTCCACCTCGCGGTCGTATTCTGCCAACCGGTGCAATGCGCTATGATGCTCGAAATCGATGCCACGCAGTTCGCGCATCAGGTGGAAAGTGCTGCTGCGCCTGAAGTGCCGCTCGGCAGGGGTGTCCCGCGCCGTTTGCCGCGAGACCACGGCGTAGTCGAGAATCACCCGGTCCTCGATGCGAAAAAAATCCCGGCGTTCGGTTGATGGATGTCCTGCCACCTTGTGATTCCTCTGTTCGCCTTGCACAGCGGCGGTGCGGGTGCGCCGGGCCAGTGACCTCAAGGTTCCGCTGACCTCAAGGTTACTGGCAGGGAGCGGCCCCCGGCAAGCGACGGTATGACAGTCACGCCGGAGATTCACGCCAAGGAGAGAACTCCTCTACTATGTATCACCCGCTGGCCGCCTTTATTGCCCTGCGTTACACCCGTTCCCGTGGTCGCGATCAGTTCGTCTCCCTGGTTTCGCTGATTTCCCTCATGGGCATGGTCCTGGGCGTCGCCGCGTTGATCGTGGTGACGGCGGTGATGAACGGTTTCGAAGCGGAGTTGCGCGGGCGCATCCTGGCAATGGTGCCGCACGGCTATGTCTCCCATGCGCAGGGCGAGCTGCGCGACTGGCCGCGCGCGGCGGCGCGGGTCGAGGCCCTGCCAGGGGTGCTGGCGGTAGCGCCCCACGTCGGTGGCGAAGCCATGCTGGCCCGTGGCGAGCGTATTGCCGGTATTGCCCTGTCCGGCATCGATCCGGCGCTGGAGGCGGGGGTCAGCGACCTGCCACAGCGGGTGATTGCCGGTGACGCGCATGCGCTCGGGCGGCAGGCCTATGGCATCGTGCTGGGGGCCATCCTGGCGCGGCAGCTCGGCGTTGACGTGGGCGATGATGTCACCCTGATTCTGCCCCGGGTGACGGTAACGCCCCTGGGGCTGTTTCCACGACAGCGGCGTTTCCAGGTGGTGGCACTGGTCAGCAGCGGCTCCCAGCTGGATACGGTCAGCGCCTTCGTACACCTGCGCGATGCCCAGCGCCTGTACCAGCTGGGTGACAGCGTGCACAGCCTGCGCCTGCAGGTGGACGACCTGTTCCAGGCCCCCGCGCGTGTCGCCAGTGCAGCCGCCCTGTCGCCAGAGTGGCGCGGCACTGACTGGAGCAGCTCCCAGGGGAGCCTGTTCCAGGCGGTGAAGATGGAAAAGACCATGATCGCTCTGCTGCTGATCTGCATCGTCACTATCGCCGCGTTCAATATCGTCTCGATCCTGACCATGATGGTGACCGACAAGCGCGCGGACATCGCGGTACTGCGCACCATGGGCGCGACACCCCGGCAGATTCTGGCGGTGTTTTTACTGCAGGGCGGGGCCACCGGACTCACGGGTATCGCCATCGGGACCCTGGCGGGTATTCCCCTGGCCCTGCATGCCGGAGCGATTGTCGCCTGGTTCGAGAATCTTCTGGGGCAGCAAGTGTTTCACCCGGATGTTTACTTCATCAGCCGTATTCCCTCGCAGCTGGTCTGGAACGAGGTCGTGGGCATCGTCGTGCTGGCCCTGCTGCTGAGCTTCTGTGCGGCGCTGTACCCGGCCTGGCGCGCAGCCCAGGTGGCACCGGCCGAGGCGTTGCGCTATGAACACTGAGCGGCAGCCCGCCGCCCCTGATGACGGAGTTTCCGCCTTGACACAGACACATGGCACGGCGCCAGTCATGGCCTGCCGGGATTTGCACAAGCACTACACCCTGGGCCCGCAAACCCTCGAGGTCCTGCGTGGCGTCTCCCTCGCGGTGGCGCCAGGGGAGCGCGTCGCCATCATTGGCAGTTCCGGTTCGGGCAAGTCCACTCTGCTCAACCTGCTCGGCGGGCTCGACAGCGCCAGCCGCGGGGTGGTGGAAATCAACGGTCGTGATATCCATGGCCTGGCCGAGGCGGAGCGCTGCGCGCTGCGGAATCGCACCCTGGGTTTTGTTTACCAGTTCCACCACCTGTTGCGTGAGTTCAGCGCCCAGGAGAACGTAGCGATGCCCTTGCTGATTCGCGGCCTGCCCGCAGCGGAGGCCGCGCGTACCGCGCAAGCGATGCTGCAGCGGGTGGGTCTGGGCGAACGCCTGGGGCACCGTCCGTCGGCACTGTCCGGCGGTGAGCGCCAGCGTGTCGCCATTGCCCGGGCCCTGGTAGGGCAGCCTCTGTGTGTTCTGATGGACGAGCCCACCGGCAACCTGGATCGCGACACCGCAGCCACCATTCATACCCTGATGGATGCCCTCAATGCCGAGTTCGGCACCAGCTTCGTGGTGGTGACCCACGACCCGCAACTGGCCGCGCGCATGGATCGCACCCTGCACCTGGAGCGTGGAGAACTGCGCGAGGTCACCCATGTATAGCCTGCGCCTTGCCTGGCGCCTGGCCGGGGCCAGCAAGGGCAGCCTGTCCGCGTTCCTGTCGCGCACCTCGGTGGCCGGGTTGGCCCTGGGCGTGGCCTTGCTGATCACCGTGCTCTCGGTGATGAATGGCTTCGACCGGGAAATGCGCACCCGTATTCTCGGGCTGTTGCCCCATGTCAGCCTGAGCCCGCAGGTGCGTGATCTGGACTGGCGCATCGCCGCGGAGCAGGCACGGGAACACCCGGGCGTCCGCGGTGTGGCGCCCTACCTGCCTCTGCAGGGCATGCTGGTGAATGGCGAAGCGGTGCGCGGTGCCATGCTCTACGGCATCGACCCGACACTGGAGGAGGAGGTATCACGCCTGAGCGAGTTCGTGCCCGTCGAGGCACTGCGCGCACTGGCCGGGGAGGGTGCACTGGTGCCGGGGCGTGCTCTGGCGGAATCCCTGGGGCTGGTGCCGGGGCAGCGTGTGACCGTGGTGATTCCCCGGCAGGATGCCGACGGCAACCCCTCACCGCAGATCAGCCGTCTGGTGGTCGCCGGCTGGCTGGACTCGGGAACCGAGCTGGACCAGCGTCTGGCCCTGTTGCACCTGGACCGCGCCCGGGAACTGGCCGGAGAAGACACTCCCGTCTCCTTGCGGGTGCGTCTCGACAACCTGTTTGCCGCGCCGCGCCTGGGCTGGGAGCTGAACGCACAGGTCTACGGCTACCGTGCCCAGGACTGGACCCGCAGCCACGGCAACCTGTACAGCGCCATCCAGCTGTCCAAGCGCCTGGTGGGGCTGATGCTCGGCATCATCGTGGCGGTGGCGGCGTTCAACCTGGTTTCCGCGCTGGTGATGGTGGTCAACGACAAGCAGGGGGAAATCGCCATTCTGCGCAGTCAGGGTGCCACCCCGGGCGGTATCGTGCTGACTTTTCTCATCCAGGGGCTATTGGTAGGGGCGCTGGGCACGGCCCTGGGTGTGGCCCTGGGGGTTCTGCTGTCGCTGCTGATTACGGATCTGGTCGCCGCTCTGGAGACACTGCTGTCGATTCGCTTTCTGGAATCCGACGTCTACCCGGTCAGCTATTTGCCGGCGGACCTGCGCTTCGAGGATGTGCTGACAGTTGCCCTGCTGGCCCTGGGGCTGAGTGCCCTGGCGGCCCTGTATCCGGCCTGGCGAGCGGCCCGGGTGGCTCCGGCAGAGGCCCTCCGCTACGAGTAAGCCCTCAGCGCTGGTGTTGACGCCGGCGCTGCTGGCGCTCGCGCATGCGCACGTGCCAGCGGTGCAGGACGTGTGCCCGCCAAAGCACCCGCACCAGGCTGCCTCCGAGCAGACCAAAAAACAATCCGCACAGCACCGAACCCAGCAGCAGGGGCTGCCAGATGTGTCCCGCGCTCTGGGTGACCCACTGTACGCTGAGTTCGAATTCGAAGGGCCGGATCGGTCGATGCAGCAGGGTCGCACCCACGCGGTAGGCGAGATAGAACATCGGCGGCATGGTCAGCGGGTTGGACACCCACACCAGAGCCACCGAGATGGGCAGGTTGGCACGTACCACCACCGCTGCCAGACCGGCCACCAGCATCTGTGCCGGGATTGGCAGGAATGCGGTAAACAGGCCGATGAAGAACGCAGTGGACACCGAGTAGCGGGTCAGGTGCCAGAGGTTCGGATCGTGCAGCCACTTGCCCAGCATATCCAGTGAACGGTGCTGGCGCAGTCTTTCGGGATGTGGCATCAGCCGCTTGAAGAATTTGCGGGCCATGGCGCTCCGTACATCGGGACTGGGATGGCGTTCACGGCGGTATCGCGACAGTGCGGGATACTGACACGAGGCCGGCGCCGGTATCCGGTAGCGTGACGCCGGCTGCGTATTATGCACCGAATTGTCCGGAGGCTCTATTTTACAGGGAGGTCTCATGCGAACAGGGATGTTCGGCATGCTGGCCGGGTTGCTGTTTGCGGCCCGGGGGGAGTGGGCGCCTGGGCCTGCGCTTGCACTGGCCCTGCCGCTGCTGCTGTCGGTGGCCGTGGCGGTGGCGTTGCTGCGGGCCCGGCGAGGGGGGCTGTGGTGGGCCTCGGTTGAACGCCGTGGCCGGGCTGTTTGTGCCGGGATGCTGGGCGCGGCCATAGGACTGTGCTGGGGCGCGTTCGCCATTGCCCGGGTCATCGCGGCAGAGCTGCCAGAGGCCTTGATCGGCGAAGATCTGCTGCTGCAGGGACGGGTGGTCGGCCTGGTCGAGGAGCGCCCCGCACCGGGAGGGCGCGTGGCGCTTCGCTTCGATGTCGAGGTCATGCATTGCCAGGCGCCGGCGGAAGCCAGCGTGGACTGTGCTGCGCTGCGCCGGGTGCGCCTGAGTGACTACCGCGGCGCGCAGTCTCATGGAGGTGTCGAGCCCGGTGAACACTGGCGCTGGAGCGTGCGTTTGCGTCCACCCAGGGGGCTGGCCAACCCCGGTGGCCGGGATGCCGTTCGCCATCTGCGTGCTGAGGGACTGGGCGCCACCGGGTACATCCGCGAAGGTCAACGGCTGAGTCCGGCCTCGGGGTTGGCCGCCTGGCGTGCCGGCCGCGCCAGGGCTCTTGCTGAGGCCCTGGGTGAACGCCCCGCTGCGCCGGTCCTGCGCGCCCTGGCGGTCGGGGAACGCCAGGCCCTGGACGACGCCGACTGGGCCCTGTTCAGGGATACCGGTACGGTGCACCTGCTGGTGGTCTCCGGTCTGCACATCGGCCTGGTGGGCGGGCTGGCTCTGACGCTGATGCGCCTGTTACTGCGCAGCGCGCTCACCTCCCGCCTGGGCTGGCGCAGGATTGAGCTCGCCGGCGCTGTCGTTGCCGTGCTCATCGCTGCGCTCTATGCGCTGCTGGCCGGCTTTACTCTGCCCACGCGCCGCGCGCTGCTGATGTTCACCGTGGCGACGGGGCTCTGGGTGTCATGGCGCCCCGCCAACCCCGGAGCAGGGATGCTGCTGGCGGCACTGGCTGTACTGTGCTGGCAGCCGCTCGCTGTGTGGAGTGCGGGTTTCTGGCTGTCCTTTGGTGCGGTTGCGGTGATCCTCGTGGTGGTACTGGGGGAGCGGCCCACCGGGCGCTGGCGCTGGTGGCGAGTACAGTGGGCGGCCTGCCTCGGGCTGGTGCCGGCTCTGGTGCTGGCGGGGCAGCCGGTGACCCTGTTGTCCCTGCCCGCGAACGTCGTCGCCATTCCTCTGGTCAGTCTCTGGGTGGTGCCGCTGAACCTGCTGGCCCTGTTGATGCTGCCGCTATCGTCCGGGCTGGCCGCAGGGCTGTGGCAGGGCGTGGAGACTGTGTTGTTGCCCCTGTTGTGGTTCCTGGCGCTGCTGCGGGAACTGGGCGAGCCGCTGGTCTGGCAACTGCCGAGGCCGGGCCTGCCGGCACTGTTGCTCGGCGTCGCAGGTGTGGCCTGGTTGCTGCTGCCCCGGGGTTGGCCCGGGCGCTGGCTGGGCTGGCTGATGTTGCTGCCGCTGTGGCTGGGGCGGCCGGAGCCGGTACTCGAGGGGCAGTGGCGCGCCGCGGTACTGGATGTCGGCCAGGGCCTGGCGGTGGTGGTGGAGACGGCATCCCATGTACTGGTCTACGACACCGGCCCGGCCTGGGGTGAGGGCAGTGCCGGGCGCAGCGTGGTGGCGCCCTATCTGCACTGGCGCGGGCGGCGCTCCATTGACCTGGTGATGATCAGCCATCGCCATGTCGATCACAGCGGCGGCGCGGCGGACCTGCTGCAGACATTTCCGGTCCAGCGGGTGCTTGGCGGCGAGCCGGTGCGCGGCGTGGCGCCGGCCTCACGCTGTCGCGCCGGGCAGCGCTGGCGCTGGGACGGGGTGGATTTCGAGGTGCTGTACCCGCTGCGCGACGACTGGCCACTGAATGCCGACGATCGCTCCTGCGTGTTGCGCGTGAGTGGCGGCGGCCATAGCCTGCTGTTGACTGGTGACATCAGTCGCAGTGCCGAATCCACCCTGGTGCGCTGCTGTGCCCGGGCCCTGCGCAGCGATGTGCTGGTACTGCCCCATCACGGCAGTCGCAGTTCTTCCAGTGTCGACTTCGTCACAGCCGTGCAGCCCCGATTCGGCATGATTTCCAGTGGGGACCATAATCGCTTCGGGCACCCCCACGAGGAAGTACTGATCCGCTACCGCCTGGCAGGCACCGGGTTGTTCAACACGGCTGACGGGGGGGCGCTGCTGCTGACGCAAGAGGGCCAGGACTTGCGCGTCACGCCCTGGCGCGGGCGTTGACCCCGCGTTCCAATGCCGGCGGGGCACTGCGTATAATGGGCCCGCCCCGGGGTCGGCGGGGGTGCGATCCGGAATGAGGACGAAGCGTGTTTGAACTGGTGAAGGCGGGTGGCTGGGTCATGCTGCCCATTCTGTTGTGTTCCGTTGCCGCCCTGGCGATCTGCATCGAACGCCTGCTGGCGCTGAAGCCGGCGAAAATTGCTCCTCCCCACCTGCTGGCCGAGGTCTGGGGCTGGCTGCGCGACAACCAGCTCGACAGTGCGCGCCTGAAGGGCCTGCGGCAGTCCTCGCCGCTGGGCCGTATTCTGGCCACCGGGCTGGTCAACGCCCGGCACGGTCGCGAGGTGATGAAGGAGAGCATCGAGGAGACCGCCTCCCATGTCGTGCACGAGCTTGAGCGCTATCTCAATACCCTCGGCACGATTGCCGCGATTACACCACTGCTGGGCCTGCTGGGCACGGTCATCGGCATGATCCGCGTGTTCACCGAGATCATGGCTCACGGCACCGGCAACGCCGCGGTACTGGCCGGCGGCATCTCCGAAGCGCTGCTGACCACCGCTGCCGGCCTGACCGTGGCGATCCCGGCGCTGATCATGCATCGTTACTTTGTGCGCCGCATTGACACCCTGGTCGTGGCACTGGAACAGGAAACCATCAAGCTGGTGGATGCCCTGCACGGTGACCGCCGCGTTGAAGTGAAAGAGATCGGCTGAGGTGAAATTCCGTCGCCCGCGACAGGCCGAGCTGTCGCCCAACCTGACACCGCTGATCGACGTGGTGTTCCTGCTGCTGATTTTCTTCATGGTGTCCACCACCTTCACCCGGGAAACCCATCTGCTGGTGGACCTGCCCGAGGCGGTGGGGGAGGAGGGGGCACCGCCGCGCCAGGTGGAAATCGTGATCAGCGCCAGCGGCCAGTACACAGTGAATGAACGCAGCCTGGTCAACGATCGGCCGGACACCCTGCGCCGTGCCCTTGAAGATGTCTCCGAGGGGGATACCTCGCTGCCCGTGGTGATTACCGCCGATGCCAACACGCCGCATCAGGCGGTGGTGCGCGCGATGGACGCTGCCGGTCAGCTCGGTTTTGTGCGCCTCAGCCTGACCACCCGTGAGCCCGCCAGTGACTGAGCTGTCCCGGCATCCCTCTGACTGGCAGACCTATCGCCGTCTGCTTGGCTACGTGCTGCCGATGTGGCCGCTGTTCCTGATCTGTATTGGTGGCTATGCGCTGTTCAATGGCGCCCAGGTGCTGCTGGCGGACATGATGCAGTTCATCGTCGATACCATCGGCGGCGAAGAGCAGCTGGCCCGGGGCGTGGTGGCCAGTACCATCGATCGCATCAGTGCTTCCGGTCTCAGTCAGGACAACGCCCTGTTCTGGATTCCGGTAGCGATCCTCTTTATGGGTGTGATGCGCGGCGTCGGTTTCTTCGTAGGTAACTATTTCCTGCATCAGGTGGCCAGGGAGCTGGTGCATCGCCTGCGCTGTCACCTGTTCGATCAGTTGCTGGTTTCTCCCAGCCGTCAGTACGACCAGCATTCCTCCGGCTATCTGATTTCCAAGATCACCTTCAACGTGGAGCAGGTCACGGGTGCGGCTACCGATGCGGTCAAGGTGGTGCTGCGCGATGGCCTCTACGTGATTGGCCTGCTCAGTTATCTGTTCTACATGAGCGTCAAGCTGTCGCTGCTGTTTCTCGCGGTACTGCCGCTGGTGGCCCTGATCGTGGTCTGGGTCGGCAAGCGTTTCCGCCGTATCAGCCGGCGCCTGCAGAACTCCATTGGCGATGTCACCCACGTCGCCAATGAATCGATCAACGGTTACCGCGAGGTGCGCCTTTTCGGCGGCACGGAACAGGAACGCGAACGCTTTCTCGCGGCCAGCCGCAACAATCGCCGACAGAGCCTGAAGATGGCCTTTTACAACGCCATCAGCCCGCCGGTGATCCAGTTTCCGGTGATCATTGCCCTGACCGTGCTGATCTGGCAGGCGATGAACATGCTGGTGGACATGAGCGCCGGCCAGTTCGTCGCCTACATCACCGTGGCCATGTTGCTGCCCAAGCCGATCCGTGAACTCAGTGAGGTCAACAGCACCATCCAAAAGGGCCTGGCCGGTGCCGAGGACGTGTTTGCCTTCATCGAT
>JBJHBY010000077.1:0-13774 GCA_050485745.1 Gammaproteobacteria bacterium | reverse complement strand
AACCCAGCCTACGGCTGCGCGGTTCACGGCCGGGGCGCTGCGCTTCTCGGCACCGGCTCTGATGGGGCCAACATTCTCACCACCAGCCCTCGCCAATCGGACGTCGGACGTCGGACGTCGGACGTCGGACGTCGGACGTCGGACGAGTTTAGCGTCTCCCGTCCAGCCCCTCTTCACTGCCCCTTCAAATACTCATCAATCCAGCCCAGCATCATGTCGTAGGCGCCACGCACCATGGCTTCGGCGTCTTCGGACTTGGTGCCTTCCAGCGGGGTGGCGCGGCAAGACCAGTCGACGCGGCAGCGACCGCCGCCGAGATCCGTCACCACCGCCCCGGCGTTGTAGTCACTCACCGGCATCGGGTTGTTGCCGGGGATGGTGTAGGTCAGGCTGCGCTTGCTGTGGTCGAGGGTTTCCAGGCGCTCCTCGATGGCCATGTCTTCACTCATGAAGATGCGGCGCACCATGCCGGGGCCACTGCCCTCCACCTCGACGCGGGCCAGGCCCGGCGCCCAGGCCATGTTGCCGAAATCGGCCAGCAGCTTCCAGACGGTATCCGCAGAGTGGTCCAGTTCACGGGTGAGAGTAAAATCGATCATCGTGCACGCTCCTGAGGCTCGTTAGTGTTGTGGACTGCCATTTCAGCCGCAGGATTGTGCGCGAAGCCCGCGCCCGGGTAAAGGCGCAATACCACCGGAAGTCGCGTCACTCCTCCAGCGCCAGGCCCTCGGCCCGCAGCACTGTCTCAAGGGCATCCTCCATCAGCATCCGGGCGCGGCCACTCAGGGCACAAAGCTCGGCATGCAGGGCCGCATCCTCGATATTCTCAACCTGACACTGCTCACTGTACTGCTCGAAGTCCACCAGGCTGTCGACCAGCCGCGCCAGATGCTGCGGGCACTCGCACTCCACCGTGGGGTTGTCGCGAACGATCGCCGCCAGGCGCTGGCGGCTGAAGCGCGGTGCCTGAAGGCTCTGCGACACGGGCTCTGGCGGCGCCACTGGCTCTACCTGGCGCAGCCACTGCAGGGGGTCGTCACCACGCGCCGGATAGCTGAGCAGGGTAATGCCGGAGTTCTTCAGTGCATTGATCTGGTGCTGGGTGGCAAAACGGTAGGCCAGAGCCAGACGCGCGTGACCCAGCTGCCGTGCCGCAATCAACAGCTGTTTGATCGTAGCAGCATCGATGTGCCGCACCTCGGCCACCAGCCAGTCTGCGGCCTCAATGGCCGACGCCCCCTGTAGTGAGACCAGAAGTGAGGCCAGATCAGTGAACCCCTTTACACGCCAGCCCGGCATGCGCACGCCGCCATCGAGCAAGGCGGACAGGAACTCCCCGACCACAACTACCGTGGACGTGGCTGCCGCGGCGGGAGGTTCTTCGGCTGTTTTCCCCGGGAGCGCTACCTCCGACGTCGTGGCGATCAGGCCACGCAGCTCACGGGCATCCAGGCGGGCGATCTGGCCAATGCGAAACCCCTGCTCCAGCAACCGCTTCAATAACTGGTAGCGCTCCACGTCTTCCCGGGAAAAGGCGCGCTGTCCCGAAGCCGTGCGCTGACTCGGACTGAGCCCATAGCGTCTTTCCCAGGCGCGCAGGGTATGCGCCGAGAGCCCTGTCATGCGCTCCACCACGCCGGTGCTGAAATAACCACGACTTGCCACCATGGACTCCGTCATTACTGGTTCTCCCGGTCTGCGACCGTGCCCCAAAGACGCTGGACAGCGTGATCAGGAAACGTTCAGTCATTGCCCGGATTGTTTTACGCAGAGCCTGAACAAATGGACCAACTGCGGTCGTAGGCCTTGTACGAAAGGAGGACTGGACATGACTGCCAAGCTCGTACCCTCCCCCGAAACCCTGACGATGGCCGCCGCGGAATTGCCCGCGGGCAGCGACTCGCTGGATCACTACCGCGCCGCCCTGAGTCGCTATCCCCTGCTCGACCGTGACACAGAGGCCGCACTGGCCCGGCGCATGGACCGGGTCTGCAGGGTGCTGCTGCAACTGATCGCCCGGCATCCGCAGCTGCTGACCCTGTTGATCGACGAACTGGAGCCCGGCCTGCAGCAGGAACAGCCGTTCCGATCCGACATCGATGCCGTGGGCCTCGCCGTGCTGTGCCAACACGAAGCTCGTCGCCACTCACGGCGACGCCTGCTGCGCGACCTGCGGGTCAGCCGCGCCATCGTGCTGCGCATCGCCGGCCACGGCCAGGAGATCGACCCCGCACCCTGCTCCCCCCTGTGGCAGCAACGCCTGCGGGCGCTGTGGATCCAGGCGCAGGACGCTCGACAGCGGCTGATCCAGGCCAATCTACGCCTGGTGCTGCATATCGCCGCCGGCTTTTCCGGCCACGCCTACGGCCTGCGCGACCTGATTCAGGAGGGTAACCTCGGCCTGATCAAGGCGGTGGACCTTTACGATGCAGAGCGGGGGTTTCGCTTCTCCACCTATGCCTACGCCTGGATTCGCGTCAGCATCCAGAACGGCGTGATGGACCGCGGTCACACCGTGCGCATGCCCCATCATGTGCACGAGCAGATCAACCGTCTGTGGCGCTGCCGCAGCCAGCATGAACGCCGTTACGGTCAGACCCCGGACACCGGGACCCTTGCGCGGGACAGCGGCTTCGATATCGAGCGCGTGCGCTGGCTCGGGCAACTGGGCAACCGCACAGTATCACTGCAGCAGCCCGCACACCCGGGCATGGAGGAGGATGGCGAAGAATGGCTGGCGGACGAACAGGCAGCAGACAGCATCGATATCATCCAGAACGGTGAGATAAGACAACGCCTGGCGGCGCTGATCGCCCAGCTGGAGCCCCGCTTGCGTCGCATCGTGATCCTGCGCCATGGCCTGGAGGGCGTCGAGCCGCAGACCTGCGAGCAGGTGGGACTGGCCCTGGGGCTGAGCCGCGAGCGCGTGCGTCAGCTGGAGATCATTGCGCTGGAGCAACTGCATGAACTGGGGCGTACACAGCACCCCGACCACCTGCAGCTGCACGCCTGAAGCACCAGCGATTGATCGGACTGGTCATTGTCCGCGCCCGCCCCGGGTGCTGTAATCGGCGCATAACGCCAACCACCCGCAGGGAGGGCCCCCATGGCCAGCTTCAACCTCGCCGATCTGTTCGAATCCGTCGTGGATGTGGTGCCCGATCGCACCGCCCTGGTTGCCGGCCCGGTGCGACTCACCTTCGCCGAGCTGGACCGCCGCGCCAACCGCCTTGCCCACCACCTGCTCGACGCCGGTATCGGCCATGGCGACCACGTCGGCATCCACAGTTTCAACCGCGCCGAATGGGTCGAGGGGATGTGGGCCTGCTTCAAGATCCGCGCGGTGCCGATCAACATCAACTACCGCTATGTCGAAGAAGAGCTGCGCTACATCGCCGATAACGCCGACCTCAAGGCGCTGATCTTCGAGCGTCGCTTCGGCCCCCTGGTCGACGCCATTGCCGGCGAGCTGCCGCAGCTGCAGCACTACATCGTGCTGGAGGACGACAGCCACGCGGACTACCGCGTGCCCGCGGTGCACTATGAGGACGCCCTGGCCCGCGGTGACGACCAGCGCGGCTTTGGAGAGCGCAGCAGCGACGATCTGTACATGCTCTACACCGGCGGCACCACCGGCATGCCCAAGGGCACCATGTGGCGCCACGAGGACATCTTCTACGCCGCGCTGCAGGGCGGTAACCCCGGCGGCGAGCCGATCAGAGACCCGGCGGAACTGCCGGAGCTTGTAGCCGCGGGCAACCCCATCGCCGCACTGTGCCCGGCGCCGATGATGCACGGCGGTGGCGAGTGGTACTGCATGATCTACCAGCTGGCCGGACATAAATTCGTGCTGTACACCGGCCACCACTTCGACGCCGACGCGTTACTGCAGCTGGTAGAACAGGAGAAAGTGCTGTCACTGATCGTGGTCGGCGATGCCATGGGGCGCCCCGTCGCCGAGGCCATGGCCAGCGGCCGCCACGACACCTCCAGCCTGTTCGTGATCGGCTCCGGCGGCGCCATCCTGTCGAAGGCGGTGAAAAACGAGCTGCGCCGCCTGCTGCCCCACGGCATGGTGATGGACAGCTTCGGCGCCTCCGAGACGGGCAGCGGCGGCGCGGTGCAGGACATGGGCGAGGCCGAGGCCGCGGGGCCGCGCTTCACCCTGGCGGCGAACACGGCCATCCTCGACGAGCACAGCCTGGAGCGGATTGCCCCGGGCAGCGATACGGTGGGCCTGCTGGCGCGCTGCGGCCACATCCCCCTGGGCTATTACAAGGACCAAAAGAAAACCGCGGAGACCTTCCGCACCGACGCCGATGGCGTGCGCTGGGTGATCCCCGGGGACTACGCCCGGGTGCTGGCCGATGGCACCGCGGAGCTGCTCGGGCGCGGTTCGGTGTGCATCAACTCCGGTGGTGAAAAGATCTATCCGGAGGAAGTCGAGGCCGCGCTGAAGGCGCACCCGGCGGTGTTCGATGCCGGCGTGATCGGCGTGCCGGACCCGCGTTTCGGGCAGAAGGTGGTAGCCCTGGTGAAGCCCCGCGAAGGCCAGGTGCCGACCCTGGAAGACATCAGTGCCTTCTGCCGTACCCGGGTGGCGGGCTACAAGTGCCCGCGCGAGCTTCTGGTGGTGGACGAGATCCCGCGCACGCCGGTGGCGAAGCCGGACTACCGCAAGCTCAAGGCCCTGGCCTTGCGCGAACTCGGGCTGGAGGACGTTGCACCCTAGGGCGTCTTGCGTCTTGCGTCTTGCGTCTTGCGTCTTGCGTCTTGCGTCTTGCGTCTCAAGATGGTGGAAAAGGCTGCGCCGTTTTCCACCCTACGCTCGATCCCAATCCGGGGTTGTCATACGCCATACCCATCTCAACGGTAGGGTGGAAAACGGCGCAGCCTTTTCCACCACTCTTCCACCGCTCGCCCCCTACTCCAAACTGCGCAGCTGCCCGGGGTGGTACACTGAAATCCGCAGCTGGCCCGACGGATCCCGGTCGGCATCGGCCGGGGCCAGGGGGGTGCGCTGCACCGGCCAGGTGAAGAACACAATCAGCAGCACCAGGCCCAGCAAACCTGGCAGCGCACCGCGAAAACGCGCCGGCAGCGGCCCGCTGATACGGGCATAGCCCATCGCCACCAGCCCCAGCAGCAGCCACCAGAAGATCGTCTGCAGCAGCAGCGACAAGGCCAGACCAAAGCCGTAACCGGGGGTAAACAGCGCCTCCAGCGCCACCCGCGCCATTGCCGCGCCGGACACCAGCCCCAGGAAGTCCCCCCACACGGGCAGCGGGATCAGAAAGACCAGCACAGCCCACATCACCCAACCGGCACGCTTCGGCGTCATCGTTGTCCTCGTTTCTTCTCTGCTTGTCCAGTCTGCACGCCGCCCTGCCCGCAGAAGCGCAGCGTGGCGGCCACCGCTCAGCCGAAGCGCTGGTCGGCAACAAAAGGGTTGTTGCGCCGTTCCTCACCGAAGGTCGAGGTGGGGCCGTGGCCGGGCACGAACTGCACGTCGTCCCCCAAGGGCCAGAGCTGCTCGCGGATGGCGTTGATCAGCGCGTCGTGATCCCCGCGCGGGAAATCCGTGCGGCCAATGGAGCCGGCAAACAGCACATCCCCGACCAGGGCCAGGCGCGCACCCCGGTGGAAGAACACCACGTGTCCCGGGGTGTGCCCCGGGCAGTGCCGCACTTCCAGCTCCTGCTCCCCGAAGCGCACCACATCGCCCTGCTGCAGCCAGCGATCCGGCTCAAATACCTCCGCGGGCGGAAAACCGGACATGCGGCAATGCTCCGGTAGCTGTTCGATCCAGAAGCGATCGGCCTCATGGGGGCCCTCGATGGGGATGCCGAGCTTTTCGCGCAATACCGGCGCCGCCGAGCAGTGGTCCAGGTGACCGTGGGTCAGGAAGATCTTCTCCGCCGTGACACCCAGCTGCTCCAGTGCATCCAGCAGGCGCTCAATGTCGCCGCCCGGGTCAACCAGCGCAGCCTTGCGCGTAGCCTCGCAGACCAGGATGCTGCAGTTCTGCTGATAGGGGGTGACCGGCACGATCGCCACCTTCAAACCCGTTGCCAATGCCATCGCCCGGTGGTCCTCCGCTGCCCGCGCCGCGCACCGTCAGTGGACGGCGCGCGGCCTGAAAAATGCGGCGCAAAGGATACCACAGGGCAGGCTGGCCGGCCGGGGCTCCGAGCCTGCTCACCGATCATGAGCTCGGCTGTCAGGACGCGCGCGCCGCTCCCGCGGGGCTGAGCCGCACCGGAATCGCACTCATGCGCGGAATGCCGGTAACCGGATCGTACTCGTGCTCCACGCTGGACAGGCGCCCGGTGTTGCCACCGAGTTCCTTCACCGCGTCGTCATCCCGGCCCGGTGCCCTGCCCCAGCAATGGCTCATCGAGATCACGCCGGAGCGGATGCCGTCCTCCGCCTCGACCACCCCCATGATGTAGTCGTAGCGCGAATCGATGCGCACCACATCCCCGGGTTTCAGGCCAAGGGCGGCGAGGTCTTCCGGGTTCATGTACGCCGGGTTGACCTCATGGGTACGACGCTGCTTCGGGTTGTTGCGCCCGGTGGAGTTGAACACATCCGGCATGCGCCGACTGATCAGGCGGAACGGGTAGTCGCCCAGCAGCTCGTGTTCGAAGGGCTCCGCCGCCACCTCCTGCAACTGCGCCATCATGTGCGCGTCGCCCACCTGCAGGCGCCCCTCCCAGCCGGGTTCCTTCGGTCCGGCCCGCACCTCGCCAACATCGAAGATGGCACCACCGGGATGCTTTTTCACCTCGTCCAGGGGCACCCGCGCCTCGGCGGTGAGCAATTCGTAGAGTTCGTCGGTGGAGGGCTTGTTGACCATATCCAGCTTCACTTTTGGCGGCGTGCCCGAGGTCACCGTCCAGCTGTAGTGCACATCCAGCTCCAGCTCCAGCCCCAAGCGCCGGGCGATGCCATGGAAGAACTCCCATTCCTCGACCAGGTCCGCCTCCTGCGGCGGCTGCGCGATGGCGGGCCCTTACTGCGCGTAGGGCACGCCATAGCCAAAGCCGGGGCCAAAGAAGGTCAGCAACTCGTTGGGCAGGGTCAGCGCCGGGCTCTCCAGGGAGTGGCGGCAGGCCATCACGTAATCCGCCAGCGGGCAGGAATTGTTGACCATCTGGATGTCGAGGCAGACCAGCAGCTCCAGTGCCTCCAGCGCCTCCAGGGTCTTGCGCTGATCCGGGAAAGCCATCAGCGGGTTGCCACCGATAGTGATCAGCGCCTTCACCTGCCCCTCGCCGGGGGTGAGGATCTCGTCCGCCAGAGCCGAGGTGGGCAGGCCGATGGCAGTATCCGTGAAGCCGCGCACCCGCAACTTTTCGCCAAAGCCCCAGGCCGGCCAGGGCGGCGTGGCCTGGGCGCGGTACTCGACCGTCGGCCCCAGCACGCCGGGATTGGGCAGCAGCTCGCCCTCTTTCATCCAGCGCCCACAGAGACTCATCATCGCCAGCAGCAGGTATTCGGTGAGATTGCCCCGGGGCGCCATGTTCGGCCCCGTGCCCGCCGTCGCCCCACCGCGCCGCGCACGACCAAAGGCCCGCGCCGCGGCCACCAGGTCCGCCGCCGGCACCCCGGCACGGCGCTCCACATACTCCGGCGTGAACGGCTGCACCGCCTGCCGCAGCGCGTCGAAACCCTGCACCTCGGCATCGATGAACGCCCGGTCGACCAGCCCCTCGTCGATGATCACCCGGATCATCCCGGCCAGCACCGTCGGGTCCTCCCCCGGGCGCGGCTGCAGGAAGTGCGCGGCGTGCCGTGCGCACTCGGTACGGCGCGGGTCGATCACGATCACCTCCATGCCCCGCGCCGCAGCATCCTTCAGGCGCTTGGCCGGATTCTGGTTCGGCACGCCGCCGGACTTGGCGACGATCGGATTGATCCCCACCAGCAGCCAGGTGTCCGCATCGTCGAACACATGCGGCCCGGCATTCCACATACCGTGCAGTGCCGTGGCGATGGGCTTGCCCGGCTGATCAATGGTGGCCGAGGTGAACATCATCGGCGAGCCGATTGCCTTCATCCAGGCGGTGGACACCGGCTGGGTGGCGGGATAGGTAAAGATAAAGGTGCCGGCATAGGTCGCCACAGCCCGCGGGCCGTAGCGCTCGATGATGGCGCGCAGCTTCTCCGCCACCTCGTCCATGGCCTGCTCGCTGCTGATGGCCTGGAAGCTGCCATCGGGCATGCGTTTCTGGCTGACCAGCAGCCGGTCCGGCCCGTAGATCTGCGAGGCCATCTCCCGCCCCTTGATGCAGGAATAGCCGTGGTAGACGGGGTTATCCTTGTTGCCGAGGATATTGACCGGACGGCCATCCTCCACATCCACCACAATGGGACACATCGCCGCGCAGGAGCGGCAGATACCATGGACGCGCTCGGTCATGGTTCACCTCGGGTTGCGGTTATCGTTATCGCCAATTCACTGACACCCCAGACAACCAGAAGCCCTCGCACCGGTCAATCGCCACCCACACCCGTCGCCACCGACTTCCCATAGGGGTACAGGCGGGTGAACCACTCGCCGCCCTGCCTCGCTCTCGCCCCCGGTGGCACATGCCGGAACGACGACGGGGAATGCCACCAGGCACCGGATTTGAGTTGCCAAGCGCGGGCGTCTCCGTTACATTAGCGGCCCTTCGCGACCCGGCGATATTTTTCTCTGGTGAGGTGTCCGAGTGGTTGAAGGAGCACGCCTGGAAAGTGTGTGTGCGTTAATAGCGTACCGAGGGTTCGAATCCCTCCCTCACCGCCAAATCAAGGGACCCGGCCATGCGCCGGGTTTTTTGATTTTGTCGTGAGGGCGGGTGAGAAACCTCGTCAGGGTTCGAGCCGGAGCCCGCACAGCGGGCGGAGACGACGCCAGAGCGCAGCGACGGCGCCCCGAAGGGGTGAGGCGCAGAGCGCCGAATCCATCCCTCCCTCACCGCCAAATCAAGGAACCCGGCCTAGCGCCGGGTTTTTTGATTGGGCCACGACAGCTTATGGTTGACTAGTGGGAGGCCTCCCCGCTAACGCCCAAGACAAAGCTCCGCAATACTCGCCACATGACGCAGATCGGTACCACAGCAACCACCATACACTTTCAGGTTGGGCAGCATTCGCTGCAGCCGGCGATAATCCTGGCCCAGCTCCAGCGGGTCGCCGTCATCCAGCACAACGGCTTCGTCCAGCTCCGCGTGGCTGCACTTTGAGGCGTTGCCGCGAATGCCACCGATTCTGCCCCGCCAAGGGGCATCGGTGACCAATTGCGACTCGAAGTGACTCGGGTGAGCGCAGTTGATCATGTAATACAGCGGGTAGCCGCCACTGTGTCCATCAAGGTCGTTAATCGCATCGCCAAGTGCCTGGCCACTCGGCAGGCGACCGTCGGTTTCCAGGGTGAAGGAAATCACCGCCGGCAGCGCGAGATCCCTGGCCGCCAGCGCAATGCCCAAGGCCTCTTCCAGATAGTTCAGGGTAAAGGCGCTGATCATGTCCGGGGCAGCTTCAGCGAAGGCAGCCAACTGCTCGCCATGGTACTGCCGCGCCTCTTGCACACTCATCGCCCGGGTCACCTGGTAGCCGTCTCCCCGCGGGCCAATATTGCCACTCACCAGCACCGGCAGATGGGCGCTTTGCCGGTGCTCACTGCGAATGCGCTTCATCAGGGCGATAGCCTCCCGGTTAGTGCGGACAAGGTCGTCCCCGCTGTAACCGAGCTTGTCACCCCAGTCACGATTGGCCCGCCAGGTGGGGGTTTCAAGGATGAATCCCGTGTTGTACTTCACCGCCAGATCGAGATAGGCGCAATAGTAGTCCACCAGGGTTGCCCGCCCCCATGCAGTGGACAGCAGATCGAACGACGCAAAGCACGGCAGGTCGATGCCCCGATTGAAGACCAGGTCGGTCTCCATACCGCCATCGGTAAGAAAGTGGCTGTGTTGCAGCCCGTGGCTCAATGGGTGGGTTGCGGTGTTCATGATGGCCTCCACTCGGCGTTGTGATACCGCGGATCCGATTCGGGATTGACCGCGCACTCAGGCAGTACTTTAATCCCGGGAGCCGGCTAGCACAGTGGACCGGTGGTGAGAATCGAACGCCGCATCAAACAGCCCTGTAATCAACAGGATGCGCGAAGATTCAAGGAGCGTTTACGGGTGATGGATACGACGGCGCCGGTTTGCTGTACCGGCGGTACAGTCGACAGGAAAGCGACCCGCATGAAAACACCGCGCGGTGAAGACAGACGCGACAGAATTCTTGAGGTGGCCGAGGCCATCATCCTGCGCAAGGGTTTTACCGCCACCTCGATTGAAGACATCATCGAGAAGGCCTTTATCACCAAGGGTGGCTTTTTCTATCACTTTCCCGGCAAGGCCGAATTGGCCAGGGCGCTGATCGAGCGCTACGTGGAAGAGGACGAACGGCTCTTCACGTCCCTGGTGGAACGGGCCGAAGCCCTGAGCGAAGACCCGCTGCAGCAGTTGCTGATCTTCCTGAACCTGCTGGCCGAGACCATGGAGTCGCTGGAGGACTTGCACCCGGGCTGCCTGGTGGCCGCGCTCACCTACGAGAGCCCACAAATCGACGAGACGGCCAGGACCATGATTTCCGAGAGCATGTTGCGCTGGCGCGGCTTCTTTCGTCGTCTGATCGAACGGGCGGCGGTCGCTCACCCTCCCCGCATGGCGGTGGACCTGGATGAACTGGCCGACTATCTCACCTCGACCATCGAAGGCGGGATTATCCTGTCCCGTGTACTGCGGGATAAACTGGCGCTACCCCGGATGATCCGCCAGTATCGCAACCACATCAGATTGCTGTTTGCCGAACCCTCGACGACGACGATGTAAAGTAATGAAACTCCCCCTCTACCAGATCGATGCCTTCGCCGAGAAGCCCTTTGAAGGCAACCCCGCCGCGGTTGTACCGCTGCAAGAGTGGCTGCCGGAGGCCACGATGCAGGCCATCGCCGAGGAGAACAACCTGGCCGAGACGGCCTTCTTCGTGCCACACAACAACCAGTTTCACATCCGCTGGTTCACGCCCGGCAACGAGGTCAGGCTCTGTGGCCATGCCACCCTGGCGGCTGCCTTTGTTCTGTTCCGCTGCCTGGGTTATCGGCAGGAGCGGGTGGTGTTCGATTCCCTGTCCGGCAAGTTGTCGGTGTCCCGCTCCGGGGAGTCGCTGACGCTGGATTTCCCCACCCAGGCGCCACAGCCCTGTGAAGCGCCCGCCGCGCTGATCAGGGGTCTGGGGATCACGCCCCTGGCCTGCCATCGCAACGAGGACTATCTCGCGGTGCTCGACAGCGAGCAGGCACTGGCCGCCATCGAGCCGGACCACGCTGATCTGCGGCAGCTCGATCTGCGCGGCGTCATCGTCACCGCGCCCTCCTCCACCCGGGATTTTGTAGTGCGGTTCTTCGCCCCGAAGTACGGTATCCCGGAGGATCCGGTCACCGGCTCCGCCTATACCCAGCTCATCCCCTACTGGTCCGCTCGCCTGGGCAAAACCCGGCTGAGCGCCAGGCAGCTCTCCCGGCGCGGTGGCAATCTGCAGTGCGAACTGGCGGGCGACCGGGTACGCATTTCCGGCTCCGCGGTGAAGTACATGGAAGGCACGATCGAGGTGTAGATGGAGCCTCCTCGACCCCGGGCTCAGGAAAGCCTTTGACGGGCTAACCAGTCGAACCTGTCCGACCGGGAAATCATCAACCAGCGCTCTTTACACCTCGATCATCGAGGCATAGAATCGTCAACCATGAATACAATACGCAACAACCCACAACCCAGGGGCCGGCAGGTACCAGACTACAGTGACGCCAGCTATTGGCGCGGCACGATCAAGATGTCGCTGTCCAAATTTTTTGTACTCAGCGTGCTGCACCGTCAGCCCATGCACGGCTATGAGGTCGTACAAGCCGTCGAGAAGAGCACCAACGGCTGCTGCAGCCCCTCCGAGGGTACGGTGTATCCGGTTCTCAACGAATTCGAAGCGGGCGGCTACCTCTCCTCCACCACCGAAGTGGTCCAAGGGCGCGCGCGCAAGGTCTATGCACTGACGGACAAGGGCCGAGAGGCATTCCAGGTAGCAGTCGACGCCTGGCTGGAGGCGACTGACTGTATTGTCGCCAGCAAACGGGCCACACAACACGCTGCCGGGCATGGAAGCTGAGCATGGGTATTCTTTTACCCATATACCTCGCTGGTCGATGCATTGATGGTGGAGGCCTCCATGGCGGAGGCCTGGGAAGCCAGACCGCCGCCATCCTCCCCGCAATGGCACCGCCAAACCAGACGCAGGACGCTCATGAATCACCGCCGGAAAACGGTCCTGGCCCTCGAGGCGATGCATCGACCGGCATAGCGGCGGTGCGCTCATTATTTCCGCCGCACCGGGACTCTTGACTCCAGGCATTCTCACTTGGCACCAGCAACTGATGAGGCACCACCATGAGGCTACGCACACTACCTGACCCCGATGCCCTGCCCGCGCTTGACCACCGCTTCATTCAAACCCGTTTGGCTGAAGGTTTGAGCGTCACCCTGGCGCACTCTCCCCGAATCCTGTTGCTGTATGGCTCGTTGCGGCCACGCTCCTACTCCCGCTTCGCGGTGGAGGAAGCGGCACGCCTGCTGCGTTTTATGGGTGCGGAGCCTCGCATCTTCGACCCCAGCGACTTGCCATTACCCGACCAGGTGACAGACGACAACCACCCCGCAATTCGCGAGCTTCGGGAGATGGCGCTGTGGTCCGAGGGGCAGGTCTGGTGCAGCCCGGAGCGACATGGGGCAATCACGGCTGTCATGAAAGCGCAAATCGATCATCTGCCACTGGAGATGGGTGGTCTGCGTCCCACCCAGGGGCGGACACTGGCGGTGATGCAGGTCAGCGGTGGCTCGCAGTCCTTCAACGCCGTCAACACCCTCCGACTGCTGGGTCGCTGGATGCGCATGTTCACTATTCCCAACCAGTCCAGCGTGCCCAAAGCGTTTCAGGAATTCGATGCCGACGGACGCATGCGGCCCTCGGCCTATTACGACCGCATTGTCGATGTCATGGAAGAGCTGGTTCGCTTCACCCTGCTGCTGCGACCCCACGCCGGCGCCCTCACGGATCGCTATTCCGAGCGCAAGGTGCTGGCCGGGCCAGCGATAGACAGGGCGACAGATCTCTCATCCATTGCTACCCGGCCAGAAGGCAGTACGTGACGCCCTTGCGATAATTGCAGATGCCCGAGCCAGAATTTATGGTGGAGACACGTCCGTGATTGAAAAAGGAACTATCGTGAAACCCCAAGCCATCACCGCCCTCGGCTGCGCATTGCTGTTAGCCCTTGTCAGCCTGCAGCTTTCCGCCGATTCAGCGCGGCCACTCGCGCCAGAAACACAACTGGCGGAGGCGGCAGCGCTGGCCTGGCTGGGAGCGGTCGACCGGGGCGATATGCCACAGGCCTGGCGCACGTCGTCGGCGCTCCTGCAGGAAGCCATGAACCCGCAGGCACTCGCCGACGTGATCGGGCAGGCGCGCAAGGATTTCGGAGCCGTGGTGCAGCGGCAGCTGACCAGCGCGCAGGAGGCAACGTCCCTGCCAGGCGCGCCGGATGGCCGCTACGTGGTGCTGATCTACCAGACCGATTTCGAAAACAGCAAGGGCGTGGTCGAAACCATCACCCCGCGACTGGAAGACGGCCACTGGAGAGTCAGCGGCTACTACCTCCGCTGACCCGCGCGTCGTCCCGGCCCTGAGG
>JBJHBY010000076.1:0-13786 GCA_050485745.1 Gammaproteobacteria bacterium | reverse complement strand
CGCCGGCATCCTTGCTGAAATGCACATGGACCATCAGAGCCTGATGGCCGCCATGCTGCACGATGTGATCGAAGACACGGGCATCGCCAAGCAGGCACTCGGCGAGCAGTTCGGCGAAGCCGTCGCAGAGCTCGTGGACGGGGTCAGCAAATTGACCCAGATCGAGTTCCAGTCCCGCGCCGAGGCCCAGGCCGAGAATTTCCAGAAGATGGCGCTGGCGATGGCGAAGGACATCCGCGTCATCCTGGTCAAGCTGGCGGACCGCCTGCACAACATGCGCACCCTCGGCGTACTCAAACCCGAGAAGCGCCGCCGCATCGCCCGCGAAACGCTGGAAATCTACGCCCCCATCGCCCAGCGCCTGGGCATGCACAATGTCCGTGTGGAGTTCGAGGACCTGGGCTTCGCGGCCATGTACCCGATGCGTGCGCGGCGCATCCGCGCAGCGGTCAAGGCCGCCCGGGGCAACCGCCACGAACTGGTGGAAAGGATCAAGGCCGCGCTGGAACACTGCCTGGAACAGGAGGGCCACCAGGCGCGGGTGATCGGCCGCGAGAAGCACCTGTACAGCATCTATCGCAAGATGAAGAGCAAGCGCAAGTCGTTCTCGGAGATCATGGATCTCTACGCCTTCCGCATCATCGTCGACAGCGTGGATACCTGCTACCGGGTGCTGGGCTGTGTGCACAGCCTGTACAAGCCGGTCCCCGGCCAGTTCAAGGACTACATCGCCATTCCCAAGTCGAATGGCTATCAATCCCTGCACACCGGCCTGTTCGGCATGCACGGTGTGCCCATCGAAATCCAGATCCGTACCGAGGAGATGGAAGAGATGGCCAACTATGGTATCGCCGCCCACTGGCTGTACAAGAGCAACGGCAACGGACTCGACAACAGCAGCCACGCCCGTGCCAGGCGCTGGGTCCAGGGGCTGCTGGAGATGCAGCAGCGCGCCGGTGATTCCCTCGAGTTCATCGAGAACGTCAAGATCGATCTGTTCCCGGATGAGATCTACGTGTTCACTCCGCGAGGCGACATTCTTGAATTGCCTTCGGGTTCGACGCCCGTGGACTTCGCCTACGCGGTGCACACCGACATCGGCAACAACTGTGTGGCCTGCCGCATCAACCGGCGCCTGGCGCCGCTCTCGGAAACCCTGCAGAGCGGCCAGACCGTCGACATCATCACCTCCTCAGGGGCGCAGCCCAACCCGGCCTGGCTCAACTTCGTGGTCACCGCCAGGGCCCGCACCCATATTCGCCACACCCTGAAGAACCGTCGCCGCGCAGATGCCACCGCGCTGGGGCGGCGCCTGCTGGAGAAGGCACTGGCCGGGCTCGACAGCAGTCTCGAACAGATTGCGGAAAGCCAGACCCGACGCCTGCTTGCTGAAACCGGCTACGATGATCTTGACCGCGTACTGGAGGAGATCGGCCTCGGCAATCGCGTCGCGACCATCGTTGCACGACAACTGCTGGCCCTTGATGACACCACTGCCGGCGCCGGCAACGGCAGCCGTGACCCGCTGGTCATCCGCGGCACCGAGGGCTTTCTGCTGCACTTCGCGCGCTGCTGCTACCCAATGCCCGGTGACCCGATCGTCGGCCATATCAGCGCCGAGAAGGGCATGGTGGTGCACACCGAGTCCTGCCACAACAGCGCCGACTTCCGCGACAAGCCCGAGCGCACCATGGCGCTGCGCTGGGCCGACAACGTCGAGGGCGAATTCAGTGTCGAGCTGCGGGTGGAACTGGAGCGCTCCCGCGGTATCATCGCCGTGCTCGCCACACGCATCACCAGCGGCGAGGCCAGCATCAAGAAGATTGCCGTCGAGGATGAGGACCCCCGCGTCAGCGCGGTCAACCTGATCATCGGCGTCCACAACCGGGTGCACCTCGCCCGCATCATGAAACGCATCCGCACCATCAAGGCCGTAACCCGGGTCATCCGGGTCAGGCACTGACGGCGCCCTGCACAGAAGGGAGCAGCAGGTGAACAACAAGGCCATTATTTCCACCAGCAAGGCCCCGGCGGCCATCGGACCCTATTCACAGGCGGTCAAGGCCGGCAACACCGTCTACCTTTCCGGCCAGATCCCGCTGCATCCGGAGAGCATGGAGCTGGTCGAGGGCGGCATCGAGGTCCAGGCCACCCAGGTATTCAGCAATCTGGCGGCAGTGGCCCAGGCAGCCGGTGGCGACCTCGGGGATGCGGTGAAGATCAACATCTCCCTCACCGACCTTGGCGACTTCGGTGCCGTCAACGAGGTGATGAAGCAGTTCTTTCGGGAGCCCTACCCCGCCCGCGCCTGCGTACAGGTTGCGGCGCTGCCGCGCGGCGCCAGCATCGAGGTCGAGGCCATTCTCGTTATCTGACAGGCAGCGGAGTTCACCGCTAGAACTGCAGCTCGAACAGCCTGATTTCCGGTGTCTCGCCCTTGCGGTCGCGCACGCTCCTGTACTGCTCGTGCTCCTCCTTGTCATAGGCGGGGAACAGCTGCAGGGGCGGCGGGCTGGTGTGCTCTGGCAGGCGGAAGCGTGTATCGGTGCGCATCTCTTCGTCCGGCCCGGTCCAGCGTGGTGCCGCGCCGCGCACGATGATTTCCTCCAGCTCGGTTCGGTAGGCGTCGCCGTCGAGCTGGCGCGAATCCGCTCCGGGCTGCGCCAGCAGCGCCTGGGGCAGCAGCAACGCCAGGGCCATCAGGCCCGGGCGCACAACATCACGGGATCTCATTGCGCCACCTCCTCGCGCCAGTCGAGGCTGTCGAACCAGTAGCGTCGCGTGCTCGCAATCCAGGCGTCGTCCTCCCGCGCCACGATCCAGGCATCGAGGAAGTTGACCCAATCCGGGTCACCCTTGCGCACCGCAAACGCTTCGCGGCTGGACATCAACGGCTGACCCAGCGGCACATCAATCACCTCCGGATGGCGCAATGCCAGAAAGCGTGGCACCGGCTCCGAGCGCACATAGGCGTGGACCAGGCCCTCCAGCAGGGCGCGCTCGACACGCTCCTCGTCCCGGAACGACTTGATCGCGGCACGATCGAACACCCGTCGCGCCAGGTCGGCGGACAGGGTGCCCTCGATCACTGCAATCGCCACATCGTCCTGATTGAGGTCGCCAAGGCTGCGAAACTCGCCGGTCAGACGTGTATTGGTGGCGATACTGACGCCGGAGCTGGCATAGGGACGGCTGAAGGCGACCTTGAGAGCACGCTGCGGGGTCACCGACATGCCTGCGATGATGACATCCACTTCGCCGCCGACCAGGGCGTCGATCAACGCATCCCAGTCATAGGGGCGGAACACAGCCTTCAGCCCCATGTCCTCGGCAAGGCGGCGCCCCATGTCCACCTCGGAACCCGCCAGCTCGCCATTGCCCGTCCGCATCGCCCAGGGCGCATACAGCGAGACGCCGATGCGCAGCTCGCCCGCAGCGAGCATGCCCTGCATGGTGCGTGGTTCGGCTTGTGCCGGCAGCAACCAGGCCAGCATGAACAGAACCAGGGCCCAGCGCCCCGCAGCCACAGACTTCATCGCTCACTCCCTTCGCTATTCATTGATCGGCGCCGCGACACCGTGTACCTGTCGCATTATTCGCGCTTTGCACGGGACCGACAAGGGATCCCGGCCCTTCATTCCGGGCACGTCGATCCGACGGCCTGGCCAGAGCCCTGCTCCAGCAATGCCGCATACCCCTGGCGGTAGCCCGGGTAGCGCAGCACATAGCCAGTGTGCAGCAGGCGCCGGTTGCTGACCCGTTTGTTGGCTCCGCGCACAGGATCCGATGTGCCCGATGAGATGGCCGACGGCGTAACGCCCAGGCGCTTCGCCAGCCACGTCTCGACCTCATGCGCCGGTGCCGGATCGCTGTCGACCACGCAATAGCAGGGTTCAAGCGCCGTGCCGGCTTCGGCATGGTGCAGCAGGTGCGCCATGAAACCCGACAGATCATCACGATGAATACGGTTGGTGTAGCGCAGGGGTTGTGCCGGGGCGATCTCGCCACGGGCGACACGGCGCAGCAGGGCGCCGCGCCCCGGGCCATAGATGCCGCCAGGGCGCAGGATCACGGCACCCGGCCAGCCCTCGAGGCGCTGTTCGGCCTGCAGCAGGACTTGCCCGTTGTAGCGTCGGGGCCGCGTCAGGCTGCTCTCGTCCACCCAGCTGCCATCGTCCTGGTGATACACCGCGGTACTGGAGACAAACAACAGGCTGCGGGGTGGCCGCGCCGCCAGCACGTCCAGCAGGTGACCCAGGCCGATATCAAAGACCTCGCGATACCCCGCCTCGGAACGACCGGCGGGTGTCAGCGTCACCACCACATGCTCGAATTCGAGCTCCTGCAGGGAAGCCACCGAGGCCGCGGAGGTGACATCGAGGGGCACCCGCTGAATCCCGGGTGGCAGACACTCCGGGTTGCGGCGCGCACCGAGCAAGCGCCAGCGATCCGCGGGCAGACAGGTTGCCAGGTACTGGCCGAGATCACCACAGCCCACCACCAGGACATTCGGCATAATTCGATTGACCCCGCACACATTTGATTGATAATTGCATAGACATTATCAATAACAGAGACCCACGCGCCAGCCATGACCCTGACCGAACTGCGCTATATCGTGGCCCTCTACCAGACCGGCCACTTCGGCAAAGCCGCCGAAAAATGCCATGTCAGCCAACCCACCCTGAGCATCGCCGTGAAGAAGCTCGAGGAGGAGCTGGACGTCAACCTGTTCGAACGCTCCCGCAATCAGGTCCGCCCCACACCCACCGGGCAGCGCATCATTGAGCAGGCGCAGCTGGTACTGGAGCAGGCGGCACAGATCCGCGAGCTCGCCGACCAGGGCAAGGATCCCCTCGGCAGCCGCCTCGCCGTGGGAGCGATCTTCACCGTGGGGCCCTATCTGTTCCCCTGCTTCGTGCCGGCCCTGCAGCGCTGTGCACCCAGTATGCCGCTCTATATCGAAGAGAGCTTCACCGCCATCCTGCGTGAAAAACTGCGCGCGGGGGACCTCGACGCCATCATCATCGCACTGCCCTTCACCGAGTCCGATGTCGTCACCCAGTCACTGTACGACGAGCCCTTCGTGGTGCTGATGCCGGGGAATCACCCCCTTGCCGCCTGCGAGACGATCAGCCCCCGGCAACTGGAGAAGGAAACCGTGCTCCTGCTCGGCGAGGGCCACTGCTTTCGCGACCAGGTGCTGGACGCCTGTCCGGGATTGAAACGCGGCATGAGCAACACCGACGAGCGCCTGCGCTCGGTGGTCGAGGGCAGCTCTCTGGAGACGCTGAAGCATATGGTCGCCTCCGGACTCGGCATCTCCGTATTGCCCCTGTCGGCGGCCCAGGTTGCTCCCTACGGTGAGGGCGTTCTGGTAACGCGGCCATTCCAGGATCCACAGCCCATGCGCACCGTGGCCCTGGCCTGGCGCGCCAGCTTTCCGCGGCACCAGGCCATCGACATTCTCAGCCAGGCGATCCGCCAGTGCCCGCCCGCCCAGACGAGGGCGTGACGGCGAATCTCGCCGAACTGCCGGCCACCCGCCTGCGCGGCGTCGGCCCGCAGCTGGCCACGCGTCTGGCCGGGCTGGAGAGTCACAGCGTGCAGGTCGTGCTGTTCCGCCTGCCCCTGCGCTACCAGGACCGCACCCGGGTTGTGCCCATCGCGGCGCTGCAGCCGGGGCAGGATGCCGTCATCGAGGGCGAAGTGCGGGTGGCCGACGTGGTTTTCGGGCGCCGCCGCAGCCTCGTGTGCAGGTTGCAGGACGGCAGCGGCACCATCACCCTGCGCTTCTTTCACTTCAGCCAGGCCCAGCGCAACCAGCTGCAAACCGGCGTGCGACTGCGCTGTTACGGCGAGGCGCGGCGGGGCCCCTCGGGGCTGGAGCTGATCCACCCCGAATACCGCCTGCGCGACCCGCAGGGTGACGCGGAAGCCGGGCTGGAACAGACCCTGACCCCGGTCTATCCCAGTACCGAGGGCATCGGCCAGGCCCAGTGGCGGCGCCTGTCTGCAGCAGCGCTGGACCTGCTGGACGAAGACAGCCTGCCGGACTACCTGCCCCCGGGCCCGCAGCTGCCCGGCGGCGGCATCGGCCTGGCGGCAGCCCTGCGCCTGTTGCACGCACCGCCGGCCTCGACACCACCCGTGGCCCTGGCGGACGGCCGCCACCCGGCACAGCAACGCCTGGCTTTCGAGGAACTCCTCGCCCATCAGTTGAGCCTGCTACGCCTGCGCGCCGAGACACGCCGTCTCGGCGCACCGGTGCTGGGCGGCCCGGACACCCTGCAACAGCGTCTGCTGCAACAACTGCCCTTCCCGCTGACCGGCGCCCAGCGCCGGGTCGCTGCCGAAATCGACGCCGATCTGCGCCAGCCACAACCCATGCTGCGCCTGCTGCAGGGGGATGTCGGCGCCGGCAAAACGGTGGTTGCCGCGCTGGCCGCACTGCGCGCGGTCGCCAGTGATTACCAGGTAGCCCTGATGGCGCCTACCGAACTGCTGGCGGAGCAGCACCTGCACAACTTCCTCAGCTGGCTTGACCCCCTGGGTGTGAAAATCGCCTGGCTCAGCGGTCGCAGCAAAGCCCGGGAGCGCCGTGAAGCGCTGGCGAGCATTGCCGCAGGGGAAGTCGCCGTCGCCATCGGCACCCACGCCCTGTTTCAGGATCAAGTGCGTTTCGCCCGTCTTGGCCTGGTCATCGTCGACGAGCAGCACCGCTTCGGGGTCCACCAGCGTCTCGCCCTGAGCGAGAAGGCAGCAGGCGTTCCTCACCAGCTGACCATGACCGCGACCCCGATTCCCCGCACCCTGGCAATGAGCGCCTACGCCGACCTCGACACCTCGGTCATCGACGAACTCCCACCCGGGCGCGTGCCGGTGAGCACCGCAGTCATCGCCAATGAACGGCGCGAGGCCGTGATCACCCGGGTGCGCGAGGCCTGCCACGGCGGCCGCCAGGCGTACTGGGTGTGTACGCTGATCGAGGAATCCGAAGCCCTGGAAGCCCAGGCAGCGGAAGCCACCTGGACAGAGCTCAGCGCACAACTGCCGGAGCTGCGCATCGGCCTGCTGCACGGGCGCCTGAAAAGCCCGGAGAAGGCCGCAACCATGGCGGCCTTCAAGGCCGGCGAGCTGCATCTGCTGGTGGCAACCACGGTGATCGAGGTCGGCGTCGACGTCGCCAATGCCAGCCTGATGGTGATCGAGAATGCAGAGCGCCTGGGACTGGCTCAGCTGCACCAGTTGCGCGGCCGGGTCGGTCGCGGCCACGCCGCCAGCCACTGCCTGCTGCTCTACCAGAAGCCACTGTCCCGCCTCGGCCGGGAGCGCCTGCAGGTGATGCGCGAGAGCACGGACGGGTTCGTCATTGCCGAGCGCGACCTCGCCCTGCGCGGCCCCGGGGAGCTGCTCGGTACACGCCAGACTGGCCTGCTGCAGATGCGGATTGCCGACCTGGCCCGGGATGCCGCTCTGCTGGACGCGGTCCGCGCCCATGCACAGCCTTTCCTGCAGCGGAATCCCGCACATGCCAGTGCCCTGATCCGGCGCTGGCTGCCCGCCGGGGAGCGCTACGCCCGCGTCTGAACCCCGGGGCATGAACAAATGCATGACAAGTACGGGCTGTGAACCAGTCGGCGCATTACCGGGTACCAGTCCGCGTCAAGGCGTCTAGACTATAGGGAAATACCCCGCCGGCCAGCGCCGGGCCCGCCATGCAACCGGCCGTGAAGCAGGGCTGCCGAGTACCCGCCGGGGGCCAGGGAACCGCGATTCAGGAGAACACCATGCCCATCCCCGCCACTGTGGACGCATTTCTGCGCAAGCGTCCCATTGCCTTCCATCTGCTCGACTTTCCTCCCGGCACCGCCTCGGGCCCCATCCCCGTGGTTCGCACCACCCTGCTCAAGCAGGGCGAGGAACGCCTGCAGGTCCTCAGTGGCACCAACAGCCTCATCGACCTGGAGCGGGTCACCGCGCGCTTTGGCGGGCAGTGGCGGGCACTCTGCCCCGAGGTCTGCCATCGCCTGATCACACAGCGCGGGCTGAAAGATCTTCCCGGCTTGCCCATCTTCGACATGCCCACCCTGGTCGATTCGATTTTGCTGGAGCAGCCGGAGCTGCTGCTCGCGACCGGCGACGACAGTTTCATCCGCATGTCCGCGGAGGACTTCCGCCAGCTCACCGACAGTGCCGTGGTGGCTCCGGTGAGCGTCCCTCTTGCCACTCTGGAGAAGGCCAGCTGCGACCAGGCCGAGGACACGGCCGACATCACCCGGGCAGTAGCCAGCTTCACCCAGCTGCGGGTGCGCCAGCGCCTGGAGGAAACCCTGGAGCTGCCGCCCCTGCCGGAGACCGCGCAGCGCATCATCAAGCTGCGTGTCGACCCCTATGCCGACATCAAGGACCTGAGCGACATCGTCGAGTCGGACCCGTCACTCGCCGCCCAGGTGGTGAGCTGGGCGGCCTCCCCGTATTACGCGGCACCTGGACGCATCAAATCAGTCCACGATGCCATCGTGCGGGTACTGGGCTTCGACCTGGTGCTGAACCTCGCCCTGGGCCTGTCCCTGGGACGCACGTTGCAGCTGCCCCGAGAGGCCCCCCGGGGCTTCACACCCTACTGGCAACAGGCGGTCTATGCCGCTACCGGCGTCGAGGCACTGGTGGGTACGATCCCGCCGAAGGAGCGCCCCACCATCGGCCTGGCCTATCTGGGTGGCCTGCTGCACAACTTCGGCTATCTGTTGCTGGCCGAGGTGTTTCCGCCCCACTTTGAGCGCTATTGCCGCATGCAGGAGGCCAATCCGCGGGTACCGCACGGACACATCGAGCGCCACCTGCTGGGGGTCACCCGGGAGCAGATGGCCGCCTGGCTGATGCGCCTGTGGAGCATGCCGGATACCGTGAGCATTGCCCTGCGCCACCAGAACAACCCGGACTACGATGGCCCGGATGCCCACTACGCCCTGCTCATCTACGCCACCCTGCGACTGCTGCGCGAGCGCGGCATCGGCAACGCGCCCCTGGAGCCGGTGCCGACACAGGTCTGGCAGCGGCTTGGCATTGAGCCGGAGCGCGCCGCGGCAGCCATTGACCATGTGGTACAGGCGGGAAACGAACTGCGCCATATCGCCGCCGGCATGGCGGCGTGAGGCGCACCCCGAAACCGCGCTGACCCGGCCGGCAACGGCCGGCAAGCCCTCAGGGACCCGCAGCCCGGTCGGGCTCGGTCAGGGCCTGAAGGGCGGCCGCCAGCACCGCCTGCACCGGCGCCTCACGCAGCAGCGCATGGTACTGGCGCAGCTCTTCGTTGCGCAGATGGCGATACACGTACAGGTAGTAATCCTCGAGCACCGGCTGCATGGCATTACTGCGCGCAGCCTGACGCGCGGCGAGAACCCCCGGCGTCTGTTCCACCCCTGGATCGAGCAAGGCTTCAGCCAGCCCCTGCAGCGCCGCGGCCAGCTCCGCGGAACGACTCGCCACCACCAGTTGCTGCAACAGCTCGCGCCGCACTGGCAGGGGTGGCCGCGCACGCAGCTGCTCCCGATAGGAAGCGACACGCTGGAACTGATCCGGCCCGGCCGCTGCCTCCACTCGCCCCCGCGCCCGTCGTGCCAACGGTGAGGACAGCAGGGCGGCAGCCGCTTCACGCTGATCACCGGCGACCTCCGACTCGACCCGCGCCACCACACGCTGCAACAAGGCGTCCACAGTAACCGGGCCGGGGGGACGCGATTCTTCGTTGCGAGCTGCCGCCGCCAGCTCCAGCACAGTGGGAAAGCCCTCCAGCGCATCGACCACGCCCAGTTGCTGCAATAGCGCCGCAGTCCCTGCCAGTGCAGGCGGAGGCAACAGCAACAGGAGCAACAACAGAACCGCGGGTTGCGGGTACGCCAGCAGCGTCGATGGCCGCGTCATCATCAGACCCCGATCCGGGTGGCCTCGCCCTCACTGCGGGCGATGATCACGGCACCACAGGAATCACTGAATATGTTCACCGCGGTGCGCATCATGTCGAGGATACGGTCTGTCACCAGCAACAGGCCCAGGCCCTCGAGGGGCAAGCCGATGGTGGTGAGGATGATGGCGATCGCCACCAGGCTCGCCGCGGGTATGCCGGCGACGCCGATCGAGGTCAACAGGGCCACCACCACGATCAGGAACTGCTGGCCAAGGGTGAGGTCCAGGCCATAGGCCTGGGCGATGAAGATCGCCGCCACACATTCATACAGCGCCGTGCCATCCATGTTGATGGTGGCGCCGAGGGGCAGTACGAAACCCGTGGTCCGGTTGGAGACGCCGGCATTTTTTTCCACACACTCCAGGGTCAGCGGCAGCGTCGCTGCACTGGAGGCGGTGGAAAAAGCCGTCAGGATGGCCGGGGACATCGCCTTGATGTGCGCACCAGGTCGCACCCTCCCGACCCAGCGCAGCGCCAGGGGCAGGACCACGAACGCATGCAGCAGCAGGGCCAGGGCGGTCGTCAGGAAAAACCACAGCAGGGGCTGGAATGCGGCAAAACCGGTGGCGGCCACCGTCTGTGCCACCAGGCCAAACACGCCGATGGGCGCAAAGCGCATCACCAGCATCGTCATCCCCAGCATCACATCGAACACGCCCTGCCAGAAACCGAGCAGGATGCGCCCCGGCTCCCCCTGTAGCCGTGTCATGAAAAAGCCGAACAACAGGCTGAAGAAAATCAGCCCCAGCATCTGCCCCTCGGCGGCGGCGGCAATCACGTTGGGGGGGATCATGCGGATGAACACCGCGGCGATATCCCCGGCGTCGTGATCACCGACCTGCTGCAGCAGCGAACTCAGCTGCTCGTCATCCTGTGACAGGTTGAGGCGCTCACCCACCGGCTCGCCATTGGCCAGCCCCGGGGCGATAAGGTTCACCAGGATCAGCCCGACCAGAATGGCCGCGAGACTGGACAGTGTATAAAAAAGGATGGTCTTGAGGCCGAGCCGGCCCAGGTGCTCACCGGTACCGATGCCCGCCACGGCGGTGATGATGGAGGCCGTGATCAAGGGCACGATGATCATCAGCAGGGCGTTGAGGAACAGCTTGCCGATGAAGCCGTACACCGCATAGAAGCTGACACCGAAGAATGCACCCTCGGTGCCGCTCCAGCTGCCGGCCAGGGCGGCCAGCAGAATGGCGAGCAGGATTTGCCAGTGCAGGGCCAGCCGCATCGTCATCCGTCACTCCGGGCTGCGCCCGTCGGGCGGCCGTGAAATCAGTTGAGGGCGTCCTTCAGTGCCTTGCCAGGCTTGAAGCCAACACTGGTGCTGGCGGCAATCTGGATCGACTCCCCGGTCTGGGGGTTTTTGCCGGTCCGCGCGCCCCGCTTGCGGGTTTCAAAGGTGCCGAAACCAACCAGGCCGACATTGTCGCCACGGCTCAGGGCATTGGTCATTTCGTCGAGAATGGCGGAAAGTACGCGATTGGCTTTCTCCGCGGGCAGATCCGCCCTGTCGGCAATGAAGGCGGCAAGATCGGGCTTGCGCATGCAGATTCCCTCGCTGTGAATTATCGTGACTGGATCGGGGGACCCGGCAGCACCGACGACAACGGCCGGCACCGCGCCGCTCACTGTAACCGGCGGCCCCGGGAGTGGTAAAGACCCCGGGGCCGCGCACCATCAGGAGAGAATCGGCGGCAGCTCCTTCTGCAGGCGCATCTTCTCCTTCGTGCCTTCACCGGTCAGGGCAAAGCCCAGCAGCTGGCCGGCGCCGTCGCGGAACTCCGCAACCACATTGTTGCCATCCTCCTGCACCTGCCACTGCCCCTGGGCATCCCTTGGCGGCGGGCTCACCACCACCGGGCAGGCCGGGGTCTTGATGGTCACCGGCATCGCCGGATAGACCACGTCGGAGGGCTCACCGGCGAGGGTCTTGCCCAGCACCCTGGCAGCTGCCATCAGCGGCGCCACATAGACCAGTACATGGCCCTCGACCTCTGCACAATCGCCCAGTGCGTAGACATTGGGGGCGCTGGTCTCCAGGCGACGATTGACCACGATGCCGCGGTTGCAGCTCAGGCCTGCAGCCTTGGCCAGGTCGGTGCGCGGGCGCACGCCGACGGCGGAGACCACCAGGTCACAATCGATGGTCTGGCCGTTGTTGAGGCTGACCCTGAGGCCCCCCTCGGGCTTTTTGTTGACCGCTGTGACCAGGGGGCCAAAGTGGAACTTCGCCCCGAGCGCCTCGAGGCCGCGCTGTACTGCCTTGCCCGCGGGCTCCGGCAGCAGGGTGGGCAGGCAGTAACCGAGGGGGTCCACGGTTTCCACCTCGAAGCCGCCATTGAGCAGGTCGTTGGTGAATTCACAACCGATCAGACCACCACCGATGAGGCAGACCTTCTTCACGCTGTTCTGCTTCATCGCGGTGCGGAAGTCGTCGTAGTCCAGCAGGTCGTTGACCGAGTACACCAGATCCAGACCATCGCCTTCCAGCGGCGGGCGGATGACATCGGCACCCAGTGCCAGCACCAGCTTGCCGTAGTGGATGGAGGTGCGCGCGTCGCCGATCTTGACCACCTGGTTGGCGGTGTCGATCTCGGTCACCCGGGTCATGGTCCAGACGCTGGCCTTGAGCTGGCGCGCCATGGCGCCGGCATCCTGCTGCATCAGGGCTTTCGCGTCGGTGTCCTTGGTGTAGCCGGTGGACAGCATCGGCTTGGAGTAGGCGCTGCCATCGTCCGAGGTGATCAGGATCACCGGGGTGTCCTGATCGTGCTTGCGGAACTCCTTGACCAGGTTGTAGCCGGCCAGGCCGGTGCCGATGATGATCAGCGGCTCGCGCACGATGTCGATGACCTGCTCTTCCTGCTCGTGGTGGGGCGCGTCCGGCAGGGCCGCTTCCTCGAGCAGCTCGAAGTCTTCCTTGCCCACACCGCAGTCGGGGCAGAGCCAGTCCTCGGGAACATCTTCCCAGCGCGTACCGGCTGGCACGCCGTTCTCGGGGTCCCCCTTGGCCTCGTCATAGACCCAGCCGCAAACAATGCACTCCCACCGGCTCATCAGCTCCGTCCTCGTCTTGTCGTCACCACGTACGCAGATAACATTGCAATCGGAATGCCGCCTGCCGGCGGCGCAGGGCGAGCATTCTAGCAGACCCCGGACGGCAACCCCAACGCATTGCTCGCCTGCACAATGGTTGTATTTGACAGGCCTTTCGCGCATCCTTCCGCCCTCTTCGCGAGCAGAGCAGGACCATGCCCGATACCCGGTCACCGGCCTTGTGGCCCTCCGCACGCTGGCAGCCGGTGCAACGCCTGCGCCCGCCGCCGCGGGTTGGCCGCTGGCTGCTGGACGAGGGCAGCCTGACCGCCCGCCTGCAGGGCATGGGCCGGTTTCACGTCGAGGTGCTGCGGCACGGCTGGCAGGCAGCGACTCCGGAGGAGCGACGGCGTCTTGGCCTCCCTCCCCGCAGTGCCACACTGGTGCGGGAGGTGCTGCTGTACTGCGAGGGTATGCCCCGGGTCTATGCCCGCAGCATTCTCCCCGCCGCCACACTGCGCGGCGGCCACCGGCATCTGCGCCGCTTCGGTGCACGCTCTCTGGGCGCCCACCTGTTTCGCCGCGGCCAGCCCCGGCGCGAACCCTTTGAACTCCTGCAATTGCCAGCGGGCAGTCACCTGCCCGGGATGACGACAGCCACCGCCGTGCCTCTCTGGGCGCGACGCTCGGTGTTCTATCTGGCGGGCAGGCCGCTGCTCGTGGCGGAACTGTTTCTGCCCGCCTTTCAGCCCTGGACGGAGGCCAACTGATGCC
>JBJHBY010000075.1:0-14033 GCA_050485745.1 Gammaproteobacteria bacterium | reverse complement strand
CTCCTCCAGGCTGAGCCCGTTCTGCGCAGCAATGCGGCCGAGGGCCTCGTTGAGCTGGGAGTCACCGATGCGCACTCCGGCACGCTCGGCCATCTGCAATTGCAGGCTCTCCAGAATCAGCCGATCGAGAACGTCGCGCTGCACGCGGTCCACGGGTACGTTCTGGCCGCTGCGCTGTACGGCATCCATGGCTTGCTCGGTGCGCTCGCGCAGTTCGCTGGCGAGCACGACATCGTCATCGACGATGGCCACGATGCGATCCATCGCGGAAAACTCCTGCGCCGTGGCGCTGGTCGCCAGCAGCAGCAGGCTGATGCCCAGGCTTCGGCGCAGGTGGTTGATCAGGTAATCAGTCACGGTCGCGATATCCCCAGATACTGTCTTCAAGCATGTTCCGGACCCTCGAGCCCAGCCCGCCCAGCCCCTTGAGCTGGAATTCGAATACGACGGTGTGTTCGCGATTCAGTTCGCGTTCGCCGCCCTGCAGTAACTCCTCGCCGTCAATGCCCCGTTGGTAGGCGACCCGGGCCAGCCAGCAGCAATCCTCATACTGAAAGCCGAACAGGTCCTCGAGGCGCCGGTTCTCCGCGAGGTCGTAGTTGAAGCGGGCGAACAGCGCCCAGCGCTCTCCCACGGGGAGGACGGTGGAAAGGTCCAGCTGCTTCAGATCCTCGCCCAGGGCGTTGATGCCCGGCTGGCTGCGCCGGAACCGGTAGCCGACATTATACAGTGCGTTGCGCGGCCCCTCGATGTTGAGCTGGAGACCACCCTCGTTGATGTAGTCGCGACGCGAATCCCAGAGTAGGTTGACGGTACCCCAGATCTGCTCCGTCGGCTGCCAGCGCAGCTCTCCCGCCACCTCCGAGGTGGACACCCGGTCCAGGCGCTCCAGCTCCGGGCCCGTTACAGGGCGTACCCGGCGATCCTCGAAGTACAGAATCTGACCCAGACTGGCGGCGAAAAGTTCGCGGCCGGATACCGGATCAATAAAGCGGCTGGTGGCGCCGAAGGACAGCTGATTGAAGTCCTCCAGCCGGTCGTGGCCACTGAAACGCCGCGGGTGGAACAGCTGCTGGTAGGAAAAGGTCAGCGGGCTGGTGTCGAAGCGGGGTTGGTCATTCTGGTCCTCGTAATCCGCGCGGACATAGAACAGGCGAGGCTCCAGTGTCTGTTGCAGGGCACGGCCGAGGATGCTGGTATCTCGCTCGAAGAACAGCCCGGTGTCCAGTGTGAACATGGGCAGGGTGGTGCCGGGACTGCGCTCACTGTTGCCGGGCACCGGGTCGTCCAGGTCATAGCTGACATGGCGAAGCTGCACTGCGGGCTGCAGGAACCCCCAGGTCCAGCGCATCGGAAAGCCGACCCCGGTCTCTGCGTAATAGCGTTCGCCGGTGACGCGATTGCCTCCGCTGCGGATGGCGTCGTCGTGGTCGAAATGGGTGTATTCCGTCAGCAGTGTGAGGTCGGGGCGGAAGTTGTGCTCGGTGCCCCGACGCTCCAGGGTCACCTGGGGCAGCTTGCGGTAGGGCTGCCCCACCAGGTCGTCGATGGTCTGGTATTGCTGCACTTCCAGCCTGGAGCGCCACTGGCTGCCGACGTGCTGGACCAGAGCCTGCTGGTTGAGATGCACCTCGCGGCGCACGCCCAGGCTCTCGACGTTGAGGTCTCGAAAATAGTCGTTGTCGCTGACCTTGGTGTAGTCGATGCGCGTGCTGATGCCCCGTCCGGGCGATCCGCGTTGCTGCACGCTGCCCAGCCAGCGGGTTTCGTCCGCTTCATTGTCGTCGGGCAGATAGCCCCCGGCCAGCTCGATCTGTCCGAAGCGGCTCAGGTGGCGTACCTCGGCCTCGAGCATGCTGCCACGGTCCGCGATCCAGCGCGGTGCGAGGGTGGCGTCGTAGTTGGGGGCCAGGTTCAGGTAGAGCGGCGCGGTGATGTCGAAGCCACCACTGCTGTTGCTGCTCATGCTGGGCCAGAGAAAGCCGGTCAGGCGCCGGTCATCGATCGGGAAATTCAGGTAGGGGCTGTAGAACACAGGCATCCTGCCGAGACGCAGGACCGTGTGGCGCGAACTGCCGCGGCCGCTCTCCTCATTCAGTGTGACCCGGCGCGCCCGCAGACTCCAGACCTCGTCATCCGGTGTGCACTGGGTATAGCTGGCGTGCTCCAGGGTGATCACGCTGGGGCTGTCGCGGCGCAGCAGGCGGGCCTCGGCGCGGGCACCGCTGTCGAAGTCGAGGACTCGCGCCTGCCGAACCTCTCCAAGGCCGCTGCGGGTGTCCACTTCGGCCTCGTCACCGCGCAGCATCAGCCCGGGCTCGTAGAGACGCACATTGCCGGTCAGGTGTGCCAGCCCGGTGTCCCGGGTATAGCGCGCGTGGTCGGCATGGATGCGCAGGTCGCCACGGGTCAGCTGGACACTGCCTTCGAGTTCGACACGCTCGGCCACCGCCTCCGAGCGGTCCGCTTCTGCTCTCAGAGGGGACTGCTCGCGGGGATTGCGGGCATCCGGCCAGTCCATGGGAGGCTGGCGGTAGGCTCCCTTGCAGCCGGTCTCGACACGGCAGCGCTCGGCGTCGTCCAGTTGCGCCAGCGGCACCCAGTGCCACTCATTGTCGATGGCGACGACGGCCGCCGGGGTGGCCGCCGCGGCAGTGCGGGTCGTGGTCGGGGAGGTCCGTTTCGGAACGGTTGCCTGCGGGTGGGCCGCCAGTGTCGTGCGCTGCTGGCACTGCCACTGGCCGCTGTCGCCCCCATGGCAGTGCCAGAGTTGATGCTCGTGCCTGGCATCGCGGGCGAGCGCCGGGTGGCCGGCCAGACCGATGCCCGCGGCGAGGGCGACAGCGAGTGGCAGGCGGCCGGGGGAGAATGGAGGCATAGTGTGGTCGGTTCCCGGACAGGGTGCGTGGTCGATGCCGCCCCGGGCAGCCGGTGGATCGTCGTGCTTTACCCGGATTTCAGCGAGGGTCGATAATAAAGCATTCTTTCCACGACTGCCCACCGGCGATTCCGCCCCTGGGCGCGGCACGGCGGGAGTCGATGACCTTGGAAACCACGGACCATCGCCGCGAGGCGCTCGAAACCTGGGCGAGCGGGATTCTGGGCGAGCTGCTGCGCAGCGAACCCGCTTCGAGTGATGCCAGCTTTCGGCGCTACTTCCGTCTCTATCACTCCGGCGGAACCGTTATCGCCATGGATGCGCCGCCGGAACGGGAGCCCTGCGACCGCTTCGTCGAGGTGGCCGGGCTACTCGCCGCAGGTGGTATCAATGTGCCCCGCATTCTGGCCAAGGACCTGGCCCGGGGGTTTCTGCTGCTGTCCGATCTCGGGCGCCAGACCTACCTGGATGTGCTGGAGCCGGCCAATGCGGACGCGCTGTTCGCCGAGGCGGTCGACACACTGGTGCGGCTGCAGGGGATTGCCGTACCGGCCGGCCTGCCAGGCTACGATGCCGCCCTGCTGTGGAGAGAACTGGACCTGTTCCGCGACTGGTATCTCGGGCAGCACCTTGGGCGCGCCGGCGAGCCGGGGTTGCTGGACGCCTTCTCGACCCTGGGTGAGACTCTGGTCACAAGGATTCTGGCCCAGCCCCGGGTGCTCGTGCATCGCGATTACATGCCGCGCAACCTCATGGCCGGTACGCCACCCGGTGTGCTGGATTTTCAGGATGCGGTGCTCGGGCCGATCAGCTACGACCCCCTGTGTCTGTTCCGGGATGCTTTTGTCAGCTGGCCGGACGAGCAGGTGCAGGGTTGGCTCGGCCTTTACTGGCAAAAGGCCCGGGCGGCGGGCCTGCCGGTGCCGGTGAACCTCCACGAATTTCTCTGCGACTGTGATGTCATCGGCGTGCAGCGGCACCTGAAAGTGATTGGTATTTTTGCCCGCATCCGTCACCGCGATGGCAAGCCGCGCTATCTCGAGGATGTGCCCCGCTTTCTGGCGTACCTGCGCGCGGCTGCCGGCCGTCGCCCGGAGCTGCCCGGGCTGGGGGAGTTGCTGGGTGCGCTGGAGACTCGCCCGGGTGTTCCGGCGTGAGGGCGATGATTCTTGCCGCCGGGCTGGGGCGGCGCATGCGCCCCCTGACGGATCATTTGCCCAAGCCGCTGTTGCCTGTCGCCGCGCGCCCGCTCATCGAGCATCACCTGCTGCGCCTCGCCGCAGCCGGTTTTCAGGACGTTGTGATCAATCATGCACACCTGGGCCGGCGCATCGAGGATCATCTGGGTGATGGTCGGCGTTTTGGCCTGCGTATCGCCTACTCCCGCGAGGGAGAGCCGCTGGAAACTGGAGGCGGCATCCGGCGTGCCCTGCCGCTGCTGGGTGCGGCGCCGTTTCTGGTGCTCAATGGCGACGTCTGGACCGACTTCCCCCTGCAGCGCCTGCGCCGCCCCCTTTCCGGGCTGGCTCACCTGGTGCTGGTCCCCAATCCACCACACCACCCCGAGGGAGATTTTGCCCTCGACGCCGATGGTCGTGTCCGCGAATCCGGCGCGCAACGCCTGACCTACTCGGGGCTTGCGCTGCTGGCCCCGGAGTTGTTCAGCCAGACGTCACCGGGAGCTTTCCCCCTGGCACCGTTGCTGCGTGCGGCGATGCAGCAAACCGCGGTGAGCGGCGAATGCCACCATGGACAATGGGCGGATGTGGGCACGCCGGAGCGTCTGGCGCAACTGGAGCAGCAACTGCTTTGCCAGCGCGCCTGAGGACTCAGCGGCGCTCGAAGGAATAGACCAGGTCGAGGGCGCTGTCGATACCGCTCACCGCCTCCACCAGCAGACGCCGGGTCAGACGGTATTGCAGGGTCAGGCTGTTGGCGCGCTCGCCCATGCCCACGCCGTAGCGCACATACAACCTGGGTGACAGATAGCCACTCAGCTGGGCCTCGGAACCGTCCGCGTCGGTGAGTGTGGCGATCTGGAAATCACTGATGCCAAAACGCTCCGCAAGCTCCGCCGCCTGACCTTCGCCACCGGCCAGGCCGAGGCTGAGCAGCGCGCTTCCCGCTGAAAGGTTTTCACCCTCCCAGCCACTCGGAGCACGTCCGGTCATGAGGACATAGGCGATGTGACTCTCGGGCATTGCCGGGCGCGAGAACAGCTGTGCCCTGGGGTTCTGCAGACTGCCGCTGACCTGCAGCCCGGCCTCGATGTCGCTGCCCGGTGGCAGCTCTCGAATGGCCTCGAGGTCGAGGTCCGGGTTGTCCAGAGGACCGCTGAACACAAAGCTGCCGCGGCGTACCACCAGGCGTTGGCCGTAGGCCCGGTAGCGCCCTCGGGTGATGGTGACCTCGCCTTCGCCGCCGGTCAGGCCGGCGCTGTCGTGGTGGACGTCGATCTGGCCGGCGAGCCACGCATCGGCGCCAAATCCGCGAAAGCGGAATGCAGGGCCGAGGTCGACGCGGGTGCTGGCGCGTATGCGCCAGGCCGCCTCCTGCTCCTCTTCGCCAATCATGCGGGCGTCGCTGGAGACGTTGGCAGTGCCGGGCGGGAGTTCGTTGATCTGCAGATCGGCTTCGTCGACATCGACCCTGCCGGACAGCTCCAGGTGGCCAGGGCGCAGATTCAGTTCGAGGTCCGGCGAGATGGACAGGACGCTGTCCGGCAGGGGTTGCAGCGCCAGTTTGCCGGCGCGCAGGGCGAGCCTGCCACGCCAGTCCTCGCCACCCTGGCTCCAGTCGAGAGTGCCACTCAGGGTTCCCTGCCCAGGGCCCGACTGGTACTCGGCCTGCAGTTCGCCACGCTCGCCGGTGAACTGCAGCCGGGCCTGCAGTGGACTGATGGGATCGCGCAGCAGGGGCGCGATGAGCACACCCTCGCCAAGGGTAATTTCGCCCTCGATCACCGGCCTTGCCAGGTCTCCGGACAGGTTGACACGGCCGTCCAGAAGACCCTGCAGGCGTTCCAGGTCGGGGGCTGCCCAGCTGATCGCCTCCAGCTGCAGCTGGCTGATCCGGGCTTCCCCCTGCAGCAGACGCTCGCTGCGTGGGTCGGTGATCTGAAGCTGTGCCGTGAGCTGGCCCAGACCATCGGAGTCGGCGTCCAGGTGCAATTGCAGTGAGTCATCCTGCCATTCGCCGCGCAGGGATACGTCCCGGTAGACGAGTTCCCGGCTGTCCTCGTCCATGTGCAGGGTGGCTGCAAGCAGCGGCACCTCCGCCTGCAACTGCAGGCTCATTGGCTCCAGGCTGCGCAAGCGCAGGCTCGCGTTGAGCAGGCTGCGATCGTCGAGAGTCAGCCCGGGGGGCAGCAGGTCGCGCCACCAGGCCAGTGGCAGATCGCGCACGCTCACAGTAGCCGGCCCTGGTGTGCCCTGGACGACCCGCAGCGACTGCTCCAGGCAGGCCTGTGCCGGGTCCGCCTGGATACAGAACGGTTGCAGGTCCAGTTGCTGCGTGGATGGATCCCAATCCAGTGTGAGGGGCCGCGACAGGCCCGCTTCGATACCGGGTGAGCGCAACCAGGCGCCGTCGAGGGTCGGGCACTGCAGTTGCCAGCGCGGCGCACGGTGCGACAGCTTGCAGCCGAGGTCCAGGCTGGCGATGTCGTTCGCCCGCCAGGCCGAGCGCAGCCGCATGGATTCGAGATCACCCTCCGCCGCCAGCGTACCGGAGAGCGCGGGGATTTCCTGCGCCTGTAACTGGTTGATGCGGGCCTGGATGCGGCTGGATTCGCGGCCCAGCCCGCGGATGTCGAAATCGAGAGCCGCGTCCGCCAGGGTGAACGTCTCGTGACCCAGGTTCTCGAGTTGCAGTTGCCCGGTGGCGTTTGCACGATCGCCGGGGCCGTGCAGGTGAAGCGCAAGCCTTGCGGCACCGCTCGTCACGGGGGCGAGTTCGCTCAGGGCTGGAAGATCCAGGGTCAGGTGGAGGTCGTTGTCAGCCCCAAGCTGGCCGTGGGCATGCAGACGGTTTTCGCCCGCTGCCAGTTTCAGGGTGCGCAGTGTCCACAGGCTGCCGTCATCCGTGCCCAGGGTGAGGGCTCCTTCAACGGGGTGACCGGCCACGCGGCCGCGGACTTCGGTCAGGTCGGCTTCCACCAGAGGGCCCTGCGCCAGATTGCCGGCAGCGCGCCAGGCCAGGGAGATCGGGCCATCCAGGGGGGGCAGGGGTTCCTTTGGGGCACTGCTCGCCAGGTGCCCCGAGCAGTCCCAGTCGGTGCTGCCGGTTTGCAGGCTGCAGTCAGCGTCCAGATGGGCGTCGAGCCAGGTGGTGTCGAGCTGAATTCGGGTACTGCCCCGGATGCGTTCGAGGTTGCCCTCGATGGCCAGTTCCAGCAGTGAAACATGGCTCCCCTCCGGCAGGGGACCCTGATAGCGCTCGTCCAGATGAATACTGGCCATGAAGGGCAGTTTGCTGTCGAGCAGTGCTGCCTGCCCCTCGAACCTCAGCGCCGGCTCGGGCCCCAGGTGCCCATTGAATGTCAGTTCACGCAGGTTGCCGCGGGTCTCCAGTGACAGCTGCGGAGGTTCGGGGGAGAGCGCGGCGACGGGGTCGGCCAGACGGGCCTCAAGCCGCGCCCTCAGTGGATAGTCGTCACGCAGACTGACCCGCCCCTCCAGGCTGGCCTCGCCGAGGGCATGGCGCAGTTGCAGTTGGTGAATGCGCAGGTTGTGGTGCCACCAGTGCCCCGCAAAACGCAGGTCCCGCAGGGTCTGGGTGTCAGCGGTGGCTCTGTCAGGGCCTGTCAGCAGTTCCAGGTGATCAAGTTTGACCCGGCGCAGTTGCAGAACCGCGGGCAGGCTCAGTGCGGGCAGCTGCAGGGGCGAGTCGTCCTCCACGATATCCGTTTCACCCTGGAGCAGGTACACGCGGGCGTGCGAAATCCGCAGCCTGTGAATGTCGATACTGCCCGACAGCAGGGCGGAAGGTTGCCACTGGAATTTCAGGTTCTGCAGTTCGACTTCCACGGTGTCGTCCCGCCACTCGACTCGCTGCAGTTCCAGCCCGCTCAGCCAGTGACCGTCGACGCCCTCGATATGCAGCGCGGGCAGTCGCTGCTGCGCCTGGTCCAGGCTCCAGCGCGCACCCTCTGGCGTCAGCAGCAACCAGGCGATGGCTGTGACCAGGGTTGCAGCGAGGATCAGGCCGAGCAGGCCCAGCAGGCGCAGGGGCTTCATAGCGGTGGCCCCATGAACAGGTGCAGGCGAAAGCCGGACTCCTCGTCATCCATCACCGGCACGGCGAGGTCGAGGCGGATCTGGCCCACGGGGGACAGCCAGCGGACGCCCACACCGGCGCCGTAGCGCCAGGGCTCACCTTCATCCAGGTAGGCTCGTCCGGCATCGAGGAAGGCCGCGGTACGCCAGCGCTCCGATACCCGATAGCTGTACTCGAGGCTGGCGAGATTCAGGTAGCGTCCGCCGATGACATTACCCTCGGCGTCCTTTGCGCCGATGGACTCGAAGTCGTAGCCGCGCAGGGTCTGGTCACCGCCGGTGAAGAAACGCTGCGATACCGGTACGTCGCTGCTGTTGCGCGTGACCACGGCACCCGCTTCCGCCCGGGCGATGATCAGGTGGTTGCGCGCCAGGGGCAGGAGGCGCTTGTGCCCCACGCGGGTGCGCAGGAAGGTGGTATCCGAGCCCAGGCTCGGATGGGATGCGGCGGTCTCCAGCCAGGTCCGGTGGCCGCGCGTGGGGTCGATGCCGGGCTCGATGCTCAGGTAGCTGAGGTTGGCGCCGGGGATGACGTAGAACAGCTGACGCCGCGGGTCATTGCCGAGGCGGTAGCGTTCATCCTGCAGACGTACCCCGTAGCTGAACAGCCAGCCGCTGTCGAAGCGCCGGTTCAGGTCGAAACGCAGGTTGGTGATGATGCTCTCGGTGTCCTCGACATCCTTCTGCTCGTGGGTACCGCTGATCGACAGAAAGTGGTTGAGCGGGTGTCGCAGCGGGATGCGGTACTCCGAGGTCACCTGGACGACGGGCTGCGAGATCTGTGTCTCGGCCATCATGTAGTGCCCGGCCCGGTTGATCCGGGGCCGCTCCCAGCGCAGGCGGGTGCGTGGCCCCGTATCCGTGCCGAAGCCAACGCCGATGCTGTAGCGATGGCGGGCGGCGTCCTCCAGCTCCACCCGCGTGGTCACGGTGTGGTCGTCGTGCTGCTCGGTGCGCACCGCAACGCGGTCGAAGTAGCCGGTGCTCTGCAGGTCGCGATGCAGCTTCATCACCGGCTCGCGCTCATAGGGTTTGCCCTGATGCATGGGGTCGATGCGGCGCAGGACCCCGTCATCAATGCCGGAGCCCGAGTATTCACTGTCCCTGAAGGTGTATCGGGGGCCACTGACCAGTTGCAGGTGGGCCGTCGCCTCGTTGCGCGGGATGTCGATCAGCAGTTCGTGCCGGACCAGCTCGGCAGAGAAGAACCCATATTCGTGTGCCAGCCGCAGCCAGCGGTCGCGGTAGGCGTCATAGGTCCTGTGCTCCATGCCGCTGCCCGACTGGAACGGGTGGTCCCGCAGCAGGGCGCGGAATGCGGGGTGGTCGGCGGCGGGGCCTTCGATGCTGAGTTCGGATTCGGCCCAGCGCATGCGCTCACCGGGTTCCACGCTGATGTGCAGTCTGCCGTCAGCCACGCGTACCTCATGGCTTGCCTGATAGTATCCCAGCGCATGCAGGGCCGCAGGCACCGCGCGCTGAAGGCGCAGGCGCAGACGCCGCGGCGACTCCAGGTCGCGCTCGCTGATGTCGCCGATGTGCTGCCTGAGGTTGGTGGCGAGGGCGCCGTCTGCCCCATCGATCACCAGGCGGCTTTCGGAGGCCAGCGCCGTGGCAGACCAGAGCAGGGCGGCAAGTGCGAGGCATAGCCGGTAAGGCATCGGAAGTGACAGGATCCTTGGTCCGTCAGGGCTGATAGATGGCACCGAGTATGCGGGCCCCCGACGCCCCTGTTACGGCGGGGATGTTGCCTGGGAGTGCTGCGAGAGTGCGCCGGGCCAGCCAGGCGAAAGCCGCTGCCTCGACCCAGCCGGGTGCTATCCCGAGCACCTCCGTAGAATGCACTGGCAGTGGCGATAGAAGGGCTGCCAGCCGTTGCATCAGCCGGACATTGTGGGCGCCGCCGCCACAGACATAGACGGCTTCGGCGTCGCAAGGTTCACCGCGGATTGCCTGGGCGATGGATGTTGCGGTCAGCTCGAGCAGGGTGGCCTGCACATCCTCGGGGCTGGGTGCGTGTCCTTTTAGGCCGGCCAGCACAGTGTCGACCCATGTCAGGTCGAAGGTTTCCCGCCCCGTGCTCTTGGGCGCCGGGATGCTGAAAAACGGTTGCGAGAGCAGGGCCTCCAGCAGACGGGGAGTGACGCTGCCCCGGGCTGCCCAGAGGCCGTCGGTGTCCTGGCGCTGGTTGCCATGGCGGCCGATCCATGCGTCCATCAGCGCGTTTCCGGGGCCGGTATCGAAGCCACGGACACTGCCGTCCGCGCCGAGCAGGCTGATATTGGCCATGCCGCCAATATTGACGATCACGCGTGCCCGTCCCGCAAGGCTGAAAGCCTGCTGGTGGAAGCCCGGAACCAGCGGTGCACCTTCGCCGCCGGCGGCAATGTCCCGGCGACGGAAGTCGGCGACGGTGGTGATGCCGGTGCGTTCGGCAATGGTGTTCGGATCACCCACCTGCAGGGTGAAGGCGGGGGAGGTGTGCGGGCGATGACGGAGGGTCTGACCGTGACAGCCGATCGCTCGTACCGGCGGGTGTGTCGCGGCGTGCTTCAGCAGGTCCAGCGCGGCATCGGCAAAGGCAATACCCATCAGCCGGTCCAGCTCGCCCAGGCGTTCGATCTCGTCCGCACCGGGGGTGCACAGCGCGAGGATCTTCTGGCGCAGGGTGTCGCTGAGCGGGCTTGAGTGGCTGGCCAGCAGTTGCGGTCGGTCGCCGGGAAAGGCGATCAGTACCGCATCAACGGCATCGGCGCTGGTTCCCGACATGATGCCGATGTAGGCCTCCGACGCGCTGTCCATTGTGTCAGCCGCTGTCGTCTCCCGGCTCGGTTGCCGCTGCTGCCAGCGTCGTCTCGCTATAGGCAGCGAGGCTTGCCTGTACTGTGCTGATGCTCTGCTGGAAGCGGGCCATCTCACTGGGCTCGATACGCTTTGCCTGGGGCAGCTTGTCGAGAACCGTGCGGGGGTTGCGATGCACCCCGTCGACCAGGAATTCGTAGTGAAGGTGCGGGCCGGTGGCGTAGCCGGTGGAGCCGACAGTGCCGATCAACTGGCGCTGGCGAACACGCTCGCCCACCTTGACGTTGCGACGGTGCAGGTGCAGGTATTTGGTCGTGTACTGCTGGCCGTGCTGGATCACGATGTAGTGGCCGTTGGCGCGGTTGAACGCCGACTCCACCACACGCCCGTCGCCGGCCGCGTAGACGGGCGTGCCGGTCGGAGCTGCGTAGTCCACGCCCCGGTGCGGACGCACCGTGTTGAAGATCGGGTGCATGCGTTGCATGTTGAAGTTGGAGCTGACGCGAGTGAAGTCCAGAGGGGCACGCAGAAAGGCCTTGCGCATGCTGACCCCGGTACTCGAGTAGTAGCCGACATCGCCTTCCTGATCGACGTAGCGGAAGGCCTCGTGGGTCGTGTTGCGATTGGTGAACCGGGCCGCCAGGATAGCGCCATTGCCGATTTTCTCGCCGTCCAGATAACGCTCCTCGAACAGCACCACAAACTGGTCACCCTTGCGGATGTCATAGACGAAGTCGATGACGCCATCAAAGACGTTCGCCAGCGACATCACCAGGCCGTTGGGCAGGCCGGCCGCCTGACCCGCCATATAGAGTGATGACTCAATGGTGCCATAGGCGAAGCGCTGTCGGGTTTCAGGCTGGCGCTCGACCTGCTCGATACTGAAACCCCTGCCGTCGCGCGAGTAGACCGTAGCGTTGAGACGGTTGACCTGGTGTCGAAGGGATATCAGCGTACCTTCGTCGTCCTGCAGGAAGGCCAGGGTCTGCCCGGGCTGCAGCCGGGTCAGCTGGCGACGTGCTTCGGGGGAGCTGTGCACCACAGTATGCACGTCTGCGGCGCGCAGGCCCGCCCGCTGGAAGATCAGTGACAGGCTGTCACCGGGGCGAACCACGACCTCCTGCCAGTTATTCTCTACCCGGGCCTCCGCGGCCTCCGCGGCCTCAGAGCTCGTCCCGGTATCGGCTTCGGCCAGTTCCGGCTCCGCTTCGGGGGTGCTGGACGGTGTGGCAGGCAGGGTCAGGGCGTTGCCGGTCTGTGGCTGCAGCTCCAGTTCCAGCGGGACGCTGTGGCGCTTGGCCTGGACGTCGTCACTGGGCAGCAATAGCAGCAGGCCCAGGGTGACGGCGGCTGCACAACTGGCCAGCATCAGGTGGCGACGTGGGAACTGCCGCAGGGGAGCGGGCACGGAAGGCCTGGTCGGCGAGGCGTGTCGGCGCATCATATTTGACGGTTTGGTTGAGGTAATTTAGGTAACTATAACAAATATTGCGGGAAACGACCGGGAAATGCCATTTGAAGGTGCGTCGGAGGCCGGATCCTGTCCTGTATTGGTAGTCTGATTCAGGTTGTGCCGGCTTGCAATCGTCGTTCCTTGTTGTAATGTGCGCCGGTTCCGCCACCAGACAGTGGCCGGTTCTCAACGATGGACATCTTTCCGGGGAGTTGGACAGCGATGACAGGAGTGGACAGCGGACTGCTTGCCGATCTGGAGGCGCGGGGGCTGGTGGCACAGACGACTGACCGCGATGAGCTGGCGGCACACCTTGCCTCGGCACCGCGGACCCTGTATTGCGGTTTTGATCCGACTGCCGACAGTCTGCATATCGGCCATCTGGTGCCGTTGCTGATGCTGCGTCGCTTCCAGCTCGCCGGTCATCGGCCCGTTGCCCTGGTGGGCGGGGCGACCGGCCTGATTGGCGACCCCAGTTTCAAGGCCCAGGAGCGCCGCCTGAACAGCGCGGACGTAGTGCAGGACTGGGTCGGGCGCTTGCGCGAGCAGATTTCGGCCCTGCTGGACCTCGAGGGTGCCGTGGTCGTCGACAATCTGGACTGGATTGGTGGTATGGGGGCGCTGGCCTTCCTGCGCGACATCGGCAAGCACTTTTCCGTTAATGCCATGATTCAAAAGGAATCGGTGCGCCAGCGCCTGCAGCGCGAGGGTGAGGGAATCTCCTTCACCGAGTTCACCTACATGATCCTGCAGTCGCTGGATTATGCCGAACTTTACCACCGGCACGGCTGCACCCTGCAGATCGGCGGCTCCGATCAATGGGGCAATATCACGGGAGGAATTGATCTCACCCGGCGCCTGCATCAGGGCCATGTGCACGGCCTGACCGTGCCGCTGATCACCAAGGCCGATGGCGGCAAATTCGGCAAGACCGAGGCCGGGGCCGTTTGGCTGGACCCGGCCCGCACCTCGCCCTATGCCTTCTATCAGTTCTGGCTGGGCACCGCCGATGCCGATGTTTACCGCTTTCTGCGCTACTTCACGTTCCTTGGGGTGGATGAGATCGCGGCGATCGAGGCTGCGGACCGCGAGGCCGCCGGACGACCCCAGGCGCAGCAGGTGCTGGCGCGGGAGGTCACTCGCCTGATCCATGGTGTCCAGGGGCTGGAGGCCGCGGAGCGGATCACCGCCGCCCTGTTCAGTGGCGACCCCGGGGGGCTGTCCCGGCAGGACTGTGCCCAGCTGCGCCAGGATGGCCTGCCGACCAGCCGTCTGTCCCGCGGGCAGCTTCAGCAGGGCTCACTTACGCAGGTTCTGGTCGAGGCCGGCATGGCACCCTCCGGAAAGCAGGTGAAGGATGCCCTCGGACGGGAGGCGGTGACCCTCAATGGCCTGCCGGTGGGCATGGATGTGAATCTCGAGCCGGCCCGGGCCTTTGCTCCGGAGGCCGCGCTACATGGTGTGTACTACCTGGCCCGGCTGGGCAAGAAGAAATACCATCTCTTTGAAATTGAATGATTTTTGATCGAGGGCAAAAAAATTCTCCGGGTTCGGTGTCAAGCCCGTTGACAGCCTCTGCGCGGCCTCTATAATGCGCGCTCCACGACGGGGCACGGCTTTGAAA
>JBJHBY010000074.1:10826-14086 GCA_050485745.1 Gammaproteobacteria bacterium | reverse complement strand
GACGTCGGTCGTGGAGTGCATTCGGCAGCGTGGCCCGGTGGATTTGCTCATCAACAACGCCGGATTCAGCACCAACGGCCCGTTCATCGAGCAGGGTATCGAGAGTCAGCATGCCATCGTCAGCCTGCATGTGAGTGCCACGCTGGAGCTGAGTCGGGCCGTTTTGCCGGGCATGCGCGAGCGCGGCCGCGGTGCCATCATCAACCTGTCGTCCCTGGTGGCCTTTTTACCCTTTGGTGGAGTGGCGGTTTACGGTGGCAGCAAGGCCTTCCTGAACAACTATTCAGAGGCATTGCAGCAGGAGGTGGCGGGCTCGGGGATACGTGTGCAGTGTCTCTGTCCGGGCTATACCCGCACGGAATTCCACTATACCGATATGTTTACCGGCTTCGATCCGGCACAGGTGCCTGAGTCGATGTGGATGGACGCGGCCGATGTCGTGCGCGAGAGCCTGGGGTTGCTGGGCAGCGGCCGGGTGCTGGTGGTACCGGGGCGTGGCAACCGCGACATGGTGCGCAGCCTGCTCGGGCGGCAGCTCGAAGCCATGGCACAGTGGGACAGCGATGGGGACAACGATGATTGATGCGCCACCCACGGCATCGCAGGCGTGTTGATCAGCGGCGTTCCGGTGCCCGCAGCGTCGCTGGCGCGGTCAGCCTGCCCTGGCGGTCCAGGCTGAAGGAGGCCAGGTCCTCCGCCAGATACAAGTCTCCCTGATATTCCTCTTTGGCCTCCTCGTAGAGATCCACCAGGCCATGCTCACCCGGCTGGGGGTGGCGGCGGTAGCGCTGGCTGAAGTGCGTCAGGATGAGTTGCTTCAGGCCCGCCTGCTGCGCCGCACGACCCACCTGGGCAGCGGTGCTGTGTTGATACTGGGGGCCGACTCGGGCCAGTACATCCTCGGTGAAGGTGGCTTCGTGGACCAGCAGGTCGGCATCGGCCATCGCTGGTACCAGCAGTTCCGGACGGTCATTGTCGCCGGCGATGATGACCTTGCGCCGGTGCTCGGGTGCGGCCAGCACGGCCTCGGGCTGGATGCTGCGGCCGTCTTCCAGGGTGACAGTCTGGCCGCGCTGCAACGCGCCCCAGAGGGGGCCCCGGGGGACGCCGAGGTCCGCCAGTCGCTGGCTGTCCAGATGGGGGCGCCCCGCTTCCGAGAAGCAGTAGGCGAAGCTTGGCACGCGGTGGGACAGCGCCGCTGCTGTGACCTCCAGTCGCGTATCGACAAAGCGAAAATCCGGAGCATCGCTGCGCATGAACTCCAGCGGAAAGCGCAGCTTTCTCACGTCGGTGTACTGCAGTACGGCATGCACAAACTGCTCGATGCCATCGGGGGCACAGATCACCAGCGGTTCGGTGCGACCGTGCATTTGCGCACTGGCGATCAGCCCGGGCAGGCCGTAACAGTGGTCGCCATGCACGTGGGTGATAAAGATCGCCGCCAGCCGCGCCGGGCTGTAGCCGGTGCCGATCAGGCGGTGCTGGGTGCCTTCGCCACAATCCACCAGATACCAGCTGCGCCGGCCTTCCCAACCCAGGGCGAGCCCCGAGACGTTGCGCTCCCGGGTAGGCAGGCCGGCGGAAGTTCCGAGAAAACACAGTTGCATTGGATTCATGATGAGTGCCGTTTCTTCAGCAGATTGCATGTCGCCGCGGAGGCGGGAGCAGAGAGCACCGCGAGGATGGCATCGGTGAGCGTGCTGACCAGCAGCGGCGTATCCAGCAGCTCCCGGGGTGCAGCCACGCCGAGATCGCGGATGCGGGCATGGTCGGAGAGGCCGTGGAACAGCAGGCTGGTGGCCAGCACCATGCGTGTCTCCAGCAGCAGCCGCGGCAGCTGCAAGCGCTGCGCCAGCAATGCCGCGAGACGGCTTTCACGATTGATGCGCAGCGGGTGTTCGCCCGGCAGGTAATAGGCCATGGTATTGCTGGCGATCAGCTCTGCACTGATGTGGATATAGGCTGAGCCCCCGTTCGGATCGTCGAGCTTCTCTGCAAGGGGTATGACCAGTGCCTGCACCAGCTCCTCCAGTGTCGGCGCATCCGGCGCGGGTAAGCCGGCCAGGAGCTGCCGGCGGCGCTCGGCGATGCCCGGGCTGTGCTTGGCGAAGATTGCCTGCAGCAGACCATTCTTGCCGCCGAAATGGTAGTGAATGGCATTCTTGTTGCGCTGCCGGGCGGCTTCGTTGATTGTGTTCAGCGAGACGCCGGCGGTACCGTGCCGGGCGAACAGGCGCTCGGCCGTGGCGAGGATACGCTCCCGCGTGCGCTCCGCCCTGGAGAGTGGTGGCTCTCCGGGTGAGCTCCGGGAGGCCTTCGGGCGGGGCCTTGGTGTTGTGGCGGGCACGTCAGTTGAGCCTATGGTCGCAGAAGCCAATTGATTATTATGCGGTTTCCAGCGTGATCGGCAAGTCGGGCTGCCGCGCTGCATGCTGCTCCTTGCGTCATGGCCGCTGCTCTGGCGAGGTTTCGGGGTGGGCTGCCTTGATGTACCGTGTGAGGGTTTTTGCCCTCGGAGCAGGGCGGTGTTCATCCAGCGGCCAGCGATCGGCGTAAGCTTTGTCCAAGCGTAAAGATATCCTGTCCTCGCTCCGTTTTCTGCCCCGGGCATCGAGCGGGCTTAACCATCTGGGAGAATTGCCATGAAATTTGCTTACCATCACAGTATGTGTCCGGTGGATCAGTATGCTCCGCTCACCGTTGCCGCGGAGGAACTCGGCTTTGATTCGGTGAGTTTTCCGGACAGCATCTGCTACCCGAAGGAGGCCAGCTCCAAGTATCCCTACAACAGTGATGGCAGCCGTGAGTTTCTGGACGGTGTGCCATTTCTCGATCCGTTTTCCCTGGTGTCCTACCTGGCGGCCCTGACCAGTAACATCCGCTTTACCACCTCGGTGATGAAGCTGGCGATTCGCCAGCCGGTGATTGTGGCCAAGCAGTTGGCCTCTGTCGCCGTGCTGAGCAACAACCGCTTTGGCTTCGGCGTTGGCATCAGTCCCTGGGCCGAGGATTTCGAAGTCTCGCAGATCCCCTGGGAGAAGCGCGGCAAACGCATGGACGAGATGATGGAAATCATTCGTGGCCTGATGTCCGGCGAGTATTTTGGCTATCAGGGGGAGATTTTCGATATTCCTGCGATCAAGCTCTGTCCGGTGCCGTCGCAGCCCGTGCCGCTGCTGGTCGGTGGGCACGCCGAGCCGGCGCTGAAGCGTGCGGCGCGACTGGGGGACGGTTGGGTGGCGGCCGGAGGGGATCTGGAC
>JBJHBY010000074.1:0-10816 GCA_050485745.1 Gammaproteobacteria bacterium | reverse complement strand
AGCCTGTCCGGCATGATTCGGCGGTTGCAGGAACTGCGCAAGGAATACCAGCGCGATCATTTGCCCTTTGAGATCCATGTCATGAGTGCGGAGGCGTACACTGCGGACGGGATTCAGCGCCTGCAGGATCTCGGTGTCGATGAGGTGATCGTGGCGTTTCGCAATGTCTATGACAGCGAGCCTGACAACAAGACCGTGGAGCAGAAGATCGCAGAGCTGCGCTGGTATGCAGAAAACGTGATCGCCGCCTCCCGCAGCTGATGTGTCTCGCGAGGGGGCGCTGCTTCAGCTCATCCCGCCCGGGTCAGGTTTCGTCCTGACCCGGATCATCCCGGTCCAGGTAATGGGGTGGTGCCTGCGGTTTTCCGTACCAGTAACCCTGCGCCAGCTGTATTCCCGCACCCTGAACCCGTTCATGCCCTGACTGTGCCTCGACACCTTCTGCAATCAGGTCGCAGCCGAGACGGCTGCAGATGTCCGCAATGCCTTCCATGATCACCTGGCTGCGTGGTGAGTAATGGATACTGGAGATGATGGACCGATCCAGTTTGATGCCATTGATCGGTAGTTCGCAGAGACGCTTCAGCGTCGAATAACCATCGCCGAAGTCGTCGAGAAATATCCCGGCTGAACGCTCCTGTATTTTTCCGAGCACGCGGACGACCCGGTCGTCGATCGGCATCGACTCTGTTTCGGTAATTTCGAAAAAACAGCGCTGCAGAACATCCGCCTCTTCCAGCAGGTCAAGTACCGGGTCGCAGCTGTCCCGGGTGATCTGCGCTGGCGTCAGGTTGACGAAAAAGCTGGTGTTGTCCCGTGCGCGTATCCAGGGAACGAGCTGTTCTGCCATGGACATGGTCAAGGTGTCGATCATGCCATGCGCTGACAATGCGTGAATGGTGTCGAGAGTTTGCAGTGGCTGACCCTGCTGATCAAAGAAGCGCGCCAGCACCTCGTAGCCAAACACCGTAACGTCCGCCACGTTCACCACGGGTTGCAATGCGAGCTCAACGGCGGGCAGTTCACTTGTGGGCCCTTGTCGCGGCCCGAAGGAATCAATCACAAATTTTTCTCAACAGGAGTTAGGCAATCTCTCGACAACATGACTACTATTGTCGCTCGAACTGACAAACGCAAAGGTCAGCTTTGTAAAAAAAGTAACTGGTTTGTAACTCGCGATGGAGTCGCGCAGGGAGATCTCGGGTTAATGTCGGGAAACAGGCGCCTTATCTACATCTGGGCCGATGATGAGGAAACCGGGCGGGCAATCCGTCAGGTGCTGGAGCAATATCAACCGGATATTGCCGTGGGCGAGTTGCCTCTGGACCTGAACCAGGAGGCGAGGCTGCCAGTGTTGCCGCCGGACCCGGGCGAGGGTGAGGCATCCGTCATGGAACCTCTGCTCGGCAGATCATCCCGAGATATGCCCGTCGAACGGCTGGTACGCCTGCTGATCAGCGCGAGCTCGCTGATGAGTGAGCGCATTGCTCGAGTGGAAGCGCTGGCGAATTCGATCTTGTCGCGCATCAAGGATGGGGCCGAGTTGACGCCGAATGATCGGAGTGGGTCCGCGGCCGTATTACAGCTGGATATGTCGCTCGGGCGTATGTATTGCGGCGACCGTTGGGTGGACCTGACGGCGTCGGAGGCGCGTGTCGCCAGGGAATTGCTGCAGGCCTCGCCTGGTGTGCTGACCCGCGATGACTTGCACCAGGCGCTTTACGGTGTCGGCTGGTTGCCGGGCAAGCGCTCCCTGGATGTGCACGTCGCGCGTTTGCGCCGCAAGCTGGCGGAAGTCACCGACCTGTTACGGGTTGAGGCCGTGCGCGGACGTGGCTATCGGTTGCGTAGCGGCCCACCCGGGGGGGTGACGGTACTACTCGACGGGGGCGCAGATTGACAGTGAAACCCTGACTGCAGCCTCCGGTTTTCTCAGACTCCTCGCTTATTCTCAATTGGCATTGGCGTCGCGTCTCCGCTTGCGTCAGGCTAGATGGTCCCGTACTCATGGAGCGGGATTCATGGCCAGTGCTCTATTGGTTGATTATCTGCGGCGAGCCCGTGCCTGCTTCGTGCTGCAGGCCCACGAACCGGCGTGTACCGCGGCGGCGATAGCCCGCTGCAGCCAGGTTGCGCCCTGGCGCTTCGCCAAGGTGGTGATGGTCAAGGTAGACGCGGAACTGGCCATGGTGGTTCTGCCGGCCTCGCGCAGGCTGCCACTGCAGTCACTGCGTCGGGCGATTGGCGCACACTATGTGATGCTCGCCCGCGAACGGGATTTTCGGCGCCGCTTTCCGCGCTGTGAAGCCGGAGCCATACCGCCCTTCGGGCATCTGTTCGGGCTGCGTTCCTGGCTGCTACCCGGCTTTGATGAGGGCAGTGCAGTGGCGTTCAGCGCCGGCAGTCATTCCGAGATTATCCAGATGCCGTTCACCGAGTTCCGGCGCCTTGCCCATGCCCAGGAACTCGGTTTCGACGACCCCATGCCGGGTTGCCTGCCGTTGCCCCTCGCTGGCCCGGTCCTGCACGCCTGGCGCATAAGCAACTGACCGGTCTCAAGGGCCGGTCAGCTCGTTGCCAACCTGCCTCAGCTCTGCCTCCAGGCGTCGTCCGGTGGCTTCCGGTGAACCGGTACGGCGGCATAGCCGATGGTATGCCACCGGGATCACCAGCAGGGTGAACAGTGTTGCCAGTGCGACGCCGAAGATGACCACCACACCGATCACCAGGCGGGCTTCACTGCCTGCGCCGAAGGCGAGGATCAGCGGTACCGCACCCATGATCGTGGTAATTGCGGTCATCACGATGGGCCGCAGGCGCAGCTCGGCGGCGCGCACGATGGCGGCCTCGAAGCCGAATCCCTCATCGCGCAGCTGGTTGGCGAACTCCACCATGAGGATGCCGTTCTTGGCCGCCAGCCCTACCAGCATGATGAGGCCGATCTGGCTGTAAATGTTCAGTGTCTGGCCCGTCAGGAACAGCCCGAGCAGTGCTCCGGCCATGGCCAGGGGCACGGTCAGCATGATCACCAGAGGGTGCACGAAACTCTCGAACTGCGCTGCCAGAACCAGGTACACCACCAGCAGCGACAGGCCAAAAATGAAGTATGCCGCCTGTCCGGATTCGCGATACTCCAGGGACTCCCCCCGGTAGTCGATGGTTGCCGTTGCGGGCAGGTGCTCGCGCACGATGCGCTCGAGATCGTTCAGGGCGTCGCCCAGGGCGTAGCCATTCTGCAGGTTGGCTTCGATGGTGATGGCGCGAACGCGGTTGTAGCGGTTCAGGCGGCTGGCGTCGGCCACCTCCCGCACGCTCACCAGATTGCTCAGTGGAATGGGTAGCCCGGTGGTGGCGGAGCGAACATGGATATTGAGCATGTCTTCCGCGGTACGCTGTTGTTCCGGTTTGCCCTCCAGGATGACATCATATTCCTCGCCATCAAGCATGAAGGTCGTCACCCGGCGTGAGCCGAGCACGGTTTCCAGGGTGCGGCTGATATCCAGAACGCTGACACCCAGATCGCCGGCGCGGTCGCGGTCGATGCTGACGCGCAACTGGGGCTTGGTCTCGCGGAAATCGTGATCCAGTGCGAACAGGCCGGGCAACTCGGCTGCCTTTTCCATGACGATATCGCGCCACTGCGACAGCTCTTCGTAGCTGCCGCCGCCGATGACGAATTGCACGGGTTTCGCGCTGATGCCTCCCAGTGCCTGCGGCATGATGGGAAACGCCTGAACGCCAGTGACATCGCTCAGCCGCTGGCGGACATCCGCCATGATTTCCCAGGCGGAGCGGCGCTGGCCCCAGTCCTCCAGAACCACGACGGCGTTGGCTTCGTTGTAGTTCTCGGCGCTGCCGAAAGCCGCTGGCGCGCGCAGCAGCAGGCGCTTGATCTCGCCGGCTTCGACCAGGGGCATCAGGCGCTGCTCGATCTCCAGCACCTGGCGCGCGGTGAAATCGAAGGACGCACCCTCGGGCCCACGGATGACCATGAAAAACACACCGCGATCCTCGCGTGGCGCGAATTCGGCGGGGACCTTCTGGAACAGGTAGGCGCTCATTCCAAGTGTGGCCAGCAGCAGGATCAGCGGCCAGACCGGGCGGGCCAGGGTTTGTCGCAGCAGGGCGCCATAGTTGCGCTGCATGCGTGCCAGCAGGCCTTCCACAAAGGAGCTGAGGCCGTGGTTCATGGCATCGCGATTCAGCAGCTTCGAGCACAGCACGGGCGACAGGGTGAGGGCCACGATACTGGAGAAGGCCACCGCGGCGGCCATGGCGATGGCGAACTCGGCGAACAGTCGCCCGACGTTACCTTGCATGAAGGTGATGGGTACAAATACTGAAATCAGCACCAGTGTTGTCGCCACCACCGCGAAGCCGACCTGACGTGCGCCATTGAATGCGGCCACCAGGGGTGATTCACCCTCGGTCAGGCGCCGGTGGATGTTTTCCAGGACCACGATACCGTCGTCCACAACCAGTCCGATGGCCAGCACCAGTGCCAGCAGGGTCAGCAGGTTGAGGCTGTAGCCAAGGAAGTACAGCACCGTAGCTGTGGCGATCAGCGACACCGGCACGGTGACCGCGGGGACCAGCATGGCGCGAAAGTCCCCCAGGAAAATGAAAATCACCAGAATCACCAGCACTGCGGCGACCCCCAGGGTGAAATAGACCTCGCGAATCGCGCTTTCGATGAACACCGAGCTGTCGAAGCTCTGCTTGACTTCCATTCCCGGTGGGAGTGTCTCGTTGATACGGTCGCGCTCGGCCTTGGCCGCGCGGGTGACGGCCAGAGTATTGGCGCTGCTCTGCTTGACGATGCCCATGCCAACCATGGAGACGGCATTGCCGCGGAACAGACGGCGGCGCTCCACCGGGCCCACCTCAACCCTTGCGACATCCTGCAGCCGCACCAGGTAGCCGTCACTGCCGCGGTTGATCACCAGGTTGCCAAAGTCCCCGGCCGTAAGGTAGCCGCGGTCGATACGTACGGTGAAATCCTTCTCCAGTGATTTCACGGTGCCGGCGGGCAGTTCCACGTTCTGGCGCCGCAGTGCCTCCTCGACATCCAGCACGGTCAACTGGCGCGCCGCGAGTGCCTGCCGGTCCAGCCAGATGCGCATGGAGTAGTTCAGGCCGCCGCTGACCTGTACCCGGGCCACCCCCTCCAGCACCGACAGGCGGTCGACCAGGAAACGCTCCGCGTAGTCGGTGAGTTCCAGTGTGCTCATCTGGTCGGATACCAGGTTGAGCCACATGATCACGCGCTCGTCAGAGTCGGTTTTCTGCACCTGGGGTGGGTCGGCTTCGTCGGGCAATCGCGACAGCACCCGTGACACACGGTCGCGAATGTCGTTGGCCGCATTGTCGATATCCCGTGACAGATCGAACTCCACGTTGATCAGCGACAGGCCATCCTGGCTTGATGAGCTGATGAAGCGGATGCCTTCCACGCCGGCGATAGCGTCCTCGATCAGCTGGGTGATCTTGCTTTCGACCACGGCTGCCGAGGCACCGATGTAGTCTGTGCGGATTGATATGATCGGGGGGTCGATATCCGGATATTCACGCAGTGGCAGGCGTTCGAATGCGACCAGGCCGAAGGCCACCAGCAACAGGCTGAGCACGGTGGCGAAGACCGGTCGCCGGACCGAGGTATCGGAAAGCCACATCTCAGCCGGCTCCCGAGGCTTGATCGATCAGTTCGACATTGATGATGCGCACCCCGATGCCGTTGCGCAGGGAGGAGACGCCTTCGCGCACCACCCACTCGGATTCTTCGAGGCCGGCGCTGATTTCCACCCAGCCTGGCTGCCTCCAGCGGATCTGTACCGGGCGCTCGCTGACCGTGCGGCTTTCGAGGTCGACCACCCAGACGAAATGATCCGCCTGGCGCGCCACCAGACTTTCCTCCGGGATCAGCAGGGCCTGTCGCGGTTCGCGCAACAATTGCACGTTCATCAGCAACCCGGGGCGCAGGCGCCGTTCCGGGTTGGGGAGTTCGGCCCGGACCACGATGGAGCGATCCACGGGATTGACGCGTCCGTCGAGTGCCGTGACCCTGCCGGGGAAGTGTTCATCGAAGCCGGGGTTGCGGGCTTCGATATGCTGGCCGACGGCGATGCTGCCGAGCAGGATCTCGGGAACGTGAAAGTCGAGTTTCAGGCTGCTGATGTCGTCAAGTGTGGTGATCAGGGTGCCCGGTGTCACGAGAGCTCCAGGGCTGATCTGGCGCAGCCCGAGGACGCCGTCGAATGGAGCGCGGATGACCAGGCGATCGAGGCGGGCTTCGATCTCCCGGATTCGGGCCTGGGCCTTGTCCAGTTGGGTGCGGCGCTGATCGAGCTCGGACTGCGGCAGGGAGCGCGCCTTGACCAGTCCTTCGATACGGCGCAGTTCGCGCTCCTGTTCCGCCAGTTCCGAACGCGCCTCACTGAGCTGGGCCTGCTCCTCCTCCTGGACCAGGACCACCAGAGTGTCGCCCTGCTGAACCCGCTGGCCGTCACCGAAGTGCACAGAGGCCACCGCCTCAGAGGTTCGCGAGGTGATGTCCACCGACTCGCGTGCACGCAGTGTGCCGAGGGCCTCGGTGCGGTAGGCAATCTCACGGCTGCTGGCGGGGTAGACTCTCACGGCGGGGGGTGCCTGCACCGCGCTTGCACCGTCTCCGCCCCCGGACAGGTCGCGCAGGAGCACAGCCGCTGCCACCAGGATGATGAGTGAGATAACCACTGCCGCGGGTCTGTTCATGGATACTGCCTGTAAGTCCGATGCCGGGGATGGCTGGGGCGTATTCACGCTGGTGGGCAGTTCTGCGACGATCCACCTGTGTGAACAGGCCCTAATACTACCCGAGATTACGCAGACGTAATCCTTTTGGCGTGCGGGTCGTTTGCGACGTCCGCGGATTCGCGGCTCGCGGAAAGACATGTTGGACCACGGCCGAGGGGATTGGTTTTGATGTGGCGCACGTGGCCTGAGGGATGGCCGCCGCAGCGGCCGGGAGGCGTCAGGGGGGGGCAGTTCCGGGCGACGGGGTTCAGCGCGGCGGCGGAGGCGGCCGCATGAATCCGACCAGCTCAAACAGATAGGCGGCGTAGCGCTCACGCTGCTTCATCGGCATCATCAGCATGCTCTGGGCGGAGCCGAAGACGAGGTCGACGATCAGACGAATCATCCGCGCGGGGTCCAGGTCCCTGCGCACCTCGCCCTTCTCCTGCAGGGCGCGCAGCATCTCGCCGAGCTGTTCCCGGCCCGTGTCGATCTTCTGCCGCTGCACCGCCAGGGTTTCGTTGCAGGTCAGGGAGTAGTTGTACAGGGCCATGCGTACCCGCCACTCCAGGTCGGTTTCCTCCGTCAGTGGCAGGGCCGCGCGAATCAGCGGAAAAAATGAATCCAGGGAGGGATTTTCCCGCAGCACTTCCTCGACCCGCTCATCGATGCGGTGGTCTGCCCACTGGAAGGCAGCGATGACAATGTCTTCCTTGCTGTTGAAATAGTGGGACAGGACGCCGATGGAGCAGCCGAGTTCCTTGGCCAGGGCGCGGGTGGTGAGATTTTCCAGGCCGCGTCGGGCGATCAGGCGAGCAGCCGCAGCCGCGACCTCCTCGCGCCGCTGGTCGTGATCGATCTTGCGCACGGAACCCCCTGAATAGACTAATAGTCGTTAGTTAACTATCAGATTTAAAAAGGAAAAATGCCCTGGAGTCATGAAGGCGAGCGGATTATAACCAACCTGCCGGATATTGTGCATATCACCTGATCGACATAATGCTGCAAGGGTCCGACCCTGGCCCGGCGCGGTACCGGCGCGTATCGCACGGCCTGATTTGTCAGCCATATTGCACGTTCTGGTCATAGGCTGCGACACGGGCTGCTCCCTATAATCGGTGTCCTTCGCGACCCGCCTGGCGGGAGTCGCGCCCGTTGCCGGACTGGAGGAGAATCCAATGAAGCTCGGCTTGCACCTGGGTTACTGGCAGAAGCACCCCGTCGACCGCTTCGTCGAACTGGCGCAGCGCGCCGAAGCGCTGGGCTTTGACGCGGTATTCACGGCCGAAGCCTACGGCTCGGACTGCTTTACGCCGCTGGCGGCAATCGCCAGTCATACGCAGCGCATCCGCCTGTGTACCGGCGTCATGCAGATCTCCGCACGTACACCGGTGTGCGCGGCGATGACGGCGCTGACGCTGGACCATATCAGCAACGGGCGCCTCGCCCTCGGGGTGGGTGTATCCGGCCCCCAGGTGGTGGAGGGCTGGTATGGTCAGCCCTTCCGCCGTCCGCTGGAGCGCACCCGGGAGTGGATTGATATCTTCCGGCAAGTCATTGCGCGTGAGGCGCCGGTGGCCTACGAGGGCCGGCAGTATCAGTTGCCTTACCACGGCCCGGGCAGCGTTGGCCTGGGCAAGCCGCTGAAGAGCATCACCCATCCCCTGCGCAAGCGTATTCCGGTATTCCTGGGAGCTGAGGGTCCGAAGAACGTGGCTCTCGCCGCGGAAAAGTTCGATGGCTGGTTGCCGATCTTCGTGTCGCCCTATCGCATGGAGATTTTCGAGGACAGCCTGGCGGCGCGTCAGCCGGGTTTCGAGATTATTGCCACGGTCAACGTCCTGCTCAACGATAACCTCGAGGAGGCCATGCTGCCGGGCAAGATGACCATGGGTCTGTATCTGGGCGGTATGGGAGCCAAGGAAGAGAACTTCCACAAGAATCTGGTCGAGCGCATGGGTTTTGGTCCCGAGGCAGAGCGTGTGCAGGAGCTGTTTCTGGCCGGCCGGCAGGCCGAGGCGATTGCCGCGGTGCCCGATGCCCTGGTGGACGAGATTGCGTTGCTCGGGCCGCGCGAGCGCATTCGCGAGCGCCTGGTGGACTGGAAGAAATCCGGTGTCACCACGTTGCTGATGGGGCATTCCGGCGACTTTGACACCACCGTCAGGACTATGGAAATGCTGGCGCAAGAGGTGCTTTGATTCGCACCATCCCCAACCTGCCCTGGAGGACATCATGCAGACACTGGATCCCCGCACCCCGGTTCTGGTCGGCGTCGGTGCCGTCACCCAGCGCGCCGAGGCCGGCAGTGGCCTCGAACCCTGGCGGCTGATGGAGAAGGCGCTGCGGGATGCCGCGGCGGACGCTGGCGCCGACGCCCTGCTGGCGAACATCGACCAGATTGCGGTGCCACGCGGAATGTGGCCCTATACCGATCCGGCGCGCCTGCTGGCGGATGCGGTTGGTGCGCGCGCTGCGCGCACGGTGATGGCGGAGATCGGCATCCTGCAGCAGACCTTGTTCAGTGATGCCTGCGAAGGCATTCGCGATGGTGCCCTCGACGTTGCCGTGGTCGTCGGTGGCGAGGCGCGGCAGCGTGAGCAGCTTGCGCGTCGGGCAGGGCTCGAGGCGCCACTGACGCAGCAGGAGGGCGTCGTGCCGGATCGCACCCTCAGACCGGAGGACGAGCTCTGGTCGCCCATCGAGACCAGCGCGGGGCTGGGCATGCCGGTGGGCTATTACGCGATCCTGGAGAGCGCGCTGCGCGCCCGCGAAGGACTGTCCATTGACGCACACCGTGACAGGATTGCCGCGCTGTACTCGGAGTTCAGTGTTGCGGCCGCAGACAATCCCGACGCCTGGTTGCACGAGGTGCTTGATGCCGGGCGGATTCGCGATGCCGGCGCCGGGAATCGCATGCTGGCTTTTCCCTATACCAAGCTGCACAACACACAGTGGAATGTGGACCAGGCTGCTGCCTTGATCCTGTGCAGCGTGGCTCGCGCAGAAGCTCTCGGCATCAGCCGCGATCGCTGGGTTTTCCCGCTCGCAGCTGCTGAGTCCAATCACATGGTCAATACCTCCCAGCGGCCAAAGTTGCACCGCTCCCCGGGCGCCCGGCTTGCCGGCGCCGCGGCGCTTGGATTGGCGGGCCTGGGTATCGATGAAGTGGATCTGCTGGAACTGTACAGCTGCTTTCCCTCGGCGGTGCGCATCTTCGCCCGTGAACTGGGAGTCGCGCAGGGGCGCGCACTGACCGTGACCGGCTCCATGGCCTATGCCGGGGGGCCGCTCAACAACTACGTGCTGCAGGCCACGGTGCGCATGGCGCAACTGCTGCGCCGGGGGCAGGGCCGCAATGGGTTGGTGAGCAGCGTCAGCGGCATGCTCACCAAGCAGGGGGTAGGCCTGTGGGGGCGCGAACCCAATCCCAGGGGGTTCGCCGCCATCGATGTTACCCCCAAGGTACGTACCGAGCAGGCGCCGTTGCCGCTGCTGGAGCCCGTTCCCGGCGTGGTGGCGAGCATTGCGGGCTATACGGTACTGTTCGACGGGGACACTCCCGCGCGCGCGGTGGCGGTCTGCGACGTGTCCGGTGGCCGCACCGTTGTCTACAGCGACGATCCGTCGCTGATGGAAGCCATGATGCGTGAAGAGTGGGTCGGGCGTGAGGTGAAGGTCGACGAGGGGGCGAGGTTCCGCGCCGAGGCCTGATGGCCGCGGTTATTAACCCGGCAATCAATATTGTCGGGTCAATGCGGCACATGGAGGTGCCGCCGCCGGGCGAAGCCCGGTCGCGAGCCCTTGAAAGACCAGTAATTCCGCGCAATTGCGTCAGTCTTTCAAGGGCGACAATCCAATAGATCAGGGCGATCTATTGGATTGTCAGATCTAAGAGTACTCAGCGCGTGCCGAAGACCACCATGGTCTTGCCCTTGACCGATACCAGCCCCTGCTCCTCCAGGGTTTTCAGGACGCGGCCGACCATTTCCCGGGAGCAGCCGACGATGCGACCGATTTCCTGACGCGTGATCTTGATCTGCAT
>JBJHBY010000073.1:0-14581 GCA_050485745.1 Gammaproteobacteria bacterium | reverse complement strand
GTAATTGTCTGTCTGGTCAACCCAGAGGATACTGCCCTCGCTGTCAGTGATGATCACCGTGGGAAGCACAGTATCAGCCTGATAACCCTGCCGCTCCATCCCCATCCCGCGCGGCAGGCCGGCTTCGTGCAGGATGCCCAGGGCACGCGCGGCGCGACCGTGAGGGTCGACCAGAAATTCGAAATTCACCGCATGCCGCCGCGCCAGATCGCGTGTCTGTGTCTCCGGCTGGGGGCTGACCAGCAGTACGCGTACTCCGCGTGCTTCCATTTCTCGATAGCGATCGGCGACCTCGCGGATCTGCGCCATACACAGCGGGCACCAGTTGCCGCGATAGAACAACCAGACCGCCGGCGCGCCGTGCAATTCCCGGCTGCTGACCTCCGCTCCCGACAGATTTCTGAAGACGACATCCGGCAGGACCATGCCGGGTTGCAAGGCCGCACCGGTGCCGGGCAGGCGGCTGTACCAGAACACATAAAGACAGGCGCCGCCGGCACCGACCAACAGTCCATAGGCCGGCAGCAGGAACCGGTCCAGCCCCGCCGCGGCAAGCGCCGCGACCACACTCAGAGCGCCACCCAGAAGCGCCGGAACCAGCAATCCGGGCAGGTAACGGCTGCTGCGAGCGCTGCCCGCGCGAGCGAACCAGACCATCAGCGCGAGCAGTGGCGCACAGGCCAGCAGTGGTGCCAGCCAGAGCACATTGCCGAAAAAAATCAACTGCACCAGCGCGTGTAGCACCGCCAGCAGGCTGAGCACCATGTACGGCAACATGAACCAGGACTTCAGACGATTCATCGACGACTCCTTGCAGCCAGAACAACGAGATACCCGGGAGCCACTAATCCACACCCCGGTCCAGGCCCATTTTCATGCTACTCCAGTATCGCTGGGTTAGCCGCAAAGCGGCGTAACCCGGCGCTCTCACCGTCATCGAACCTCGCACCGAGGTGGGTTCTGGAACGATTCCGGGGAGCCTCGTGGGAAATTCCGGGGAATTTCTGGCGCCGGTGGTGACGCCGGGTTACGCCGCTTTGCGGCTAAACCAGCCTAAGACGCGACGTTGCGGCTGACCCGGCCTACCGTCTGGCGGCGATGAACTCCTCCAGGACCTCATAGAGGTAATCGCAATCCTCGTCGGTCATGGTGGGATGGCAAGGCAGCATCAGGCCATTCTCCATGACCTGGTCCGCCATCGGGTAACCGTCGGGGTCGGCCCGGTACTCCACACCCTTCATCATCGGCTGGCGCGTGGCGTTGCCAGAGAAAATCACCCGGGTGAAGATGCCGTTTTCCTCCAGGTGAACCTGCAGTTCGCGACGGCTCCAGCCCAGTTCCGGGCGCAACTGCACCGGGTAGCAGATCCAGGTGGTCACCACCTCGTCCAGCAGCCGCGGCAGGATGAACACATCCTCATGCTTCTTCAGGAACGCGGTGTGCTTGTCGAACAGACGCGTGCGCAACCGGGAAAACTCATCCAGCTTGTTCAGCTGCTCGATGCCGAAAGCCGCACCCGCCTCGTTGGGAATGAACCCGTAGGCGATGTCCTCGAAGATGAACATGCCGTCGTACTCGACGCCGTCCATCTGCTCCAGGAAGCGGCCATCGCTGTCCTTTTGCCTGGTCCCGTACAGGTATTTCTCCGAGGAGCGACCCCAGCAGCGCAGCATCAGGCCACGGTCCCAGAGCTTCTCATCATTGGTGCAGACCATGCCGCCGTTGCCGAGGCAGGTGATGATGTGGAAGATCGAGAAGCTGGTCAGGGAGATATCCGCGCGCTCACCACAGGGGCGGCCGCGGAAGGTGCCGCCCAGGGTGTCGCAGCTGTCCTCGATCAGGATCAGCTTGTGGCGATCGGCGATCTCGCGCAGGCGGTCCCAGTCCGGCATGTTGCCCACCAGGTTGGGCACCAGCATGGCGCGGGTGTTGGGGGTGATCATGCGCTCGATGCGATCGATGTCGATCTGGTAGGTATCCAGCTCCACGTCGACGAAAGCCGGGATATAACCGGCATGCACGATGCTGGCGATATCGGTGGAGAAGGTCAGCACCGGGGTGATGACTTCGGAGCCCCTGGGCAGATTGATCAGGCGCATGGCCAGCATCAACGCGGAGCTGCCGGAATTGACCATGACACCATACTTCTTGCCCAGCAGCTTCGAGCACTGCTGCTCGAAGGCCATGACCTTCTCCCCCACCGACATGGAGGTCTGCATCACGTTGACGACGGCATCGATCTCTTTCTGGTCGAGCATGGCACCGCCGTAGCGGATGACGCGTTGTTCACGTGGCATGGCAATGTCCTCACAGGTAGAGGCCGCGAAATTCGCGGCAGGACTCGTTTTATAACTGACGTTATATTTAAAATCAAGTGGCCTTGCTCACCCGGCGAGCGGCATCGCCGGGTGAGTATGCGGTGCCGCCCAGGGCCTCAGCCCAGCCGCCAGCGATGGAAACGCTGCACCCAGGCCAGCAACCCCTGGGGCGCATGGGCTTTCTTCCACTCCCCCGCCGCAAACTTGTTGGCCTCGGCCAGCGTCGGGTAGATGTGAATGGTGCCGAGAATCTTGTTCAGGCCCAGCTTGTGCTTCATCGCCAGCACGTATTCGGCGATCAGGTCGCCGGCGTGCTCACCGACGATGGTGACGCCGAGGATGCGATCGCTGCCGGGGGCGGTCAGCACCTTGACGAAGCCTTGATCAACGCCATCGGCGATGGCCCGGTCCAGGTCGTCAATGCCGTAGCGGGTCACCTCACAGGCCACACCCCGGGCGCGGGCCTCGCGCTCATTGAGCCCGACATGGGCAATCTCCGGGCTGGTAAAGGTGCACCAGGGGATAACGCGGTAATCCACCCTGAACTTGCGGAACAGGCCGAACAGGCCGTTCACCGCCGCATACCAGGCCTGGTGTGCCGCCACATGGGTGAACTGATAGGGGCCGGCCACGTCACCACAGGCACGGATATTGGGAAAGCGTGTTTCCAGATAATCATTGAGGGCCAGGCTGCCATCCGCCGCAACGGCAATGCCCAGTTGCTCCAGCCCCAGGCCTTCGGTTCGGGCGCGCCGCCCCACCGCCACCAGTACGCGATCGGCAGCCACGCGGCGTTCCCCGTCCGGCCCGTTGAGGATGGCGACCGCCTCTTCCCCTGCCCGCTCGAAGGCCACCGCCTCATGCTGCAGCAACAGTTCGACGCCATCGTTGCGCAGGGCGCGCTGCAATTGCTCCGAGGCCTCCTGGTCCTCGCGCACCAGCAGGCACTCGGCGCGCTGCACCAGGGTGACCTGCGAACCGAGTCGAGCGAAGGCCTGGGCCAGTTCGCAACCAATCGGCCCGCCCCCGAGCACCAGCAGGCGCCGCGGCTGTTCAGTGAGATTCCAGAGCGTGTCCGAGGTCAGGTAGTCGATATCGGCCAGACCAGGGATCGGCGGGACCAACGGCTCGCCCCCCGTGGCGATCACGATGCTGCGCGCGCTGAGGCACCGGGTGCCCGTCTCGTCCTCAATCTCCACTTCCCAGGGCGAGACCAACCGGGCATTGCCCTGGCGCACATCCACCCCCAACCCGGTATAGCGCGCCACCGAATCATGCGGCTCGATGCGCCGGATGACCTCATGCACCCGGGCCATGACCTCACCAAAACGCACACTCGCCGGCGGCACGCTCAGACCAAAGGCAGGGGCCCGCCGGATCGTGTCATTGACCCGCGCGCTCCGGATCAGGGCCTTGGAAGGCACGCAGCCGGTATTGAGGCAATCCCCACCCATGGCGCCGCGCTCCACCAGGGTGACACTGGCCTTCACTGCAGCGGCGATATAGGCGCTCACCAGGCCCGCAGATCCGGCGCCGATCACGATGAGGTTGCGGTCGAAGCGGCGCGGGCGACGCCAGCCCCGGTACACGCGCAGGCGATTGACCCCGCGCGTCACAGCCCGGGCCAGCCAGGGGAACAGGCCCAGCAGCACGAAAGCGCCAATCAGCGGCAGGGAGAGCAGATCCCCGGTGGATTCGACATCCGCCAGCTGCGTGCCCGCGTTGACGTAGACGATGGTGCCCGCGAGCATGCCGACCTGGCTGACCCAGTAGAAAGTCCAGGTGCGGATCGGGGTCAGGCCCATCACCAGATTGATCACAAAGAACGGAAATGCCGGTACGAGGCGCAGGGTGAACAGGTAGTAGGCGCCATCCTTGCGCATCCCCTCGTTGATGGCCCGCAGGCGCTCACCGAAGTGGCGCTGTACGACCTCCCGCAGCAACAGCCGCGATACCAGGAAGGCCAGAGTAGCGCCGATGCTGGCGGCAAAGGACACCAGCAGCGTCCCCGCCCCCAGCCCGAATAACGCCCCGGCGGCAATGGTCATGATCGCCGCCCCGGGCACGGACAGTGCGGTAACGGCTACATAAAAGCCGAAGAACAGGACCGGGGTCAGCAGCGGATGCGCCGCGTGGAAGACGTGAAACTGATCGAGGCTGCCGCGCAGAAATTCGAGGGTCAGAAAGCGGCCGAGGTCGAACCAGAAGAATGCCGCGATGGCGGCGATGAACAGAACCAGGACGATCAGGCGCCGACGCGACATGCTCAACCCACCTCGCTGCAGGAAGAGCCGTGACTGAAACAACTGAAGCAGCGGTGATGGCCCAGCATGACTCTTGGTCCCAGGCTCTCGCGCAGGTTGCCACCGAGTTCGTAGCGGTCGTCGTCGTCCACCAGCGTGCAGGCAAAGACGCGCATGCGACCGTCACGCTTCACCACCATGCGGCTGAAGGCGCACATGAAGTGCGCGCGGGTATCCGCGGTCTGGTACGTCGTCATGCAGTGTTCGGTGATCGCCGGTACATCGCGATGCGCACCCGGTGGGGCAAAATCGGGGAAGGCCACCAGGCGCAGTGTCTCCGGCAGGCCGTAGTGGCGAAACCAGTCGCGGTAGGCCGCCTCCACGGCGGAAGTATCCTCGTCCGGTGCCCACTGCCGCGCCAGGGAGACCGGAAAACCCAGGTCGTGCAGGGCGCACAGCGCCTCGAAGGCCTCGGCAAAGGTTCCCACGCCCCGCCCCGCTTCGTGGCGGGCAACATCCGGCCAGTCGATGCTGACCCGGAACGATACCGGGTGCGCCGCCGTCGCCAGCGGGCGCAGCTGCGGCAGGCGCTGCAACAGGGGTCGGGTGCCATTGGTCAGGACCAGGCAAGGCCGCCGCGCCGCCGCATAGGCCAGCATGCGCGGCAGGTCGCGCGCCAGAAAGGGCTCGCCTCCAGTGAAGGAAAACTGCTCCACGCCCAGGGAAACCGCCTCGTCGATCAGCGGTTGCACCTCGCCGAAGCACACCACCCCAAGCCGATCATCCCCGGGCTTCGATCCCTCAAGACAGAAAGGGCAGGCGAGATTGCAGGCGGTGCCGGTATGGAACCAGACCTCACGCAGGCGCTGCAGGTCGATGTAGCCCCGAGGCTCCCCGGCGGGCGTCCGATACCAGTCGTCGCCACGCGCCTCGTGCAGTGGAATTGTCTCCAGCCCGCTTTCCAAATCCATGTCCTCCTGCCAATGCAATACCGGTAAGCGGTCCGCTTCGGCAGCCTGCCTGAAAACAGACCCGATGCCCAGCCCCGCCTCACCGGCAAGCGGTGTAAACGCCGCGACCGTCTCGGTAAAGGTATGTAAAACCCGGGAAATTTGCCCCGCCGGGTCTGCGCGCGGAGGCGTTTGTTCCCTATCATGATACGCGACCAACCCATCACCGGACCGCCATGAACACACTCAGCGACAGCCCTGCCAGCCCACCGCCGCGCCACCCCTGGATGGCCCTGGCCGTCGTCCTCGCCATCGTTGCCGTTGTCGTCGCGATACTGACGCTGCGCGGCGACCGCGACCCGCTGGCCGATGTGGTCAGTGTCACTGTCGCACGCGGCGACGTAGAGGATACGGTCACAGCGCTCGGCAATCTGCAGCCCAAGGGCTACGTGGATGTCGGTGCACAGGTGTCCGGGCAGCTGGAGCGCCTGCACGTCGCCGTGGGCGACAGCGTTGAGGAAGGCGACCTGCTGGCGGAGATCGACCCCGCGGTGCTGGTGGCCCGCGTGGAAGCCGTGCGCGCCCAGCTCGAGGCACAGCGCGCACAGCTGCTGGAGCGCCGCGCACAGCTGGCCCTGGCCGAGGACCAGTACCGGCGCCAGCAACAGCTGCGCGCCGACGATGCCACCAGCGAGGATGCCTATCAGGTCGCCCGTGCCGCCACCCTCACCACACGCGCCCAGATCCAGGCGCTGGAGGCGCAGATCCGGCAGACCGAGTCTACCCTGCGCGGCGACGAGGCCACCCTCGGATTCACCCGCATCTTCGCCCCGATGAGCGGTACCGTGGTGTCGCTGGAGGCCAAGCAGGGCCAGACCCTGAACGCCAATCAGATGGCGCCGGTGATTCTGCGTATTGCCGACCTCTCCACCATGACCGTGTGGACCCAGGTGTCCGAGGCCGACGTGGCGCGGCTGCAGCCCGGCATGGAGGCCTACTTCACCACTCTCGGCTCGCCTCGGCGCTGGCAGGGCAGCCTGCGCCAGATCCTGCCCACGCCGGAGGTGGTCAACAACGTGGTGCTGTATACCGCCCTGTTCGACGTCGACAACCCCCGGGGCAGCCTGATGACCCAGATGACCGCCCAGGTGTTCTTCATCGCCAGCGCCGCACGCGACGTGATCATCGTACCGATGGCCGCCCTGCAGCCCCTGGATCGCCGCGCAGGGCGCTACCGGGCGACGGTGATCGAGAACGGGCGTCTCACAGAGCGCGATATCGAAATCGGCGTCAGTAACCGCGTCACCGCGGAGGTGCGCAGCGGACTGCGCGAGGGTGAGCAGGTACTGCTGGCCCGCGGCGGCAGCGTGCCGGCGGGCACCCCGCCCCGCGACCAGGCCCTGCGCATGCGAGGGCTGCGATGAGCGAAGCCCCGCTGATCGAACTGCGGAACATCCGCAAGACCTACGGTGGCGAGGCCGGCGTGCCGGTGGAGGTGCTGCGCGGCATCTCCCTGAGCATCCACGCCGGAGAGTTCGTCGCCATCATGGGCGCCTCGGGCTCCGGCAAGTCGACCCTGATGAATATCATCGGCTGCCTCGACCGGCCCAGCGCCGGGGACTATCGATTCGCCGGGCGCGACGTCGCCGCGCTGGATCGCGATACGCTGGCGCAACTGCGCCGTGAAGCCTTCGGCTTCGTGTTCCAGAGCTACAACCTGATCGGCACCGCCTCCGCGCTGGAGAACGTCGAAGTGCCGGCGATCTATGCCGGCGTACCCGCTGCCCAGCGTCACCGGCGAGCGCAGGCACTGCTGCAGCGGCTGGGCCTCGGCGAGCGCCTGCGGCACCGCCCCAGCCAGCTCTCCGGTGGCCAGCAGCAGCGCGTGTCCATCGCCCGGGCCCTGATGAATGGCGGCAGCATCATTCTTGCCGACGAGCCCACCGGTGCCCTGGACAGCCGCAGTGGCGAGGAGGTCATGCAGCTGCTGCAGGAGCTGGCGGCGGAAGGACACACCGTGATCCTCATCACCCACGACCGCGAGGTCGCGCGCCACGCGCGGCGGCTGATCGAGCTGCGCGATGGTCTGGTGGTCAATGACAGCGGCGGCGATGTCCCGGCCATCACCGCGGCGCGCGCCGCACTGCCGGAGCGCGGCCATACCGCCTCCCCCCTGGCGGATGCCATGGAGGCGGCGAAAATGGCACTGCGGGCGCTGCACGCCAATGTATTCCGCACCGTGCTTACCCTGCTCGGCATCGTCATCGGCGTCGCCTCGGTGATCGCCATGCTGGCCATCGGCGAGGGTGCGCGCCAGCAGGTGCTCGACCAGATCGGTTCGATGGGTTCGAACCTGCTGCTGGTGCGCAGTGGCGGCCGAGGTCAGCGCAGCCTGGATGGCGGTTCGCCCCTCACCGCCGCCGATGCCGATATCCTGGCGGAACTGCCCAATGTGCTCGCCGCCGTCCCGGAGCTCCAGGGCAACGTCACCGTGCGCTTCGGCAACCTCGATGCACGCAGCCAGGTCACCGCCACCAGCGCCGACTTTCCCCTGTTGCGCAACTGGAGTGCCGTACGCGGCAGCTTCTTCGAGGAGGACGACAGCCGCCGCTATGCCGCAGTAGCGGTGCTCGGGCAAACCGTGGTCGACAATCTGTTCCCCGATCGCGCCGACCCGGTGGGAGAGTTCGTGCTGATCAACAACATTCCCTTCCTGGTGATCGGGGTGATGGGCGTGCAGGGCGCCACGCCCTGGGGGCAGGACTCGGACGACGTGGTGTTCGTGCCGCTGACCACCGGCAGCCTGCGCCTGTTCGGCCAGCACAACGTGCGCAGCGTCACCGTGGCGGTGCACGATGTCGCCGCCATGGATGCCACCCAGCAGGCGGTGACGGAGCTGCTGCGCGCACGTCACCCGGGCCAGGAATTCCAGATCCGCAACATGGCGGCAATCATCGAGACGGCCACCGCGGCACAGAACACCCTGACCATCCTGCTCGGCTCGATCGCAGCGATCTCCCTGCTGGTGGGCGGCATCGGAGTGATGAACATCATGCTCGTGACGGTCACCGAGCGTACCCGCGAGATCGGGGTGCGCCTGGCCACAGGCGCACGCACCCGCGACATCCTGCAGCAGTTCCTGACCGAGGCCCTTCTGGTCTCCGCCCTCGGCGGCGTGGTCGGAGTACTGCTCGGCCTGGCCGCAGGGCAGCTGATCAACATCCTGGCGATGCCGGTGCAGTTCTCGCTGCCGACCATCGGCCTGGCCTTCACCTGCGCTGCCGCCACCGGCCTGGTGTTCGGTTTCACCCCGGCGCTGAAGGCCGCGCGCCTGGACCCGGTTGCGGCCCTGGCCAGCGAGTGACCCCCATGATGCAGACGACCCGCACAGCACACACAATTACCACCATCATGCATAAGGCCTGGGCGCGAGCCCTGCTGCTCGCACTGCTGACAACGGCACTGGCCGCCTGTGGCCTGCAGCCACACCCCCTGGATCACACGCAGCCGGAGCCGGCCCAGTGGCTGGAGGGCAACGTCGGCGAGTGGCCCGGGGCCGACTGGTGGAGCGGCTTCGGCAGCCCCGAGCTCGAGACCCTGCTGCACAGTGCCGCCGCGGCCAACCCGGACCTGCGCGCCGCCGCCGCTCGGTTGCTGCAGGCCGAGGCCCAGGCACGCATCGCCGGGGCACCCCTGCTGCCCAGTGTCGACCTCAGTGCCAGCGCCGCACGCCAGGGCCGCTTCGGCGACGATGCCGGCAACAGCTATGGCCTCTCCGCCGGAGCCAGCTACGAGCTGGACCTGTGGGGACGGGTCCGCGCCGGGCGCGAGGCAGCACTGGCCGGCCTCGACGCCTCACGCCACGACCGCGACACGGTCGCCCTGACCCTGAGCAGCAGCGTGGCCAACACCTGGCTGCAGGTGCTGGCCCTGCGCGAGCGCCTGGCCATTGCCGAACTCAACCTGGCCAACGCCGAACGGGTGCTCGCAGTGGTGGAAGCCCGGGTGCGCAACGGCGTCGCACCCCGCCTTGAGCTGGCCCAGCAGCAGGCCACAGTGGCGCGCCAGCGTGCCGTCCTCCCCCCGCTGCAACAACAGCAACGTGAAGCCCTGAGCAGCCTTGCACTGCTGCTCGGACGCAATCCGGGTGAGGTGGCGGTACACACTCCGGGACTGGTCGACCTGCAGCCGCCGGCAGTGAACACCGGCCTGCCCTCGGAGCTGTTGGCCCGACGCCCGGATATCCGCCGCAGCGAGGCGCAGCTGGTCGCGGCGGAAGCCAACCTGGTGGCGGCCCGGGCCGCGCTCTACCCCAGCCTGCGCCTGAGCGCAGCGAGCGGGGTGCAGGGCAGCAGCGCCTCCGGCCTGTTTGATGACAACCCCACCTACAGCCTGGCGGCGGGCCTGGTGCAGCCGATTTTCGAGGGCGGGCGCCTGCGCGCCCAGCGCGACCTGGTCGACGCCCGCCGCCTCGAACTGCTGCAAACTACCGCGCCGCAGTGCTGAATGCCTTTGCCGAGGTGGAGGTGGCACTGGGTGCCATCGACAGTCTGGCGCGCCAGGCGGCCCTGCAGGAGGAGGAGCGGAAACAGGCGCAACTGGCCTTCGAGCTGGCCGAGGCACGCTACCGCGCCGGAGCTGTGGACCTGCTGGTGGTGCTGGATGCACAGCGCAGCCTGTACAGCGCCGAGGACCAGCGCCTGCAACTGCAGCTGGCCCGGCTGCAGGCCGCCATCACCCTGTTCCGGGCGGCGGGGGGAGGCTGGGACGCATCATGAGGCGTGAGGATCAGCGGCGATCGGATTCGAGAGCGCTGACCAGCTCGCAGAACTCGGCGCGGTTGTGCTCACTCATGCCCATCAGCACGCGGTGGGCCTCGAGCACCTTCTCGCGCACCTTGGCTTCGGTACCGGGAACGATGGGCAGTTCGCCCAGTTGCTCTTCCGTGCTGGGCCGCTCGCCGCGGATATCGTAGACGCGGTCAAACCCCATGCTGTCGAGCACGCGGGTGATATCCGGGTTGGTGGAGAGAATCACCGGCACCAGGCCATAGCGCTGGCGCGCCATGATGGCGAGCTTCGCCAGCTGGCCCAGGGTGGTGCTATCGACACTCTCGGCCTGGGTCAGGTCGATGAGGACACTGGCGAAGTCGCGGCTGGCGAACATGTGCTCGAGAAACTGATCCAGGGTCGTGCAGTAGGTCAGGCGTACATCCCCGACCAGCTTGATCACAAATGCCCCCTGTTGCTCGGCAACCAGAATCTTACCGGGCTGCATCAACCTCTACCTTTTTCTCGGTTCTCGTGATCAGCAGCAGCGCGATATCGTCCGGCGCTTCGCCGATCTCCTCCAGATCCAGGGCCGCGAACACCCTGTTCACGGAGCGCCGCCCGCGGCTCAGGGCCTGCAGCAGCTGTTGTTCCTTGGCCTCCAGCCCCTCCGCCGACAGCACTTCGAGGATGCCATCGGAGAACAACGTGAGGGTGAATGTCCGGGGCAATTGTACCAGTTCATTGTGGTACTCGGCGTCCTCGAACAGTCCCACCGGAGGGTTGCGACCCTCCAGAAAGCGCGCGCGCCGCTCGCTGGAGAAAATCGGCAGGGGCAGGTGCCCGGCGATGCTGTAGCAGAGCTCGCCGCTGCGCAGGTCGAGGCAGCCAACCACCAGGGTCACATGCTTGCCGATATCCGTGGCCATCAGTTCGCGGTTGGCCCGGTCCAGCATGGAGGCCGGGCTCAGTATGGCCGGATCTGCGCGGTGGGTGTAGTCACTGCGCTTGCGTGCAAACAGATTCTTCAGCAGCACAGTGACAAAAGCGGAGGACGCACCGTGGCCGGAAACGTCGGCGATAAAGAACACCACGTGCTCCGTGCCGACGGTGAAATAGTCGATAAAGTCCCCCGACAGATACAGCGAGGGCACGATGCGGTGGCTGAAGCGGTAGTCGCCAAAGCGCTTGGGACTGGGTGGCAACATCTTCATCTGCACATGGCGCCCGGCTTGCTGATCCTGCTGCAGGGCAAACAGGCTCTCGCGCAGTTCGCGATTGGCCTCTTCCAGCTGCTGCCGGTAACGCTCATTCTCACGGCGCAGGCGCCCCTGCTCCAGACCCCGCGCCACCGCGTGCTCCAGCATTTCCATGTCGGCGATGGGCTTGATCAGGTAATCACTGGCACCATAACGCAGGGCCTGCACCACGTCGTTCATGACACTGGCGCCGGAAATCACGATTACCGGGGTATGCGAGGGATGGTCGCCCAGCTTGCGCAGGAGTTCGAGACCGTCCATGTTGGGCATCTTCAGGTCGAGCAGTACCAGATCGGGGCGGCACTGCTCAAACATCATCAGGCCCTGCTGGCCATCGCCTGCCTCCAGCACGCGATAGCCGGAGTCTTCCAGATAGGCAGCCAGACTGTCGCGGACGAAAGGCTCGTCATCGATCAAGAGGAGACTGTGGACTGAATCGTCCATGCACACCACCCTGCACCGCGTACCGCCTGGATCGCGGGCTGACCACCGGAGATAATGCTGGCGAACACTACCCCCTTCGGCGGGCAAGTGCAAGCCACGCCGGCCCGGAAGCCGTGTCTGGCGTCGGCTCCGGGCAGCGGTTATGCTTGCCCGGCCAAGCCACACAATAATGCCGGGAGAATCAGGACGTGTCCGAGCCGAGAGCCTACGACGAAAAGCGCGATTTCATCCGCATGCGGGTCAGCACCCCTATCACCATCGACGTCGCCGGCCAGCAATTCGAAGCCGTGTGCCGCAATCTCAGCGGTTCCGGCCTGCTGGTCGAGAGCGACGGCGGCCTCGACGCCGGTACCTCGGTGGAGGTCTGCATCAAGCCCGGGGACAGCCACAGCGACTTCCGTGCCAGCGCCACGGTCAATCGCGTCGACAGCGAAGGTGGGCGCTATCTGATCGGACTGTCGATCAGCGCCATCCACGACTGAAGGCACTCGGCGCGGTGCCCGCCACCGCGCCCTTACCAGTCGTCCCAGTCATCGAGGTCCTCTTCACCGAAGGGGTCGTCGACCTCGCCATCGCGCACCAGAAACTCGCGGCGCTGCAGATAGGCGTCGCGCATGAAAATGTAGCGATCCCCGGTGATCATCTCCTCGAGTTCGAACAGGCGCACGCGCAGGTCGAGGATGCGCACTGCGTTGACCCCAACGCGTGTTGCCGGATCCCGCACGCTGATCAACGGGTCTACGTAGCCGTCAGCGACCAGGCCAATGCCATCGCGCACATTACTCGGCCCCAGGAAGGGCAGCACGATGTAGGGCCCCGGGTTCGCCCCCCAGTAGCCCAGGGTCTGGCCAAAGTCCTCGTCGTGACGCGGCAACCCCGCCGCAGAGGCCATGTCAAACAGGCCCAGTACCCCGACGGTGCTGTTGAGGACAAAACGTCCGGTACTTTCCGCGGTCTCGCGGGGCTTCAGCTGCAGCACATTGTTGACGATCACCACCACCTGGCCGACGTTGGCAAAGAAGTTGCGCACGCGACGCTGCAGCGGATCCGGCGTGACCCGGTCGTAGCCCCGGGCCGCCGGCGCCAGCACGTACTTGTCGGCGGTCTCGTTAAAGGCAAACACACGGCGGTTGAAGGATTCGAAGGGATCCGGGTTGGGTGGCTCGTCGCGCCCACCGCTGCTGGCACAGCCAGTGACCAGCAGCGCCAGCGCGCAGGCCAACATCCGTAAAGCAATCGGTGACATCCTCGGATTCTCCTTCCGGCGCCGCGCTCCCCGGCGCCCGCCAACATGCGAACAAAGTCGTGGACTATAGCGAAAAACAGCGGGCACCGCAGGTTTACCGGCCCGGTCGACTCCCGGGTCTACGTGATCACATCGCGTTCCGATGACTCGCGGGACCACTCGGCCACCGCAGTGGCCACCGCGCCGGCAGCGGCACCCTGCTCCAGCCACTGCAGGCGCGCATCGTGGGGGCCAGGCGCGCGCAACAGCGCAATCAGTTCATCACGATGCCTGTGCCGTGTCTCGGCGAGGTACAGGCAGGGTGGCAATTGCGGTGATCCCGAAGCCGGGGCTGCCTCCGTCAGCCCCGACGTCACCAGCGTCTCCAGTACGGCGGCACCGGGGTGTACCTGGCGCAGCCCGCGTACCGCGTCGGCGATCATGCCCCGAGCCTCGTCCGCGTGCCCAAGCCGCCAGGGCCGCGCCGGCAGGTAGCCACCAAGGGCCGCCAGCGGGCCGGCCAGCAGGCTCCAGCCGCGGCGACGATGCCAGCCGGGGACCGGTCCGGGCGACAACAGCACCAGGCCTCGCGCGGGGGACAGCAAGCCACGCCGGGCGGCTGCCAGCAGCCACAATGCCGCCCAGCCCGGCGCCAGCCAGTACAGGGGCAGTTCACCGGCGCTGCGACCGATTCGCTCGGCGAGCGCCGGCAGATCCTCGCGGATCACCGTGTCAAAATCGCAGGCAAAACCCGAGCCGATGCGCGGCCAGCTGCGACCGTGACCACGCAGGTCCGCTGCGTACACGTCAAAACCCGCCAGTGCCAGCTGCCCACCGAGGGCATCGGCATGCAGCGCCTGGCGATGATCACAGGCGAGATCCGCCAGCAGCGCGATGGCCGCATGGGGCTCCTCGCCACGCCGGCGCAGGCGCTCGACGTGCAGCTGGTGCCCGCCCTCCACCGGCACCCGCAGGGAACCCGCACTCTGCAGCCGGGCCTGGGGGCTGACGTGATCATTGGCGGCCACGTCGCGCCTCCTCGAACTGCTGCCAGGCCTCACCCAGGCGCTTTTCCGAAATCGGCTGCAGGGTGCCGAGCTGTTGCGCGAACAGCGACACGCGATACTCCTCCAGCCCCCAGCGACAGGCAGCCAGAGCCGCCCGCGCAGCGGGGCCGAGGGTCTGTGTGGTGGCCTGTTCGACCTGGCGCTGGAACCGGGACAGTCCACGACTCAGCTCGCGATCGCGCTGGAACTGGCCGCGCAGTTTATCCAGGCGCTGGGCAATGGCACGCAGATAGCGCGGGTACTGGCGCAGCCACTGCAGTGGCGTGTCGCGGATGAAGCCATCGTGAAACAGGCCATCGAGCTGCG
>JBJHBY010000072.1:0-14610 GCA_050485745.1 Gammaproteobacteria bacterium | reverse complement strand
GCTCGGTGCAGCGGGTGCCGTGGAGGCCGTGTTCACCGTGCTGTCATTGCGCGACCAGGCGGCCCCGCCGACCATCAACCTCGACAATCCGGACCCGGACTGCCAGCTCGACTACGTCCCCCATACGGCCAGGGAAATGCGCATTCGCCATGCGTTGTCCAACTCCTTTGGTTTCGGTGGCACCAATGGCACGCTGGTGTTCAGCCGTCCCGAATGATGCCGCTCTCATCGCGGCGGATACACGGGTGGAGGTGAGTCCTTGAGTGTCCTCGGTGCCCGCCTCGATGGTCAGGGGGTGTCCGCTGTGCCCGCAGAGAGCCGCGGGCTGGCCTACGGTGACGGCCTGTTCGAGACCATTGCCATTCAGGACGGCCGTCCGCGGCTGCTTTCCCTGCATCTGGAGCGCCTGCGGGAGGGCAGCCGTCGTCTGTTGATGTCTCCCCCGGGGGAGACCTGGCTGCGCGACGAGGTCGCGGCGCTGGCTGCGCTTCCCGGTTGCGGGGTGGTCAAGCTCATCCTGTTCCGGGGCACGGGTGGGCGGGGCTATCGACCGGACCCGGACGCAACGTCGCACTGCCTGGTGCTGGCTTTTCCCGTGGCTGCCGGCACTGCCGCGGCGCGCCCCCTGCGGGTGCGCCTGTGCAATCTGCGGCTTGGTATCCAGCCCGCCCTGGCTGGGCTCAAGCACCTGAATCGCCTCGAGCAGGTCCTCGCCCGCGCCGAGTGGAACGACCCTGAGGTCGACGAGGGCCTGATGCTGGACCAGGAGGGCTACCTGGTCGAAGCTACCCAGGCCAACCTGTTCCTGGTGTGCAACGGTCGCCTGCTGACACCGGACCTCGGCCGCTGCGGCGTGGCGGGCGTGATGCGGCGCCTGATCATCGAGCGCCTGGCACCGGCGGTGAACATTCCGGTCGATATCGGTATGCTGACCCCGGCGGCGCTGGATGAGGCCAGTGAAGTGTTTCTCTGCAACAGCCTTTACGGTCTGCGTCCGGTGGCGGAAATCGAGCGCTGGCACTGGCCGCGGGCCCCGGTGACGGCGGCGCTGGCCGAAGCGTTGGCGAGGGAGTGGGATCGGTTGTGATCAAGCGTGGCATGTTGGTTCTCGCGGCCCTGGTGGTGCTGGCCGCGGCGCTCTCCTGGGCGGGCCATCAGTGGCTGCAGCAACGCATGCAGGAGCCACTGGCTCTGGCTGGCCCCACCGTATTCGAGCTGGCACCCGGTGGCGGCCTGGCGCTGGTCAACCGGCGCCTCGCCGCGGACGGCGTGCTGCCCGATGCCTTCAGTCTGCGTTTGCATGCACGCCTGAGTGGGCGCGGCGAGCGTATTCATGCAGGGGAGTATCTGCTGCAGCCGGGCATGACACCCCTGCAGCTGCTGGATCACCTCGAGCGAGGCCTGGTGCGGCAGTACAGCCTCACCCTGGTGGAGGGCTGGACCATCTCCCAGGTGCTGACGGCGCTGCGTGCGGCCACGGCATTGCAGCAAACCCTGCCGGAGGATGTGGCGGTGGAGGATCTGCTACCCCTGATCGGCGCGGACCAGAGTCTCGCCACACACCCGGAGGGCCTGCTCTTTCCGGATACCTACAACTACATCCGTGGCACCAGTGATCGTGAACTGCTGCTGCGTGCCCTGCGCCGCATGCAGCAGGTGTTGCAGGAGGAGTGGGAGCAGCGCGCGCCCGACCTGCCTCTGGATACACCCTACGACGCCCTGATTCTGGCATCGATCATCGAGCGCGAGACCGGCGTGCCGGGGGAAAGAGGCGAGATCGCCGGCGTTTTTGCGCGGCGCCTGCAGCGCGGCATGCGTTTGCAGACCGACCCGACCATCATTTACGGCTTGGGTGATGCCTTCGACGGGCGCCTGCGCCGGGTGCATCTGCGCGATGCCTCGAACCCCTACAACACCTATCGCCACGGCGGCCTGCCGCCGACGCCGATCGGCCTGCCAGGGCGCGCCGCGATTCGTGCCGCGCTCAATCCCGAGCCCGGGGAGACGCTGTTCTTCGTCGCCCGCGGTGATGGCAGCCATCATTTTTCGGTGACCCTCGCCGAGCACGAAGCGGCGGTGCGCAAGTACCAGATCGAACAGCGTCGCGCCGATTACCGCTCCAGCCCACCGCCACCGGCGGCCCGGGGCAATGCCGACAACCCCAGGAGCTGATGCCTTGGCGCAAGGGCTGTTCATTACCATTGAAGGCATCGAGGGGGTGGGTAAAAGCACCAATCTGGCGCATGTCCGCGGCTTTCTCGAGGCCGCTTCGATTCCCGTGGTCTGTACCCGGGAGCCGGGTGGCACACCCCTGGCGGAGTCGATTCGCGACCTGCTGCTGGCCCCGCGCAGCGAGCGCGTCGCGGAATGGACGGAACTGCTGCTGGTGTTTGCCGCCCGGGCCCAGCACCTGGCCGAGGTGATCGAGCCGGCCCTGGCCCACGGTGACTGGGTGTTGTGCGATCGCTTCACTGATGCCACCTACGCCTACCAGGGCGGGGGCAGGGGGCTGGACCGCGCCGCGGTGGCCGCGCTCGAGCAACTGGTGCAGGGCGGGCGGCGGCCGGACTGTACCCTGTTGCTGGATGCACCCGTCACCCTGGGGCTGGAGCGCGCCGGGCGCCGCGGTGCCCTGGATCGCTTCGAACGGGAGCGGGTGGACTTCTTCGAACGGGTGCGCGAGGTGTATCTGTCGCGGGCGGCGGCGGAGCCGCAGCGGCTGCGGGTGATCGATGCCTCGCGCCCGCTGGCCGAGGTCCAGGCGCAGATCGATGTGGTGCTGCGCGCCCTGCTGCAGGGGGAAGGACGCTGATGAGCACGACCAGCACCCTGCCGCTGCCCTGGCACGAGGCCCTGTGGCAACGCCTGCGGGCACAGTGGCAGGCGGGCCGCCCACCCCATGCACTGCTGCTGGCGGGCCCGGCCGGCACCGGCAAGCGCCAGTTTGCCGCCGCCCTTGCCGCCAGCCTGCTGTGCCGCAGCGTGGATGCCGATGGCTACGCCTGCGGGCGCTGCCGTGGCTGTGAGCTGTTCGCCACCGGGCATCACCCCGACTGGCTGCGGGTGGGGCCCGAGGGCAGCAGCCGGACCATTCGCATCGACGCGGTGCGTGAGGTCGCCGGCTTTCTCGCCCAGACCGCGCAGCAGGGCGGCTGCAAGGTGGTGGAGTTGGCGCCCGCCGAGGCGATGAACCGGCATGCCGCCAACGCCCTGCTCAAATCCCTTGAGGAGCCGGCAGGGGAGAGCCTGTTGCTGCTGGTCGCCGATCATCCCGCGCTGCTTCCCGCCACCCTGCGTTCGCGCTGCCAGCGCCTGACCATGGTGGCGCCAGCCTCCACCGAAACGCTGCCCTGGCTGCTGTCTGTGGCCCCGGACGAAGCCAGCGCAGGCGAAGCCCTGGCCGAGGCCGGGGGCAGGCCGCTGCTCGCCCGGGAGTTGCTCGATCCCGCCCGGCGCACCCAGCGCCGCCAGCGCGATGCCGCGTTGCTGCAGTTGCTGCGCGGCGAGACCGACCCGGTCAGCCTGGCCGCGGCCTGGCAGGACCAGGCCGACGATGCCTTGCAGGAGTGGCTGATCCAGCGCCTGCAACGTGGCGTAAGCTGTGCCCTGGGAGGACAGGCACCGCAGACGGATCTGGAACGCGCCTGGGCATCGACGAACCCCCGCAGCCTGCTGCGCTGGCTGGACCAGCTGTTGCAGCAGCGGCGCCGGCAACTGGCCGGCGTGGTGCCCAACCGGCAGCTGGCGCTGGAGTCCATGCTGCTGCCGGCCTGTGAGCTGGATCACGCCTGAGCGCTCAATCCGCGCGTTGGTAGCCAGGATGATTCCAAGCTATGCTAGCGTAAGCATATCCCGCCAGGATTGTCGGCATTTTCGGCAGCGCAGCAGCGCGAGGAAGAGGTATTCATGAACACCGCCAGTGCACCACAGGGTGCCCGCAATGGCATTCTGTCCCTGACCATCAAGGACAAGGCGGTACTTTACGCGGCCTACATGCCCTTTCTGGAGCATGGCGGCCTGTTCATCCCCACGAGCAAGACCTACCGTATCGGCGACGAAGTGTTCATGCTGCTCAACCTGATGGACGAGCCCGAGAAAATTCCCGTAGCCGGCCGCGTGGTCTGGGTCACGCCCCGGCGCGCCCAGGGCAACCGCGCCGCCGGTATCGGCGTGCAGTTCAACGGCCAGGACGACACCGCCAACAAGAAGATCGAGGCCTATCTCGCCGGCTCGCTGGAATCGGATCGCCCCACCCACACTCTCTGATGCTGCAGGCGGTCAGTCTGCAGCCGATCCCGCAAGCTGTTAGTATTTCGCTCCTCTTGTTGTTCCGGCACCGTGCAAGCCCATGTCTGATGATTCCGCACCTCGGCCGCGTCTGGTCGATTCCCACTGCCACCTCGACCGCATTGACCTGTCTCCCTACGGCGGCTCCCTTGAAGCCGCCCTGGACGCGGCGCGGGCCGAGGGGGTGGAGCGCTTCCTGTGCATCGGCATCGATCGCGCCAACGCGCCGGTGGTGGTGGACATCGCCCACCGGCACCCCGGTGTTTATGCCTCCGTCGGCATTCATCCCTGCGACCTGGGGGATGCGGTCGAATCCGTCGAGCTGCTGTGCCAGCTGGCCAATGATCCGCTGGTGGTGGCGATTGGCGAGACCGGGCTGGACTACCACTACAGCCGCGAGCGGGCACAGGAGCAGCAGGAGAGCTTCCACAACCACCTGCGTGCCAGTGCCCGCACCGGCAAGCCTACGGTGGTACACACCCGGGAGGCCCGCGAGGACACCCTGGCGCTGATCCGCGAGGCGGCGGATGTCGAGGTCGGCGGGGTGCTGCACTGCTTCACCGAGAGCTGGGCGATGGCCCGGGCCGCGCTGGACCTCGGCTTCTGCATTTCGTTTTCCGGCATCATCACCTTCCGCAACGCCGCCGAACTGCGCGAGGTGGTGCGGCAGACCCCGATGGAGCGCCTGCTGATCGAGACGGACTCGCCATATCTGGCCCCGGTGCCCTACCGGGGCAAGCGCAACGAGCCGCGCTTTGTCAGTGCCGTTGCGGCCTGTGTTTCTGAAATAAAAAATATTTCTGTTCAAGAGGTTGCAGAGATTACTTCATCCAATTTCGATAAATTGTTCCGGCCCCCGCAAAGCCACTGACCGCCGCCATGACGACCTCGGCCCGGGACATCCGGCACCTGCCGATCGCGGCCCTGCTTGAATCCCTGCGTGAGGCCTGGCGCTCATCCCCCTGCGTGGTGCTGCAGGCGCCACCCGGCGCCGGCAAGAGTACCGCCCTGCCGTTGTGGCTGTTGCAGCAGATCGACCCGGGGCAGGGTCGCCTGGTATTGCTGCAACCCCGGCGCATGGCCGCAGAGCAGATCGCCGCCTACCTCGCCGGTTGTCTGGGAGAGGCGCTGGGTGAACAGGTGGGTCTGACCACCCGTGAGCGCCGAGTGGTGTCGCCGCGCACCCGGCTGGAGGTGGTCACCGATGGCATCTTCCTGCGCCAGATCCAGACCGACCCCTCACTGCAGGGGGTGGCGGGGGTGCTGTTCGATGAATTCCACGAGCGCAGCTGGCAGTCGGACCTGGCCCTTGCCCTGGCTTTGGAGAGCCAGCAATTGCGCGACCAGCCCCTGCGCCTGCTGGTGATGTCGGCGACCCTGCAGGCGGATGCCCTGGCCAGCCTGCTCGACGCGCCGGTGCTGCGCAGCGAGGGGCGAAGTTACCCGGTGGCGATCGACTACCGCCCGGCGGGGCGTCTGCCCTGGGCAGCGCATCTGGCGCAGTGCGCCCGCGACAGCCTCGCCGGTGGCGCGCGCCGGGTGCTGGTGTTTCTGCCCGGCCTGCGCTGGATGCGCCAGGCCGCCGCCGCGCTGGCACCGGGCCTGGCCGAAGGCACGCCGGTGCATTTGCTGCATGCCGGCCTGAGCGCGGCGCAGCAGCAGGCGATTCTGCAGCCGGGCGCGGGGCCGGATGTGATTCTTGCCACCAACGTCGCCGAAACCAGTGTCACCATCGAAGGGGTCGACGTGGTGATCGACAGCGGCTGGGTGCGGCGGGCGGTGTTTGAGCCCCGCCGCGGCCTGGACCGGCTGCTCGATGGCATGGTCGCGCGGGACGCGGCGGAACAGCGCGCCGGCCGCGCCGGTCGCCTTGGCCCCGGGCGCTGCATCCGGCTGTGGAGTCGCGAGCAGCAGGGGCATCTTGCCGCCACCGAGGAGCCCCAGGTACGGCAGGTGGACCTCGCACCCCTGGCGCTGGAGTTGGCCGCCTGGGGTGTCAGCGACCCGGCGCAACTGACCCTCCTGGATGCCCCCGACCCGGCGCGCTGGGCGGGCGCCTGCGAACTGCTGCAGCGCCTCGGTGCCCTGGATGAACGCGGCCAGGTGACTGCGGCCGGCCGCGAAATGGCGGCGCTGGGGGTGCATCCCCGCCTGGGGCGGATGCTGCTGGCAGGTCGCGAGACGGAACAGTTGGGGCCGGCGACCTGGCTGGCGGCGCTGTTGGGGGAGGGTGACTGCTGGCCGCGGGAGCGCGGCGAGCCCCCGGCGGACCTGGCCCTGCGCGGCCCCCTGCTGCGCCAGGCGCCGGGGCGTTTGCGGCAACAGCGCGAGCGCCTGCTGCGGCGTCTGGGCAAACAACGCAGCGGCGCGGAGCGCCCGGGGTCAGCTGCCGCTCCCGTCTCACCTGAGCTGGCCCATGCGGGCCTGCTGCTGGCGGCGGGTTTCGCCGACCGCGTGGCCCAGGCGCGGGATCTGAACTCCGGCCGCTATCTGAGTGCGGCGGGGTTCGAACTGCAGTTGCCCCGGGGCGATCACAGCCTCGCGGGCGCACCCTGGCTGGTGGTGGCGGACTGCGATGGCGACGGGCGCATCCGCCTGGCCCTGCGCCTGGACGACGCCGAGGTCACCGACCTGGTGCGGCGTCATGCAGTGCGCCGTCTGGATTGCACCTGGGATGCTGGCAGCGGCCGCGTGCAGGCCCGTGAATCCCTGAGCCTGGGGGCGATCACCCTCGAGGAGCGCACGGTGCCGGTGCCGCCCGGTGCGGCCCGGCCGCTGCTGGTGCAGGCACTGCGCGAGCAGGGCTTTGCCGCCCTGCAGCCCGCTGCCGCCACGCTGGCCTGGCTGGAGCGGGTGCGCTGGCTCGGGGCGCGCCGGCCGCAGTGGCCGGACTTCTCCGAGGCGGCGCTGATGGCGCAGCTGGACGACTGGCTGCTGCCCTGGCTGCCGGATGATGCACGTGACCTGAACGCCCTGCGCCGGCTCGACCTGCTCTCCCTGCTGCAGGCGCGGCTCGGGCACGACGGGCAGCGGGAGCTGCAACGCCTGGCCCCGCTCAGCTGGCTACTGCCCGGGGGCTTGTCGCGGCGCATCGATTACTCGGGGGAGGGCGGGCCGCGCCTGTCCCTGCGCCTGCAGGATTGCTTCGGCCTGGACCTGCACCCGTGCCTGCCCGAGGACGGTGGCCCCCTGTTGCTGGAACTGTTGTCACCGGCGCAGCGCCCGCTGCAACTGACCCGGGACCTGCCCGGTTTCTGGCGCGGCAGTTATACCGAGGTGCGCAAGGAGATGCGCGGCCGCTATCCGCGGCATCACTGGCCGGAGCAACCCTGGCTGGCCCCGGCGCCCACGCCGTCCTCGAACCGGGCCGGGGGGCGTGGCCGCCCGCGCTGAGACCCTCCCGGCGCCGTGCCCGGTTTTGCTACCATCCGCTTTCTGCCCCTTGGCCCCTTGGCCCCCTGCCTGCGGAGATTGCCGTGCCCACGGACACCCCTGTGAACCCTGGCGAACTGCGCCGTACCCCGCTGTATGAGCTGCACCAGGCCCTTGGCGCGCGTATGGTGCCCTTCGCCGGCTACGCCATGCCGGTGCAGTATGCCCCGGGTATTCTGCAGGAGCACCTGCACACCCGGGCCTCGGCCAGCCTGTTCGATGTGTCCCACATGGGGCAGATCGAGGTATCCGGGCCCGATGCGGCGCGGCATCTCGAGGCCCTGATGCCGGTGGACCTGCTCGGCCTGCCCTGTGGCCAGCAACGCTATGCCCTGCTGACCAATGAGCGCGGCGGCATCATCGATGACCTGATGGCGGCACGCCTGGCGCCGGAGCACTTTCTGCTGGTGGTCAATGCCGCGAACAAGGCGGCGGACCTCGCCCACCTGCGCGCCGGCCTGCCCGCGACCGTCGAGGTCGGCCTGCGTGAGGACCGGGCGCTGCTGGCCCTGCAGGGGCCGGCCGCCCGCGGCGTGCTCCCGGGGCTGGATCGACACCTCGATGCACTCTGCTTCATGGATGTCAGTTCCTTTGATTTTCATGGGGTTGAAGTCGTTATTTCATGTTCAGGTTATACCGGTGAGGACGGCTTCGAGCTGGCGCTTCCCGCTGCCCGGGCCACCGAGCTGGCACGGCGCCTGCTCGCCGATGAGCGGGTCGCCATGGCCGGCCTTGGGGCGCGGGACTCCCTGCGACTGGAGGCGGGCCTGTGCCTGCACGGCCACGATATCGACGCCGACACCACGGCGGTGGAAGCCGCCCTGGCCTGGTCCATCAGCCCGGCCCGGCGCCCCGGCGGGGAGCGCACCGGGGGCTACCCGGGCTGCGACATCATCGCTGCGCAGCTGCGTGACGGCGCCCCACGCCTGCGCTGCCTGCTGCAGCCTGAGGGCCGCGCCCCGGTGCGCGAGGGTGCACCGATCGTCGATGCCGATGGTCGCCGCTGTGGGCAGATCAGCAGCGGCGGCTACGGCCCCAGCGTCGGCGCGCCGGTGGCGATGGGCTATGTGGATGCGGCGGCCTGCGCCGGCGCGCTGTTTGCCCAGGTGCGCGGCCGCAACATCGCGCTGCAACGGCTGGCGCGCCCGTGGATCCAGGGGCGTTACCGGCGGCGCGCGTCATGAGCTTTCTCTGCGGGGTGATCGAGGGTTTTTACGGGCGCCCCTGGCCCGCGGCGGAACGCCGGCGCACCATCGAGCACTGTGCCCGGGTCGGGCTGGGTACCTATGTGTACGCACCGAAGCGCGAGCGGCTGCTGCGCCGCGACTGGGCGCAGCCGTTTGCGCCCGCGGAGCTGGAAGCGCTCGGGGCCCTGTCCGCCTATTGCCGGCAGCACGGCATCCTGTTCGGCGTCGGCCTGTCCCCCTGGGGCCTGCAACAGGGCATGGACGGGGAACAGCGCCAGGCCCTGCGCAACAAGCTGGCGCAGATCAACAGCCTCGCCCCGGGTCTGCTCTGCATCCTGTTCGATGACATGCCGGGGGAGGGAGCTGACCTGGCGCGGGCGCAACTCGAGGTGGCCGGGCTGATCCTCGCCCACAGCACGGCGCAGCGTCATGCACTGTGCCCGAGTTACTACAGTTTTGATCCGGTGCTGGATGAGCTGTTCGGCCCGCGCCCGCCGCACTACCTGGGCGATCTTGGCGTCGGCCTGCCCGGCGCGGTGGACCTGCTGTGGACGGGGCCCCTGGTGATTTCCCCCGGTTACACCCGGGCCGATATCGATGCCGCGAGCGCGGCCCTGGGGCGCGCCCCGATGCTCTGGGACAACTGCCCGGTGAACGATGGCCGCAAGACCAGCCGCTTTCTGCCCCTGGGGCCCTACCGGCAGCGGCCCTGGCAACTGGCGCAGTGGTGTGGCGGTCACCTGGTCAACCCGATGAACCAGCCCGCGCTGAGCCGCCTTGCCCTGAGCACACTGGGGGATCTGTACCGGCAGGGGGAGGCGTATGATCCGGAGGCGAGCTGGCAGGCCGCGGTGCTCGATGCCGGCGGCGACGCCCTGTGGCAGTTGTTCCAGCGCGACCGGCTGCGCTTCGCCCGGGATGGACTCGACGCCATGGCGGCCTCTGAACGCGACACCCTGGCGCGGGAGTACCGGGCCCTGGGTTCGACGGAGGGCGCGGAGGTTGCCGACTGGTTGTGCGGTGACTACGCCTTCGACCCGGAGTGTCTCAACGACTGAAGCCCGGTGCTGCACACCCGGTACCGTACACCGGGTACGACTCCGCTACTGCGCAGGAGCGCCACCCCTGTGCGGTTGTCAGCGGCGCCGGGATGGGGCTATCTTGCGCTGGAGCGGCTTGCGCCGGATGGCTTGCTGTGAAACGGCCCCGACGGACCGCCGCAACCGACACTGAAACCAGCACAGACTGAATCCAGCCGACACTGAAGCCGACGCGGAAGAGGGAACCCTTCATGATCTACTCAGGCCAGGCCATTCGCGTCACCCTGATTGAACCCGGCATCGCCGAACTCTGTTTCGATCGCGCGGGGGAATCGGTCAACAAGTTCGATATGCACACCCTCGGGGAATTGCGCGACGCGGTGTCCGCGCTGTCCGCCCAGGCGGACCTCCGCGGCGTGCTGGTTACCAGTGCCAAGGAAGCGTTTATCGTCGGCGCCGACATCACCGAATTCGTGGTGCATTTCGCACGCCCCGAGGATGAACTCCAGGCACTGGTGCGCGAGGCCGCGGCGGTGTTCGACGCGGTCGAGGATCTGCACGCGGCCACGGTCACCGCGATCAATGGCCAGGCCCTGGGCGGCGGCTTCGAGATGTGCCTGGCGACCGACTACCGGGTCATGGCCAGCGATGCCAAGGTCGGCCTGCCCGAGGTCAAGCTGGGCATCAACCCCGGCTTCGGTGGCACCGTGCGCCTGCCGCGCTTGATTGGCGTCGACAACGCGGTGGAATGGATTGCCGCGGGCAACGAGAAATCCGCCAGTGCGGCCCTGCGCGATGGCGCGGTGGACGCGGTAGTGGCCGCGGATGAACTGCGTGAATCCGCCCTGCAGTTGCTGCGCGACTGCATCAATGGCGTGTTCGACGTCGCCGCCCGGCGCCGCGAGAAGCAGTCCCCGGTGCAGCTCAACGACATCGAACGGCTGATGGCCTTCACCACCGGCAAGGCTCTGGTCGCGGCCCAGGCCGGGCGCCATATGCCCGCGCCCATCACCGCCGCGAAGTCGATGGAAAAAAGCGCCGGCCTGGCGCGCGCCGAGGCCCTGGCGGTGGAGGCCGCGCAGTTCGTCAAACTGGCGAAGACACCCCAGAGCGACGCCCTGGTCGGCCTGTTTCTCAACGACCAGGCGTTGTCGCGCCGCAACCGGCAGTTCGAGCAGCAGGTCGACGCCATCGAACGGATCGGCGTACTGGGCGCGGGCATCATGGGTGGCGGCATTGCCTACCAGGCGGCCAGCAAGGGCGTGGCGGTGCTGATGAAGGATATCGCCACCGCCGGCCTGGACCAGGGCATGACCGAGGCCGGAAAGCTGTTATCGAAGCGGGTGGAGCGCGGACGCATGGCCGCCGCGGACATGGCCGCTACCCTGGCGCGGATTCGCCCGACCCTGGACTACCAGGGCTTCGAGGACGCCCAGGTGGTGGTCGAGGCGGTGGTCGAGAACCAGAAGATCAAGCAGCAGGTGCTGGCCGAGTGCGAGGCCCTGCTGCCCGACGATGCCGTGCTCTGCTCCAACACCAGCACCATCGCCATCGATCGCCTCGCCGCAGGCCTGAAGCGGCCGCGGCAATTCTGCGGCATGCACTTCTTCAACCCGGTGCACCGCATGCCCCTGGTGGAAGTGATCCGTGGCAGCGCCAGCAGCGATGACGCGGTGGCACGGGTGGTGCGTCTGGCGCGGCGCATGGGCAAGACGCCGATCGTGGTCAACGACTGCCCCGGTTTTTACGTCAACCGCGTGTTGTTTCCGTATTTCGGCGGCTTCAGCCTGCTGTTGGCGGAGGGCGCGGATTTTCGCGAGGTCGACCGCATCATGGAGCGCTTCGGCTGGCCCATGGGCCCCGCCTGGTTGCTCGACGTGGTCGGCATCGACACCGCCCACCACGCCCAGCAGGTGATGGCCGAGGGCTTTCCCGATCGCATGCGCTTCAGCGCGAAGGGGCCGATTGAGGTGATGTACGAGGCAGACCGGTTCGGGCAGAAGAACGGCCGTGGTTTCTATCGCTATGACAAGGATGCGAAAGGCCGCGAGCAGAAGCGCGAGGACGACGAGGCCCTGTCGCTGCTGGCGCAACACATCGCCAAACCGGGCAACACGCCGGATGAAGACACAGTCGTGGCGCGGCTGATGGTGCCGATGTGCATCGAGGCGGTGCGCTGCCTGGAAGAGGGCATTGTCGCCACCCCGGGGGATGCGGATATGGGGCTGGCCATGGGCATTGGTTTTCCGCTGTTCCGCGGCGGCGCGCTGCGCTACATCGACCAGATGGGCGCCGCGGCCTTCTGTGAACTGGCGGATCGCTTCGCCGCGCTGGGCAAGCTCTACGAACCGACCCCGCAGTTGCGCCAGATGGCACAGCGGGGCGGGCGCTTTTTCGAGGTCGGTGACGCGACCGAGGGCGTGCAGACGGGAGGCCGGGCATGAAACTTCAAGACAGAGACGTAGTGATCGTCGACTGCGCGCGCACGCCGATGGCGCGCTCGAAGAACGGCGTGTTCCGCAATGTCCGTGCCGAGGATCTGTCCGCCGACCTGGTCAACGCGCTGCTGGCGCGCAACCCCCAGGTCGACCCGGCCACCATCGACGATGTGATCTGGGGCTGCGTCAACCAGACCAAAGAGCAGGGCTGGAACGTGGCGCGGATGATGGCGTTGCTGACGCCGATTCCCCACAGCGTGCCGGCACAGACCGTGAGCCGGCTGTGCGGCTCCTCGATGTCCGCCCTGCACAGCGCGGCGCAGGCGATCATGGCCGGCTGTGGCGAGCTCTATCTGGTGGGTGGCGTCGAGCACATGGGCCACCTGCCGATGGATCACGGCATCGACCCGAACCCGCGGGCGAGCAAGCACGTCGCCCGCGCCGCCGGCATGATGGGGCTGACCGCCGAGGCCCTGGCCATGTTGCACGGCATCGATCGCGAACAGCAGGACCGCTTCGGGCTGCGCTCCCAGCAGCGCGCCTTCAAGGCGCAGCAGGAGGGCGGCTTCGAAGGCGAGATCGTGCCCATCGAGGGGCATGACGAGGCCGGCCGGCGCATCCGCGTCACGGCGGATACCACCGTGCGCGGCGACACCACCCTGGAAGCCCTGGCGGCTCTGCCGCCGGCCTTTGATCCCCGCAACGGCACGGTCACCGCCGGCACCAGCTCGCAGGTGGCGGACGGTGCCTCCGCGATGCTGGTGATGTCTGCCGCGCACGCCCGGGCCCTGGGTCTGACGCCGCGGGCGCGGGTCAGCGGCATGGCGGTGGTCGGTGTGGACCCCTCGATCATGGGTTACGGCCCGGTACCCGCGACGCAGAAGGTGCTCAGGCAGCTCGGCATGGGCATGGCCGACATCGACTGTGTCGAGCTCAACGAGGCCTTTGCTGCCCAGGCCCTGCCGGTGCTGAAGGACCTGGAACTGCTGGACGTACTCGACGACAAGGTCAATCTGCACGGCGGCGCCATTGCCCTTGGCCATCCCTTCGGCTGCTCCGGCACGCGCATCCTCACCACGCTGCTGCACATCATGGAACAGCGCGACCTCGGCGTTGGCCTGGGTACCATGTGCATTGGCATGGGGCAGGGCATCAGTACCGTGATTGAGCGCGTCTAGCGCCGTGGCCGCCACCCTGGAAGACACCGAACCGGCGTCGCGGGCGCGCCTGCTGCGCCTGGCCGGTGTCGTCTCCCTGGTTGCGGCGATCCTGTTGCTGGTACTGAAGCTGGCCGCCTGGTGGGCCAGCGGCGCGGTCAGCATCCTCGCTCTGGCGGCGGATGCCCTCAAGGACCTGGCCAGCTCCGGCTTCACCCTGCTGGCCGCGTTCTATGCCACCCGCCCGGCGGACCGCAACCACCGCTACGGCCATGGCAAGGCCGAGCCCCTCGCCGCCTATACCCAGGCCCTGGTGCTTGCCGCCAGCGCGCTGGGCATCGCCGGCTACGCCCTGTGGCGCGGTTTTACCGGGGCGGCGCCGGATGCCGCGGGCGGCCCGATGGCCACGCTGTTCATGCTGGCTGCCATCGTCGTGACCGTGGCACTGGTGCTGTTCCAGCGCACGGTGATTGCACGCACCGGCTCGTCGCTGATCGCGGCGGACACCCTGCATTACCGCTCCGATGTGTTGCTGGCCGCTGGTGGTATCGGCGTGTTGCTGGCGGGGCCGCGCTGGCCCCTGCTGGACTCGCTGCTGGCCCTGCTGATCGCCGCGTATATGCTGTTCAGCGCAGCGGGTATTGCCCGCCAGGCGGTGCACCAGTTGCTGGACCGCGCCCTGCCGCGGGAAGTGCACCGGGAGCTGCGCGACATGGCCGCCACCCAGGCTCCGATCCGGGGGGTCAATGACATTCGCACGCGCCATGCCGGGGGGCGTTATTTCATCGATATGGAGCTGGTGTTCGAGCCCGGCGTGTCCCTCGAGGAAGCCCATTCGGCGGGGGAGTCGTTTGAGCGCAGCATCCTGCGTCGCTACCCCGACGCCCTGGTCACCCTGCATTTTGATGTCGACTTCGGCACCAACTGAACCGGCTCCGCCAGGGCGTGTTCACAGGCATTGCAGCGACTGGCCAATCAGGGTGGACAAGCTCTAACATGGCCGCCGCGACCCGGTAATGGCCCATGACCTTGTCTCTTCGACCGACATTGACGCACATCCGGCTCAAGC
>JBJHBY010000071.1:0-14632 GCA_050485745.1 Gammaproteobacteria bacterium | reverse complement strand
GGCATGGATACCGGGCTGCGCGAGGAGCATCCCCTGAGCGGGCGCGAGGTACCAGTGTGGGTCGCCAACTACGTGCTCATGGATTACGGCACGGGTGCTGTGATGGCGGTGCCGGCCCACGACGAACGCGATTTCGAATTTGCGCGCCGCTACCAGCTGCCCATCGAGACGGTGATCCGGCCCGGCGGCATCATCGATACCCGACAGCCACAGGAAACACCCCTGCCCTTCACCGACAAGGGCGTCCTGATCAACTCGGGCGACTTCGACGGCCTCGAATTCGACGCCGCCTTTGATGCCATCGCACAACGGCTGCAAGACCTCGACCGCGGCCGCCGCACCGTGAACTATCGCCTGCGCGACTGGGGTGTGTCGCGGCAGCGCTACTGGGGGGCTCCCATCCCCATGTTCATCCTCCCCGAGGGCGGGGAAATCCCGGTACCCGCACACAAGCTGCCGGTGCTGTTGCCGGAAGACGTGCAGATGGACGGCGTGCGCTCGCCGATCAAGGCCGACCCGGACTGGCGCCGCGACGAGCTGGATGGCCGGCCGGTGGAGCGCGAGACCGATACCTTCGATACCTTCATGGAGTCATCCTGGTACTACGCGCGCTTCACCTGCCCCGACTTCGAGGACGGCATGCTCGACCGTCAGCGCGCCGATTACTGGCTGCCGGTGGATCTGTATGTCGGCGGTATCGAACACGCCATCCTGCACCTGCTGTATGCGCGCTTCTTCCACAAGCTGATGCGGGACGAGGGGCTGCTTGGCAGCGATGAGCCCTTCAGGCGCCTGCTGTGCCAGGGCATGGTGCTGAAGGATGGCAGCAAGATGTCCAAGTCGAAGGGCAATACCGTCGACCCGCAACCGCTGATCGAGCAGTATGGCGCAGACACCGTGCGCCTGTTCATGATGTTCGCGGCACCGCCCGAGCAGTCGCTGGAATGGTCGGATGCCGGCGTCGAGGGCGCGCACCGCTTTCTGCGACGCCTGTGGAAACTGGTCCACGGTCATGTCACCACCGGTCGCGAGCGCGTGGCCATCGACCAGGCGGCACTGAACGAGACGCAACAGAACCTGCGCCGCAAGACCCACGAGACCATCGCCAAGGTCAGCGATGACTTCGAACGACGCCTGACCTTCAACACCGCCATCGCCGCCGTCATGGAATTGTGCAACGATGTCAGCCGCCTGGAGGATGACAGCGCCCAGGGGCATGCGGTCGCCGGTGAGGCCCTGGATGTCGCCGTACGCCTGCTGGCGCCGATCGTGCCGCATATCACCCACGCCCTGTGGCAGTCCCTGGGCCATGAGGACCTGGTGATCGACGCCCCCTGGCCGGCGGTCGACGAGGCAGCACTGAATCGCAGCCACGTGGAACTCGCCGTGCAGGTCAATGGCAAGGTACGGGCGCAGATCCGGGTTGCGGCCGATGCCGATGCGGACAGCATCATCGCTTTTGCCCTGGCCCAGGACAACGTGCAGAAATTCATCGACGGCAAGGAGATCAGGATGAGCAAGGTGATTCCCGGCAAGCTGGTCACGTTCGCCGTCAAATGAAAGCACACTGCGGAACGGTCCATATCACGGCAATGCTGCTTGTCGCCCTGCTGCTTGGCGGCTGCGGCTTTCAGCTGCGTGGCACCCAGGGGCTGCTGCCGGAGCATGTGCAGCCTGTCCATGTCGCGGGCCTCAGCGCCGGCAGCGAGCTCGGTCGCGCGTTGCGCCTGGAGCTGGAGATTGCCGGTGCCACACTCAGCGAAACCGCAGCTGGCGCCCGGGTGCAGCTGCGTGTACTGTCCAATGAGGCGGAGCGTCGGGTGCTCTCGATCGATCCCCGCGCCCGCGCCGCCGAGGTGGTCCTCACCGAAACAGCGGTCTTCGAGGTACGCGACCGTCAGGGAAGCGTCCTGCTGGGTCCGTTAACCGCGCAGGAGCGCCGGGTGATGCTGGACGACCCGGACCGCCGTACCGACAAGGCCGCGGAGGAACGCAGCCTGCGCGAAGGCATGACCCGGGAACTCGCGGCACGCATGGTCAGGCAACTGCGCAACGCCACCCGGCAGTTGCCACAGGAGCCCTGAGTGCGCCTGCGAGCCGATCAGCTGGAAGCGGATCTGCGCCGCGAGCTGCGTCCGGTCTACCTGGTCAGTGGTGACGAAACCCTGCTGGTACAGGAAAGTGCCGATGCGATTCGCGCAGCGGCCAGAGCCAGAGGGTTTGGCGAGCGCCTGATCCTGCACGCAGACGCGCAGTTCGACTGGCAGCAACTGATTGCGGCGGGGCAGGCCATGTCCCTGTTCGCCGAGCGCCAGCTGATCGACCTGCGCCTGCCCTCGGGCAAGCCCGGGGATGCCGGCGGCAAGGCACTGCAGGCCTACTGCAGCAATCCGGACCCGGACAAACTGCTGTTGATCACCACCGGCAAGCTCGGTGGCGACAGTACCCGTACACGCTGGTACAAAGCCGTGGACAGTGCCGGCGCGGTGCTGCAAGTGTGGCCCGTTGCCAGTACGGAACTGCCACGCTGGCTGGAGCAACGCCTGCGACGTGCCGGCCTGCGTGCGGAGCCAGCGGCATTGCAGCTACTGGCAGACCGGGTACAGGGCAACCTGCTCGCCGCCGCCCAGGAGGTCGACCGCCTGGCTCTGCTCTGTGAGGACGGCCGGATTGATGAGGCCCTGGTCACCGGCAGTGTCGGCGACAGCGCCCGATTCGACGCCTTCCTGCTGCCGGATCGCGCCCTCGCCGGGGATCCCGCGGGGAGCCTGCGCTGCCTGCAGGGGCTACGCGCAGAGGGGACCGAGATCCCCGTCGTCCTCTGGGCACTGGCCCGGGATCTGCGCCTGTTGCTCTCTTGCGCAGAAGGCCTGGCCCGCGGCGCGGGCATCGAGCGACTGCTGGACGCACAACGCGTCCACGAGCGGCGCAAACCCCTGCTGCGCCAGGCCGTTCGACGCATCCCTGTCACCATTTTGCGGCAGCTGCTGAAGGACGCGGCGGCCGTGGACAGCGCCTTCAAAGGCGGGGATGGCGCCCCCTGGCGGCTGCTGGAACAGCTCGTACTGACCCTGGCCGGCGTGCGCCTGCACAGCACTTGTCACAGCGCTTCATGACGCAGCTGTCACCGACCCTGCCGTTACCTTATACTCGTGGTATAAAGTCCGCTCGCAGCATCGCCGCCGCAGAACAGCGCGCTGGCCAGAGGAGAAAGCGCGCACCTGATGGGCTTACTGCGCAGGATTCAGCTCCCCAACAGCCCGACCTCCGCCCACCTCCTGGCTGCGCTGGTGCTGATGAGCGCCCTGTTTGCCGTGGAATGGATCACGCGACTGCAGATTAACGAACTGCAGGCCCGGGCCCGGACCGATGCCCTGGCATTTGCCAGCGGCCTGCGCGCACGCATCGACCGTGAACTCAACGCCATCCTGTTCCTGTCCAGCGGCCTGGCCAGCTATCTGGTGGTCCGGGCCAGCGACCTGGACGATACCGAGGTGCAGGCCATCCTCGCCGAGCTCTATGACAAGACCCTCCACGTGCGCAATTTCGGCGTCGCGGTGGGCTACCGCCTGACCTATGTGCATCCCCTCGAAACCAATGAGGCGGCAATTGGCCTGTACTACCCCGACCAACCCGACCAGTGGCCCCATATCGCCCGTGCCATCGAGAGCGGCACCGGCACCCTGGCAGGGCCGCTGGACCTGGTGCAGGGCGGGCGTGGCCTGGTGTACCGTGTTCCCGTGGTGCGCGATGGCGAGTACTGGGGACTGCTGTCCACCGTCATCGATATCGAGTCCCTGCTCGAGGCAGTGATTCCCGACAGGGATAGCGGCCTCTTCGAAGTGGCGATCCGCGGGACCGACGGTCAGGGTCATCGCGGCGATGTCTTTCTTGGCAGCACCCTGTTATTCCAGGATCCGGAGGCCGTCACCCTGGAAGCCGACATCCCGAACGGACAATGGGTGTTCGCGGCCAAGCCCCGGCAGGATGTCAGCAACAGCAGTCAGCTCCTGCTGTTGCGCGCCATGGGCTGGGTCGTTGCCCTGCTGGTTGGCTTCTCCGCGCTGATCACCCTGCGCCATCGGGTGCAACTGGCGCAACTGGCACTGTTCGACCCCCTCACCAACCTCCCCAACCGGCGCCGCCTGGAAGACGCCCTGGAGGCGAAGGTCAGCGCCAGCGAAAGCCATCAGAGCAGGCCCTGCGCCGTGCTGTTCATCGACCTGGATGGTTTCAAGGCCATCAATGATGCCTGGGGGCATCGCGCCGGCGACACCATACTGAAAACGGTGGCGGCGCGCATCAGCGAGGTGGTTCGCACGGGGGATATTGTCGCGCGCTGGGGTGGCGATGAGATCGTGATCGTCGTCGAGGACCCGGATGCAATCCCGATGGACGCCCTGAAAGAGCGGCTCAGGCAGATTATCGAGGCACCCATCCCCTACGATGGGCAGTCCCTGCAGGTCGGGGCTTCGATCGGCAGCGCCCGCCAGCCGGTGGATGGCCATTCGGCGCGCGAGTTGCTGAAGCTGGCCGACGAACGCATGTATGCCGAGAAGCAGAAGCGCCGTGCCGCCCCCTCCTCTCCGGGGTGAGCAACACGGCGGACAGCATCGCTCGTCGAAATCGCCGAATCAGTCGAAGTCGGCCAGCAGTGCGCGACGGCTGGCCTCACTGACCGGATCGAGACAGGCGCTGAGACTGGCGTGATCCACCCCGACCGCCAGCGCGGCACCACCCTTGAGACCGGTAATCATTCCGGGCGTCAGCTCAAAGCGCAGAAAATGCACACTGGACGTCTTTTCCTCGGTCTCGCGCTCCAGATCCTCGTCGGCAATGGCAAACACCCGCTCGTGGCCGGCCACCTGCACCCAGACTTGATCCTCAATGCCAATCAGACGCGCCAACTCACGGCGGCGCTGTTCAACATCCGGATATTCGATCAGCATGGTCGCCTTGAGGTTGGTGCCGTCGGGAATCAGTGGGTTGTAGGCTTCGAGTTCCTCCTCGATGCCCGCGGCCTCGAAAATGCGCTCGACCCGCAGCATCTCCTGCACCTGATACTGAATCGTCAGCCGGTCCTCGAACATCAGACGCACATGTTCGCCCAGTGACAGGTGACGGTCGCGCTTGTGGGCAATGACCTCGCGCCGGAAACCGGCGCGACGCTGGGCATAGTCCTCCAGGGACATCAGATCACTGCGCTTCAGCTTGTTCATCGGTTTCCTCCTGGATCGACGACGTTGCGCTACAGCAGCCCTAGAGGCCGTAGGCCATGCGCAACAGGGTGATCGGATGTTCGGGCAGCACATCGGACTTTGCCACGTGAGCAACATGCGTCGCCGCCATGGGGCAGTCACTGACAAAATGATCCGGGCTCCCTTCATCCACCTTGCGCGCCACCGGCCGGGCAATCTTCACCGCGGCATCATGGAACTGGTTCTTTACCGCATAGGTGCCATCGTGGCCCGAGCAGCGCTCGATCGGCTGCACCGTCGTACCCGGCACCAGTTGCAGGACATCCCGGGTCTTCAGGCCAATATTCTGCACCCGGGTGTGACAGGCGACCTGGTAGCTCACATCACCCAGCTCACGGCTGAAATCGAGCTTCAGCAAGCCCTCCCTGTGACGCAGCATCAGGTACTCAAAGGGGTCGAACATCGCCCCCTTGACCCTGGCCACGTCCCTGTCATCGGGGAACATCAGCGGTAGCTCCTGCTTGAACATCAGCACGCAGGAGGGCACGGGAGCGATGATGTCATAGCCCTCATCCACCAACCGGGCCAGGATCGGGATATTCGCCTCCCTGGCACGGGCCACCGCCTGCAGGTCACCCAGCTCGAGACGCGGCATGCCACAGCAGCGCTCGCTGGGCACCAGATCCATGATGATCCCGTTGTGCCGGAAGACCTTGAAGAAGTCCTCTCCGAGGCCGGGGTTGCTGTAATTGCCGTAGCAGGTCGCGAAGAGCGCCACTTTGCCTCGGGTGCGGCCCGCAGGCGACAACTGCTCCGGATTCGCGGGTGCGCCCCTGTCGCCGCGACGACGCAGGGTCTGGTGGTGATACTCAGGCAACGGGGCATCCGGGTGCACACCCAGAACAGAGGACAGGGCCTTGCGCAATCCCTTGTTGCGATTCGCTGCGTTGACGGTCTTGTCGACCAGCGGAATGGTCGTTACCAGCTTGCCAACCATATCCGTGCTGGACAGGAACCGGTCGCGCAGTTTCGTTTCACCTTTCTGGAATTTGACTGCCTTGGCCCGCAACATCAGGTGCGGGAAGTCGACATTCCACTCGTGCGGCGGCACATAGGGGCATTTGGTCATGTAACACATGTCGCAGAGGTAGCATTCGTCGACGACCTTGCCGTAATCCGCCTTGTCGACACCATCGACCTCCATGGTCTCGGATTCATCCACCAGATCGAACAGGGTGGGAAAGGCATTGCAGAGATTGACGCAACGGCGACAGCCGTGACAAATGTCGTAGACGCGCTCCAGCTCCGCGTTGAGCGCGTGCTCGTCATAAAACTCGGGGTTCTGCCAGTCGATGGGGTGACGCGTTGGCGCCTCCAGACTGCCTTCGCGAACAAACGTCTTGTCTTCGGCCATCGCAGAGCTCCCTGGTTTTGAGGGACACACCGCTGCCACCGGTGCCCCTGTTGCTTCCGGTTGTCGTGGTGCCTGTCATTGCCGGCAGAGTGGTGCCGACAGAAAAGCCGACAGAAAAGCAGGAAGACGGCTCCCGGCCGGAAGCCGTCAGGCACTCACTCAGGCGTCGAGCGAGTCAAAGGCCTTCTGGAAGCGGTTGGCGTGGCTGCGCTCCGCCTTGGCCAGAGTCTCGAACCAGTCCGCAATTTCGTCAAAGCCTTCGTCGCGGGCGGTTTTGGCCATGCCCGGATACATGTCGGTGTACTCGTGGGTCTCGCCGGCAATCGCCGCCTTTAGATTGGCGGAGGTCGCACCGATCGGCAGCCCGGTTGCCGGATCACCGACGGCCTCAAGGTACTCGAGGTGTCCGTGCGCGTGCCCGGTCTCACCCTCGGCGGTGGAGCGGAATACCGCAGCCACGTCGTTGTAGCCCTCGACATCCGCCTTGGACGCGAAGTACAGATAACGACGATTGGCCTGGGACTCACCGGCAAAGGCCTCTTTAAGGTTATGCTCGGTCTTGGAGCCTTTAAGTGACATAAAGCACCTCCGTATGGACGTTAACGTCGCGGTGGGACATCGCCTGAACGTGTCCTGAACCCTACTATGCGCACAGGCGATGGGGAATAAAAATAAATTTGACTTATAACCTGTATAGGCAGCCGCTATTACTACAGGTTCCGGTGCAGACCCGCAAGCACCGGACAGGCGCGCTAGAATGGCGCGGCAACGCAGGCAGGACAGCCAGGCACCACTACAACAGAACCAGACCCATCAAGCTGAGGAGACGAACATGCCAGGACTATCCGGAAGAACAATAATCACTCTCATTATGACCCTGGTGCTGGCCATACCCGCCGTCGCGCGGGATGTGCTGGATCGCACCACCATTGAACGCTGGATGCAATCGATGGAGGCCCTGGAAACCTGGGCCACGGAAAACAATATCGAAGATGATCTCTACAACGACGATGACATGCTCGATCTGGACTTCCAGCGCATCTACCGCGACGCGGTAAGGAAGTATCCTCAGGTCGAGCCGATTGTGCGCCGGCACGGCTTCCGCGATGGCCAGCAATGGGCCGATATCAGCGCCCGGGTCATGCAGGCCTTTCTGTCCCTGGAGATGAAGGAAGGCCAGGGCGAGATGGACGCGATGATGGCACAGGCTCTCATGGAACTGGAGCGCAACCCCAATCTCGATCCGGAGCAACGTGAGATGATCCGCCAGCAACTGGGTGCCGGTCAGCAGCTGATGCAGGGCCTGCAGGCCGATGTTCCCGAAGCGGACCTGCGTGCGGTGGAGTCGATGCGTCCGCAGTTGCGCCAGCTGATGGAAAGTCTGGACCGGGACAACTACGAGGACTGAAACAGCGGCGGCGGCGGCGTGAAGTGGCTCACCGGAGCGGCAAAAAATCCCGTTGACGTCGCCCCGCTGCCGTATATAATCGAGACAGCCTGAAAAAAAGCGGCTATTTATGATCAGTAAGTCAGACATCTCTCCTGCAGTGCTTTGTCCCTTCCCTTTCATAAGTAACCCTGCTCGTTTCCGGCTCCCAAACGATCTGTTTTACTGAAACATGTACAGGAATTGACAATGTCTACGCATACTGGTCAGGTGAAGTGGTTCAACGAAGCGAAGGGCTTTGGCTTTATCGCACAGGAACAGGGACCTGACGTGTTCGTTCACTTCAGCGCCATCTCCGGCAGCGGCTTCAAGACGCTGGTTGAAGGCCAGAAAGTGCAATTCACCGTGACCCAGGGCAAGAAAGGCCCGCAGGCTGAGAACGTTGTAGCGATCTAAGTCTTGATCTGATCGAGCGGTCTGTCCCACAGGCCGCTCGCTGCCCATTCTCTTCGGGCCGGCCCAAGTGGCAGGTCTACAGTTCCTTTTATTTTTTGTATTCCTTGCGCTCAATCTCGCGAGACGCTGCTGTATGAGCTGCAGGCTCCCTCAGGAAAGCGTCGGGGGTGGATTGCGGACCGCGAGCAAGCGCTTTTCCGCCGCGCTGAGACGGCGTATCCGATGTTCCTCGCGCAGCGCCTGTGAGTGGTCTTCACAGGCAATCACCGCCAGCAGGCGCCGCGGCGGATTGGCGCGGGTATAGCGCGCACCCCGACCGGCAGCATGGCGGGCGTAGCGCGCCGCAACATCCACGGTGATACCCGTGTAGATACTGCCATTGGCGCACTCGATCAGATAGAGAAACCAGGGACGTGCCATCAGAGCCGGCATTCAGGCAGTGAAGTCCACCACTACCTTGCCCAGGTTGCGCCCGGACTGCAGGTGTGCGACGGCATCGACCACGGCATCGATACCGGAAAAGCGGGTCGGGTCAATCTGAGCCCGCAGCCGCCCCTGCGCCATCTGCCCCAACATCAGTTCCAGGTGTGCGGCGTAGTGCTCTGCAAAGTGTGGCAGATAGAAACCCCGGACCGAGGCCGAAGTGGCAAGCAGGCGCTGATAGATACGCACGCCCTCCACCCGCTCCCAACCCAGGCCCGCGGCATACTCCGACACCGCACCCACGCAAACCAGCCTGCCCTTGCAGGCAAGGTGCTCAAGGGCAATATCAAACATGCGGCGGCCGACGTTCTCGAACACCAGATCCACACCCCCCGGATATTCCGCCGCCAGTACCGCAGCGACGTCCTCCTGGCGGTAGTTGATGACACGCTCACAGCCCAGGCTCTGCAACTGCGCAAGCTTGCGTTCGTCGCCGCAGGTCCCGATCACACGGTTGCCCGCCATCCTCGCCAGTTGTACCGCATAGGAGCCCACCCCGCCCGCAGCCGCCGTGACCAGCACCGTCTCACCGGCGCCCATCTCGCCGACCACGGACAAGCCCACAGAGGCGGTGAGCCCGGCGATGAACACGCTGGTGATCTCCGCGCTGGCGCGCGGCACGGGAACCACATGCTCCGCGGCGGCGACCCGATACTCGGCATAACCGCCGCCGAAGCCCGAGACCAGGACGTGGTCTCCCACCTTCAGCGCGGTAACTCCCGCGCCCACGGCGACGATCTCACCCGAAGACTCCAGCCCCACATCGAAGGGCAGGTCGGCTTGCCCATAGCCACCGCTGGCAAATACCGGGTCGGAGGCGTTGACGCCGGCATAGTGGTTGCGCACCAGCACCTGGCCGGGGCCGGGCTCCGGCATTGCAACCTCGACAATGGCCGTGGCCGCCGCAAATTCGGGGCCAGGCTTGCGGACGACCAGCTTGCGATAACGGGCGGGCAGGGTCATGGATCATCTCCCAAAGCGAACGTTGTCAGGGCCGACGCGCACCAGTGGTACGCCAGCGCCGATAGACGAAACCGTAGATTATGGCATTGACCAGAAGCACCAGGGCACCCAGCACTACCTGCACACCGCGAGTCAGCCCCGGGGGGTAGACCAGCGGCAGCAGGTAGTGCTCGATGAACCCCCCGGAATAGCCGGACTGCCCGGCCAGTATCCGCCAGTGGTTCTCCAGCGGTGTCAGCGGGCAAAGCCAGCCCTGTATCACGACGAGGGTTGCCCACAGGGCGGCCGGAAGGTGCAGCAACAACACCCGGCGGCGCCGCAACACCGCGATGCCACCCAGCACTGCCCAGGCGATAAACAGCGCATGCAACAGCAGGGTCAGATCCGCGAGCGCACGATACACCATGCAAGACGCCTCCCGACCATCACTTGTTAACCTCGGAAATACAAGGCGTTCCGCGCAACTTCGCCAGTATTTCCAGGGCGTGCATGCAAACAGGAAGGGATACCTGTTTGCATGCCCGGTTAATAGTGGCCCCGATACCGAACCCGGGCGCCATCGTGCAGCTGCTCATCCGGGTGAAGGATCACCCGCTCACCGGGCTCCAGGCCGCTCAGGACCTCGCGCTGCAAACCACTGCGGCGCCCCGGCTCAACCTCGCGCGCACGGGCCCGCCCGCCCTCCAGCACATACACCTGCCAATGCTCTCCCTTTCGAAACAGCGCACTGGCGGGCACCTGCAACACGGCCTCGCCTTCCCAGAGAATGAAGCGGGCCTCAACCCGAAAGCCATCGCCCAGCCCTGCAGCCATTGCCTCCGGGCTCAGGTCGACAATCACCCAGACCCGCTGCTCCTCCACACCCAGCGCCGAGATGCGGGTGAAGCCGGAGGGCTCCACGCGACGCACCCGCCCCTCAAGGGCTGCCTCTCCACCCCAGCGCTCCAACAGCACACGCATGCCCTGGCGCAGGCGCACGGCATCCGGAGACAGTACATCCACCTCCACTTCCAGGCTGCGCAGATCACCCAGCTCGAGCACCGCCTCGGCGGCCTGCACCGCCCCTTCGCTCTGTCGCAGGCGGCGCAGCACCAGGCCCGGGACCGGAGCCTCGACGAACATGACTGCCGGACTGGCGTCGCCACCCACCACGGCGAGGGCCGCACGGGCATTGTCGCGCTCAAAGCGCGCCACATCGACATTGAACCGGGCAGAGCGCAGCGCCGCCGCCGCTCGGCGTTGCTCGGTACGGGCCAGGTCCAGCGCGCCCTCGGAGAGATGCCCCGCGGCCACCAATGGTTCGACACGAGCGAGTTCCCGCTCGGCCAGTTCGGATCGCGCAGCCTCCGCCTCCACCAGCATGGTTGCAGCCTGCAATGCGGCCTCCGCGCGGGACAGGCCCGCCTCGGCCTGCGCCCGGCTGCGCGGATCCAGCGGTGCCGCATGCTGCGGCCTGATCGCAAACAACCGCTGCCCCGGTGTGATGGCATCTCCCGGCTCCAGGGTCACCCGCTCCAGGTAACCCGCCACCGGGGCCGACACCAGGTAGCGATCAGCCACGCGGGTACGGCCTTCTTCTTCCACCTCGATACGGAAGGCATCGCGCCGCACCTCGGCCACGTCGACCATGACCGGCGCCGGGCGCATGCCCAGTGCCAGGGCGGCGACCAACACCAGCCCCAGCCCGGCGAGGAGAGCATTGCGACGTCGACTCACTGCGATTACTCCATGGCCTTCAGGGCGGACACCATGTCCAGCTGCCGCAACTGCCGACCGACAAGCAGCGCGGAACCCAGCGCCGCCACCAGGATAACCAGCGCCGCCAGGGCATAGGTCGAGGACTCCAGCACCAAAGGCACACGATAAATGTCTGTCTGCATACCGTACGCCATCAACCAGCAGAGCGCGGTGCCAAATGCAAATCCCAGCGGCATCGCCAGCAGGGTCAACAGCAGCAGTTCACCGAGCAAGATAAAGGAAACCTCACCACGAGTGAAACCGAGGACACGCAGGCTGGCCATCTCGCGGCCGCGTTCCGCGAGCGCAATGCGGGCACTGTTGTAGACCACTGCAACCGCAATCGACCCCGCCAGCAACATATTGACGAAGGTAAACACCAGAATGGTCTCCCCCATGGTTTCGCGAAAACTGTCGATGGCGTTGCGGCGCAGGGTCACTCCGGCGACCCGGGGCATTTCGTCGAGTCGGGCAAACAGGGCTTCCAGGGCATCGTCCTCGACCGCCAGAAAGGCGCCATTGAAGGCCGGCCCCTCGCCCAACAGCCGGGCCAGCACGTCGGCCCGCAGATAGGCATTGACCCCGACGTACTCCCGCACCAGACCCGTGACCGGAATCTCCAGTCGCTGGCGCCGGCCGTCGAGAATCTGCACCTGAAGGCTGTCACCGACACCCACGCCCAGCATGGTGCCGAGGTGATCAGTGATCAGCATACCGGCCGCGGGCAGCTCCACCGTGCGCAGATCCCGGTCGAGCAGGCGGAACAGCCGGCTGTCCGGTGTGTAACCCTGCAGACTGGTGCGGTACTCCCGGTGACCATGGCGCAGCACCGCCGGTGCCACACGCCAGCCCTCGGCGTGGCGCACCCCTGGCTGGGCCGCCAGTTCGTGCACCACCCGGGTCGAGGTCGGCTCCACCAGGGCAACCGTCACATCCTGTTGCTGGGACAGGCGAAACTGCACATTGATCATGTGGTTGATCGCGTCCTGCTGGTAACCACTCACCATCATGATACCCACCGCCAGGCTGATGCCGAGCACTGAGAGAGCGGAGCGCACCGGGGTGCGCTCAAGGTTGCGCAGCACGATGCGCGACGGCTGGTCCAGCCAGCGGGTCAAGCCCAGCCGCTCCAGCAACGTTGCACGAAATACGGCCGGAGGCTCGGGTCGCATGGCTTCCGCAGGGGGCAGGCGGAAGGCGGCCCGCACTGCGCCCAGCGTTCCGAGGATCGCAGCGCCCCCAGCGACGGCAATACCCAGCAGAGCCACTCCGGGACGCAGGTGGAAGTCGAGGTAGGGAAAGCGGAAGAACTGCGCGTAGATACGCCCCAGCCCGCTGGCCGCCCAAGCCCCGAGCAGCACCCCCAGCAACGCGCCGATCAGGATAATGACCGATACCAGCGCCAGGTAGTGCAGAGCCACCGTGAAATTGTCATAGCCGAATGCCTTGAGTACCGCAATCTGCTCACGCTGGGTGCGGATCAGCCGGGCGGTCACCACATTCAGCAGAAACGCCGCCACCGCCAGAAAAATGGCCGGCAGGATGCGGGCCATGGCGGCCAGCTGCTGCATTTCCTCGGAGAGGTAGCGATGGGAATACTGGTCGTCGCGATCATGGGCCCCCAGCCCCCCCCAGGGCTCCAGCAGCAGGTCCATGGCCTCGATCAGCGCGGCGCTACCCCGCCCTGGTGCCCGGGTTGCCGCCACGCTGTTGAAGGCTCCCTCCATGCCATAGGCCGCACCCAGGGCACTGCGATTCATCCACAGGATGGCGTAGCGGGCAAAATCGGGGAACAGTTCGCCAGGGCGAATCTGGTAAATGTACTCCGGCGATTGCCCGATACCACTGATGGTAAGGCGCTGGTAGCGGCCGTTGATGATCACCTCGAGGCGGTCGCCCGGCTGCAGCCCATGGGCCTCGGCAAACGCCTCACTGAGCACGGCCTGGTCATCCCGGTCCGGCGCGGGCAGCTCGCCGGCTCGCAGGAACAGGCGGTTCAGCTCTGGCTGGCGTCCATCGGGAATCGACACCAGCATACCGGTGACCGGGTCGGGGAACCCGTCAAGGCGGATGTTGGCGGGTGCCTTGACCCGGGTTTCCAGCACCGCGACCCCAGGAATATCGCGCAGGCGCACTGCCAGACTCTCCGGCGCCCGCTTGAGGTCCGCAAACACCTCGGCAAAGCGCAGGTCGCGGTACACGCCGGACTGGGTCACGCGCAGGGAGTCGAGGGTGGCCAGGGCAATAATGAGCGTGGCCACTCCACTGGCGATGACCAGCGCAATGGCAAGCCCCTGCCCCTTGAGCTGCCAGATATTGCGCCGCAACTTGGTGTTCAGTGCACGCATGGCCTTACCACGACACCGATTCCGCGGCGACGCGGGTCGTATTCTCGTGCACTTCGGCAACCCGCCCGTCCCTGAGCTGGATCACGCGATGAGCCATGGCGGCGATCGCCGCGTTATGGGTGATGACAGCCGTTGTCGTGCCCAGCCGCTGATTGACGTCCGCCAGCACCGCCAGTACCTTCACTCCGGTGGCGGAATCCAGGGCCCCGGTGGGTTCGTCGCAGAGCAGCACGGCGGGGTTCTTGGCAATGGCGCGGGCGATCGCGACGCGTTGCTGCTCCCCACCCGAGAGCTGGGAGGGAAAATGGTCCAGCCTTGCGCCCAGCCCGACCAGCTCGAGCGCCTCCTCCGGAGTCATCGGATGACGCGCGATTTCGGTGACGATGGCCACATTCTCGCGAGCGGTGAGACTGGGAATGAGATTGTAGAACTGGAACACGAAACCGACATGGTCGCGACGAAAACGCGTCAGCTCGGCCTCGGAAGCACGGGAAAGATTCTGGCTGCCGTAGAAGACCTCTCCGCCACTGGCGACATCCAGTCCGCCAAGAATATTGAGCAGGGTGGACTTGCCGCTGCCGGAGGCGCCGAGCAGGACCACGAACTCACCCCGGTACAGCTCAAGGTCAACGCCGCGCAGCGCCAT
>JBJHBY010000070.1:0-14760 GCA_050485745.1 Gammaproteobacteria bacterium | reverse complement strand
CCGCCCACCAGGCCGGGCCGGAACGGCAGGAAGTTCCACTTGGTCCCCGCCGCCGCGAGCACATCCTCGGTGCTGACGCCGAGGCGCTTGAAGATCTGGGCCAGTTCGTTGACCAGGGCAATGTTGACGTCGCGCTGGGTATTTTCGATGACCTTGGCGGCCTCGGCGACGCGGATGCTGCTGGCCTTGTGGGTGCCGGCGGTGACGATGCGGCGGTACAGCGCATCGACAAAGTCCGCGGCCTCCGGCGTCGAGCCCGAGGTGATCTTCATAATGTTGGTCAGGCGGCGTTGCCGGTCGCCGGGATTGATGCGCTCCGGGCTGTAGCCGGCAAAGAAGTCCTGGTTGTAGCGCAAGCCGGAATACTGCTCCAGCAGGGGCACACAGACCTCTTCGGTCGCACCGGGATAGACCGTGGACTCATAGATCACCACGTTGCCGGGGCGGAGCACGCGTCCAACCGCTTCGCTGGCCTTGCGCAGGGGCGTCAGGTCCGGCTGTTTGCCGTCATCGATCGGCGTCGGCACGGTGATGATGTAGACGTCGCAACCGGCGAGGTCGGCCGGGTCGCTGCTGACCCTGAGCCGGGTCGCGGCGGCCAGTTCCTCACTGCTGGTCTCCAGGGTCTGGTCCACACCGCGGCGCAGGCTGTCGACGCGACGCTGGTTGATGTCGAAACCACAGGTCGGCAACTGGCGACCGAACTCCACCGCGAGGGGCAGACCGACGTAGCCCAGGCCGATGACGGCAATGCGGGGATTTGCGGGAAAGGTCATTCCGGTGTGTCCTGATCAGGGTGGTGGTTGGATTGGGCCCGGTGGTAGCGGGCGATAGCCTCACGAGTGGCGGGGTCGAGATCATCATCGGCCGCCGCAGGGTATTCCAGCAGGGGGCGCAGGCGCCGGCTGATACGCTTGCCAAGTTCCACGCCCCATTGATCAAAGGCGTTGATGCCCCAGATCACACTCGCGGCGTGGACACGGTGCTCATAAAGCGCCAGCAGTGCGCCCAGGTGCCAGGCGTCCAGCTGTGGCAGGGTGATCAGCGTGCAGGGGCGGCTGCCCGGCACCTCCAGGTGTGGTTGCAGGCGTTCGATGTCGGTATCGCTGAGGCCATCCTCGCGCAGCCGCGCCTGCAGTGCAGCACCATGCTCCCCGGACATCATGGCCAGGGCCTGGCTCAGGCAGTGGGCGACGAGGCCCTGGTGCCCGGGTGCGGGGTCCTTCAGTGGCAGGATGAATTCCGCGGGAATCAGGTCGGTGCCCTGGTGCAGCAACTGGTGGAAGGAGTGCTGGCCGATGGTGCCTGCCGAGCCCCAGAACACCGGGCCGGTGGCACAGGGCGCGGGTTGGCCATCCCGGGTGACGCGCTTGCCGTTGCTCTCCATGGCCAGTTGCTGCAGGTAGTCGGGCAAGCGCCGCAGACGGTGGGCGTAGGGCAATACGGCGATGGATCCCGCGCCCAGAAAATTGACATTCCACACGTCCAGCAGTGCCAGCCACGCGGGCAGGTTGTGCTCAATGGTGGTTTCCCGATAGTGCCGGTCCATGGCCGCGGCGCCGCGCAGCAGGGCGGTGAAGCTTTGCCAGCCGCGGGTCAGGGCGATGGCGAGCCCGGCCGCGGACCACAGGGAGAAGCGACCCCCGACCCACTCGCCGAAGGGCAGGATACGGTCCTCCCCGAGGCCGGTCTCGGCGCGTGCCCGCTCCGGGTTGGCGGTGACGGCAACGAAGTGGCGGGGCAAATGCTGGCCCGGACAGCCCGCGGCGCTCAGCCAGGCGCGGGCGCGGGCCATATTGGCCAGGGTCTCTTCAGTGCCGAAGGACTTGCTGGTGACGATAAACAGGGTGGTCGCGGGGTCCAGCCCTGCCAGGGCTTCGTCCAGATCGTGGCCGTCCAGGTTGGCGGCAAAGCGAGCCTGCGGCGCGGCGGGGCTGCCCGGCAGTGCGTCGCAGACCAGGCGTGGACCCAGGTCGGAGCCGCCAATGCCGAGGTTGACAATGCTGCGCATGGCGCGTGCGTCGAAGCCGGTCAGGGTGCCTTCGGTGACGGCTGTGCAGAGCGCCTGCATGCGTGCCAGGGCGCTGTCGACTGCCTCGATACCGGTGCGGTCATGGTCGCCGGAAAGGCAGCGCAGATCCATGTGACGCGCGGCCCGCCCTTCGGTGTTATTGACCAGGTCGCCACGGGACAGCGCCGCGATGGCCTCTTCAAGCCGGCGCTCCCGCGCCAGTGCCTGTAGCGCCTCGCGGATGGGGGCGTCGACGCGCTGGCGCGAGCTGTCCACCCACAGGCCTGCCACCTCATGAGAAAAGCGTTCACAGCGACGGGCATCCGCCCGGAACAGGTCCGGCAGTGCCCGGTCGGCGGAGGACTGCGCCAGTGCCTGCAGTTGTCGCCAGGGCGGGGATTGTCCGAGGGGCTGGTTCACGAAACGTCTGCATCCCGGGTCAGTGGATGGCATTCGTCGTCGTCGGGCATTCGTCGCCCACCATGCCATCCTGCATGAAACCATAGTCTATACTAGGCTCCGGTGCCTTGTGGCATCGCCTGTTGTGGTATCGATTGCTTCCTGCCTGCGAGACCTGCGTGGCACATAATCGGCTGTTCAATCATTACATTCAGACCCCGTATCTGGTGCTGGGTGCCATCGAGCTCGGGCTGCTGCTGGTCGCGGCCTACACAGGTTTTTACCTGCGTTTCGGCCCCGGCATCCTGGACGAGATATCGCTGGGCAGTGACTGGTTCCTGCGTGCGCTCATCTTCGCCCTGGTGATGCTCGCCTGCACCATGGCGATGGGGGTTTATCAGTCCCGTGTGCGCGAGGGCTTCGTCAGTATGACGGTGCGCACGGTGGTCAGCTACTGCCTGCTGGGCAGCGCCGCGCTGACGGTTGTCTACTATCTGTTTCCTCCTCTCTATCTCGGGCGTGGCGTGCTGTTTATCGCCGTGCTGGCCAGTCTTGTGCTGGTGTTGCTGGCGCGGGTGCTGTTCTTTGGTCTGGTGGGCGTCGACCGCCTGCGCCGGCGTGTGTTGTTTCTCGGCGCCGGCGAGCGCGCGCAGCAGTTGCTGGACACCCTGCAGCGCGATGGTGGGCAACTCGGAGTCGAGATCGTGGGCTGTCTGCCCGCGGGGCAGGCTGAGGTGGTGGTGGTTCCGGAGCGTCTGCTGCCCGAGCCGGAGCGCGGCGAGCTCCTGAGTCTGGCGCAGCGGCAACGCGTCAGCGAGATCGTGGTGGTCATGGACGAGCGCCGGCGTGCCGAGGGCGCGGTATTTCCCCTCGAGGAACTGCTGGATTGCAAGCTGGCCGGCATCAATGTGATCGAGGCGATCAACTTCTGTGAGCGCGAGACCGGCCGTATCGAGCTGGACCTGTTGCACCCGGGCTGGATGTTGTTCTCCGATGGCTTCCGCTACAGCCAGAGCCGGGATGCGGCCAAGCGAGTGTTCGATATCGTCATCAGTCTTGCACTGCTGGCGTTGACCTGGCCACTGATGCTGTTCGCCGTCCTGGCGATCCTGCTGGAGACCGGGCGACCCGTGCTTTACCGTCAGGTGCGCACGGGGCTCAATGGTCGACCCTTCGAGCTGCTCAAGTTTCGCAGCATGGTGCAGGACGCCGAGAAGGGCGGAGCGGTCTGGGCGCGGGAAAATGACGACCGTATTACCCGGGTCGGGCACTTCATTCGCAATACCCGCATTGATGAGCTGCCGCAGCTCTACAACGTGCTGAAAGGTGACATGAGCTTTGTGGGTCCGCGCCCGGAGCGGCCCGAGTTCGTATGTGACTTGGTGCAAAAAATCCCCTATTATGAGGCGCGGCACAGGGTCAAACCGGGCCTTATGGGCTGGGCCCAGCTAAAATACCCCTACGGGGCTTCGGTGGAGGATGCCGCCCAGAAGCTCCGCTACGACCTTTATTACACCAAGAACCACAGCATCCTCCTGGACCTCGTCATCGTTGTGCAGACGGTCGAGGTCATCCTCCTGGGCAAGGGGGTTCGCTAGCCCCGCCCCGGGATTGTCACGGGTGGCAGGCGTGCTTCTCCGGAACGAATTGCAGGACAAGGGTAGATACCATGAAGGCATTGATCTCGCTCCTTTCCATGACACTGCTGCTCGTCGGTTGCGCACCGGCTCCCACCCTCAGCCCCGGTGCCCCGGCGCAGGCGCTGGATTTCAGTATCGAGGAGTACCGCATCGGAGTGGGTGACAACCTGCGCATCAGCGTCTGGCGCAACGACAACCTGTCCGCCGAGGTTCCGGTGCGCCCGGATGGCAAGATTTCCATGCCGCTGGTCGGTGATGTCATGGCCGCAGACCGCACCGCCGAGGAGTTGGCCCACAACATCACCGGCAAACTCGAGGAATACATTCGCAACCCGCAGGTGACGGTCATTGTGACCAACCCTTCGAGCAGCGACTTCCAGCACCGTGTGCGCGTTACCGGTGCGGTTGGCAGCCCGATGTCGATGCCCTATCGCAAGGGTATGACGGTTCTTGATCTTGTGCTGATGGCCGGCGGGCCGAATGAGTTTGCCGCCGCCAACCGGGCGGTCCTTTACCGCCATGAGGCGGGAGAGGTCAAGGTTTATCCCGTGCGTCTCAATGACATTCTTCGCAATGGCAGGCTGGAGACCAACTACACACTGTTGCCCTCGGACATCGTGACCGTTCCCGAACGTCGTTTCTGAGGCTGGCCGAGGTATTATGGACGGCTCATTCATCACGGATCTTCTGCGCGCGGTTATCCGTGAGCTGATTCGCTTCAAGGCCCTGGTGGTCGCCATTCTGCTGCTGGTGTCTTTCGGGGTCCTGGCCGTGGGCATGCAGTGGCCGAAGACCTACGACACCCGGGCGATCCTCTACGCGGATGTCACCAACATCATCGAGCCGCTGTTGCGTGGGCGTGCCGAGGTCACCAGCATCGACCGCTCCGAGCAGGCGCGGGAGCGCATCTACACCCGTGTGATCATCGAGCAGGTCGCGCGCAAGTCGGGGTTGATCACCGGCACGGAGCCGGTGGACACCCAGGAAAGTATTATTTCCGGTTTGCGCAATCGCATCTCGATTGCCGAACAGGGGCGTCGCAGCAACTATTTTTCTGTGGGCTACCGCGACTCGGATCCGGACCGTTCCTTCCGGGTGCTGAATACCGTGGTTGATGTGTTCATCGAGGATGCGGCCGAACGCCGGCGCCAGGAGTCGCGCGGCGCTTTTGAATTCATCGACGAGCAGGTGCGCTCCTACAAGCGTCAGCTGGAAATGGCGGAGGAGAGGCTGAAGGATTTTCGCACCCGCAACCTGTTCATCAGCGAGGGCTCGGTCGCCCAGCGTACCAACCAGCTGCGAGCGCAGATCGAGGATCTGAAGCTGCGCATCGATGAAATGAGCGCGCGCAAGCGCTCGGTGGAAGAGCAGCTGCGCACCGAGTCGCGTTACCTTGCCAGCCGGGGACGCATTGACAGTCTGCGCGAGAGAGTCAATGCGCTGCAGGTGCAGCTTGATACCCTGCGCCTCAGCTATCGCGACACGCACCCTGATGTCATTTCCCTGAAGGACCAGATCCTCGAGCTGGAAATCGCTATCGAGAACGTCGACGCCCAGCCGCAGCCCGGCCTGGGTTCGGGCATTGGTGGTCCGCAGGAAAACCCGCTGTACGAGGAGTTGCGCAAGCAGGCTGCGAACGCCGAGGTCGAGTTGCAGACCATGAATAACCGCCTGCGCGCCCTGGAACGCCTGCTGGACGAAGAGCATCAGCGTGCGGGTCTGGTGGCGGCAAAGGAGGCCGAGCTCTCCGAGTTGACCCGGGATTACGACGTCACCAAGCAGATCTACGAAGAAATGCTGGAGCGGCGCGAGAAGGCGCGACTGTCCATGACCCTGGACATCGAGGGGCAGGGCGTTTCCTACAAGATCCAGGAGCCTGCCCGCTTCCCGCTGCAACCCTCCGGGTTCCAGTTCGTGCACTTCTTCATGTTGGGTCCGCTGGCGGGTCTGGCGGTATCCCTGGGCCTCGTCGTGGCCTTCGTGGTGCTCGATCCGCGGGTGCGCTCCCCCAACCTTCTGGCAAACCAGTTGCCGGAGGACGTCGAAATTCTCGGTGTGGTGCCGCATATCAATACGCCGATCGGCAAGCGCATATTCAGGACTGACGTGATATTGCTGGCGCTGGTGGTGCTGGTGGCGGGAGCAGCCTATACAGGGATCGGCCTCGGGCATCTGACCGGCACCCTCGACCTGCGACAGTTACTGGGGAGGTGATCTTGGCGAACGGTGAGGGGAGGGCAAGCGCGGAACACCTGCGCAGGCGCGGTGAACGGGACCAGGCGGCAGCGTCAATTCGCAACATGGCCGAAGTCATGTTGCTGTCCCAGGAGGAGTTGACCGAGCGCAAGATCATCTATCCGGGCATGCCACAGCGTGAGGTGCTCAATACTTTCCGCGAGATCCGCACCAAATTGCTGCATAAGGCCGGGCAGGACAATTTCGTGCTCATGGTCAGTTCGGTCGGCGACGGTGGCGGCTCCAGTTTCACAGCCATCAACATTGCGGCGGCCTTTGCCCTCGATGAGCGCAAGACAGCGCTGTATATCGACTGCAATCTGTATGATCCCTATGCGGCAAAACTGCTGCCCACCGAGCCCGAATACGGGCTCACGGATTATCTGGAGGACAGTAGCCTCGGGGTGGAGGACATCATCTATGCCTCCGGTATTCCGCGGTTGCGGGTGATTCCCTCCGGCGCAATTCGCGAGACGGCGGCGGAATATTTCAATTCGACGCGCATGCAGGATCTCGTGGCCAGCCTCAAGGAGCGTTATCCGGACCGCTTTATCGTGGTTGACGTACCCCCGGTGACCGCGACGACGGAAGCGCGTATTCTGTCCCAGCTGTGTGACTACTCGGTGCTGGTCGTCCCCTTCGGCCGTGTGACCAGTTCCCAGGTCATGTCGGGGATCGACGCAGTCGGGCGCGAACGTTTTGCCGGGTTGATCTTCAATAACTGAGCGGATTGATAATACAGATAACACGGGTAGCGCTGGCCTGTACCCCGGCGGCGCGCGGCTTTATTCAGGGAGACGACAATCGTGCGCAAGCGAGCCTGGGCATCCGGTGTTCTGGTTTTACCTGCAACCCTGCTGGGCGTGGCGGCGCCAGCGCAGGCCGTGGACTTCAGCAGTACTGTCGGCGCTTCCGCAGAGCACTCCGACAATGCGGTGAAGAGCGGCGGCTCCCAGCGCTCCGAAGTCGAGAGCCGTACCTGGCTGCGCGTCGGTCTCGAACATGAAGGGCCGCGCCTGCAGACCGGTCTCGGCTATCGCTTCGAGCGGGTCTTTTTTCGGCAGGATACCCAGGATGACCGTACCACCATTGAGGGCGATGCACGCCTGATGTGGGAAGCGATTGCCGGGCGAGGCTTTCTCGAGGTCACCCACAGCCGTCGCAACGTGTTGCAGGACCGCGCCCTGGTGGATATCCAGGACAATCGCGAGGACCGCGACATCACCCGCGTCACGCCGTCCTATCGTTTTCAGCTCACTCCGGTGGACACGCTCACCGCCTCGGCGTTCTGGTCCGGGGTCAATTACCAGCGCCGCGGTGACCTGGACAGCGAGCGCTATGGTGGCCAGCTCACCTGGGCCCATCGTTTCTCCGAGGTGGACACGCTGCTGGTCGATCTCAGTACGTCGCGGGTTGATTTCCGCAGCAGTGCGGCCAACAACTACGACTATCACAGCGCCACTGTTGGCTACAGCGCCCTTCTCCGCCAGATCAGCTACACCGTTCGCGGCGGTGTCAACCGGGCCGATCGCAGTGGCGGCGATCGCGATGTCACCGGTGGCCTGCTGGAGCTGACGGCCGGGTTCCAGTCCGGCAGTCACAGCTGGCAACTGGATCTTGGCCACCGGCTGACCGACTCTTCTCTGGGCAACAATAATCGGGGGCTGCCGGACTTCGGCAATTTTGATGGCACCTTTGATCGTGTTGATGTAATTACCCGCACCAATGCCCAGCTGTCGTGGACCTGGGTCGGCGTGTGCGAGCGCTGCACCCTGCGCCTCGCTGCCGTGTACGACCGGGAAGACTACGAGGAAGAGCCCTCCGACAACACCGAGATCGGAGTCAATACCGGTTTTTCCTACCGCCTCACCCGGGTTTCCGACCTTTCCCTGGGATACAAGTACAGGGACCTGAGCTTTCAGGGAGACAATACCCGGGATGACTACGATATCCACGAAGTCAGCCTGCGCTACGACCATCGCTTCGGTGACCGCCTGCGCGTCGGCCTGTTCGTCGCCGACGAGCGCCGTCGCAGCCAGGGCGGCGGGGTGGACTACGACGAGCTGCGCGGTGGTCTGAGTATTTCCTACGATCTGTTGTAGGCTGGGTTAGCGGCGCAGCCGCGTAACCCGGCGCCACCACCTACGCCGGATGTTCCCGGGAGTGCCCCACGAAGCACCACCCACGCCAGGTGTTCCCGGGGGTTTCCTTCGAAGCACCCCGGGGTGGCTCCGGAGCCAGCATCGGTGCGAGATGGGATGACGGTGAGAACGCTGGGTTACGCCGCTTTGCGGCTAACCCAGCCTACGTCCAGGGCTTGCCCCGGGTTCGGGGAATCGATTTCAGCTTCAGGTGCAGTGCCGCCTTGGCCAGCTTGTGGGCGCTGACCGGGGCGGTGATGAACAGAAACAGGGTGATCAGCACCTCGTGCAGGCTGAGGCCGTCTCCACGGGTGGAGAAGTACAGGGCGGAAGCCAGCACCATCGCCCCGACCCCGAGGGTCGTGGCTTTGGTGGGGCCGTGCAGACGCATGAAAAAGTCCGGTAGCCGCACCAGGCCGATCGAGCCGATCAGCGCCAGCCCCGCCCCGAGCAGCAGCAGCAGGGCGATAATTCCCTCGGCGATACTCAGCGTCAGGCTCATTCCAGGCTCCTCACTCGATGATATCCCCGCGCAGCAGATACTTGGCCGCTGCGACGGTGCCGACAAAGCCCATGACCGCCATCAGCATGGCCATCTCGAAGAACAGGTCCAGGCGCAGATAGACGCCGAACAACACGATCAGGGCGATGGTATTGATGTACATCGTATCCAGCGCAAGGATGCGGTCCGGCAAGTCCGGCCCCCGCAGCAGGCGCCAGAGATTGAGCAGCAGGGCCAGCGCCAGCATGGCGAAGGCTGCGGGCATCACCAGGGCAATCATTCGAACAGCTCCTTCAGCGGTGCTTCATAGCGCTGCTTGATCTCGCGCACCAGGGCCTCCGGGTCATCGGTGTTCAGTGAGTGAATCAGGAGGCTGCGCCGGTCGGCGCTGATATCGGCGCTCACGGTTCCGGGCGTCAGGGAAATGGTGCTCGCCAGCAGTGTGATCGCGAATGGGTCCTGGAGATCAAGGGGCACTTCCACCCAGGCTGGCTGCAGCCGCTCCAGTCGGCCCAGGATCAGCCATGCCACAGTCAGGTTGGCGCTGACGATATCCCCCAGCAGGCGCAGGAAATAGCGCAAAAGACCGAGCGTGCTGCTGACATGGGGCACATCCGGCCAGAACACCCGGGTCAGAAACGGCACGCCCCAGGCCAGGAGCAGCCCGAAGGCGACGACCCCTGGCTGTACCGCATTCATCAGCAACAACCAGACCATCAGCAGGAACAGGCTCAGGGTCGGGTGTGGCAGCCAGCGCCGTGCTCTGATCATGATCCTGCCTCCCGGGTTTCGCCCAGCACTGCCTCGATATAGATCCCCGGCTGCAGGATGCCATTGGCGGTCGCCTGCAGAAAGTCGAGTACGTATTCCGCACCCAGTGTTAGCAGAGGCGCGCTGACGAGCAGCAACCAGGCACAGGCCAGATGTGCACCGCCGGGCGCGCCTTCTGCAGTGCGCTCTCCACGCCAGAACAGACTGCTGCCGGCCCGGCTCAGGGCCAGCAGGGCGAGCAGACCGGCGCTCAGCAGCAGGGCCCACAGCCAGATGCCGCCGTCCTCGATACCGACCGCGCGCAGCAACAGCAGCTTGCCGATGAAGCCGGATAGTGGCGGCAGGCCAGCCAGGGCGAGTGCCCCGATGAAGAAGGCGATGCCCAGGGCGTTATCCGCGAGACGTGGGCCCTGTCGCAGCAGGTCACTGCCGCGGCGCTCACTGATGATCCCGGCGAGCAGGAACATGGCTGCAGTGATCCAGGTGCTGTGCAGCAGATAGTACAGGGTGGCCGTCAGTGCATCGAGGCCGCCCGCGGCGGCTCCGGCGAGCAGGATGCCGACGGAAACCAGCACCAGCCAGGCGATCACACCGCGCAGATGGGTGGCACCGACTGCGCCGACTGCGCCGATTGCCAGGGTCGTAAGGCCTGTGGCCCAGAGCAGGGTATTCCCGAGTCCGGCGAGTGCGCCGGCGTCGCTTCCGAAAACCAGAAAATGGACACGCAGGATCGCGTACAGCCCGACTTTGGTCAGGATCGCGAACAGCGCAGCGACCGGTGCACTGGCCTGGGCATAGGCTGCGGGCAACCAGAAGCCGATTGGCAGCAGGGCGGCTTTCAACGCAAAGACCAGCAACAACAGCAGGCCGGCGGCGTGGACCAGGGCGACGTCGGAGGCCGGCAGGGTGGCCACGGCGCGGGCGAGATCCGCCATATTGAGGGTGCCGGTGATGCCATAGAGAATGCCGACGGCGATCAGGAACAGGGCGGAACCCGTCAGGTTGAGTACCACATAGTGAAGGCCGGCAGCGGTGCGCAGACGTCCACCACCGAACAGCAGAAGCGCATAGGACGCGATCAGCAGGATCTCGAAGAACACGAACAGGTTGAACAAATCACCGGTCAGGAAGGCGCCATTGATGCCCAGCAGCTGGAACTGGAACAGGGCGTGGAAGTTGCTGCCGGCAGCATCATCCCCGCGCGCTGCATACAGCAGCACCGGAATCGCCAGTGTCGTGGTCAGGGCCAGCATCATGGCGCTGAAGCGATCCACCACAAGAACGATACCGAAGGGGGGTGGCCAGGCACCCAGCGCATAGATCGTAATGTGACCCGCCGCGGCGTGGGCCAGCAGGGCGAGGCAGAGCGGCAGCATGGCCAGGGTGGCCACCAGATTCAGGCGCCGCTTGCCAGGCAGGCTGGCGGTGCTGAACAACAGAAGTAATGCCCCTGCGACCAGTGGAATCAGAATTGGCAGGACGGGTAAATGCTGAGTCATCCCGGCCCGCTCTCGTCCCTGGTGCCGCGGTTGCTGCCGGCATCAACCCCGTCGTGGCCCAGCTCACGGCGTGCGCGCAGGGCCAGGATCACCACATATGCTGTCATGGCGAAGCCGATGACGATGGCGGTGAGCACCAGCGCCTGGGGCAGGGGGTCGGTGTAGGTGGCGGAGCGCCCGATCACCGGGGGTTCTCCGCTGCGAAGGCGGCCGCTCGCGAACAGGAAAAGATTGACGGCATAACTGAGCAGGGTCAGCCCAATGACGACCGGGAAGCTGCGGCCGCGCAACAGCATGTAGACACCTGCGCTGGTAAGGACGCCGATGCAGATTGCGATCAGGGCTTCCACGCCGTGTCCTCCCCGGTGCTGCGGCCCGCGGCGCCAAGGCTGCCGAGCTTGCCAATGATCAGCAGTGTAGCGGCGACGACGGTCAGGTAGACACCGGCGTCGAACAGCATGGCGCTGGCCAGTTCCAATTCTCCGAGCAGGGGCAGGTGGAGGTGGGTGAAGGCCGATGTCAGGAATGGGTATCCCGCCACCCAGCTGCCGATGCCGGTGGCCACGGCGATCAACAAGCCGCTGGCCAGCACCGGGTGATAACGCACGCCGAGGCGCTCCTGGGTCCAGTCCACACCTCGGGCGATGAATTGCAGGATCAGCGCGACCGCCGTGACCAGGCCGGCGATGAAGCCGCCCCCCGGCAGGTTGTGGCCGCGCAGAAAGATATAGGCCGAGATCACCAGGGCGATGGGCAGCATGGGGCGTGCGATGATGGTGAGGATCAACGGGTGCGGGTCGGCGCGGCGACCGCGCAGGCGCTGGCCCGGTGCATCCAGCGCAAGGCCATCGAGCAGGGCGTAGACGCCCAGGGCGGCGATCGCCAACACGGTGATCTCCCCCAGGGTATCGAAGCCGCGGAAGTCCACCAGGATGACGTTGACCACATTGGCGCCGCCGCCTCCGCTGACACTGTTGTCCAGAAAAAAGCTTGAGATGCTGTGCAGTGGGCGTGTCATCAGGGCCCAGGCGATGGCCGCGGTACCGGCGCCCGCAGTGATGGCCAGCAGGGCATCGCGAAGAATGCGCAGGCGACTGGATTCGGCAGGGCTGTGCTGGGGCAGGAAATAGAGTGCCAGCAACAGCAGTACGATGGTCACAATCTCCACCGAAATCTGGGTCAGGGCCAGGTCCGGTGCAGAGAAGCGGGCAAAGGTCAGGGCCACCATCAGGCCTGCCACGCTGAGCATGATCACCGAGAGCAGACGCTGGCGCTGGCTGAACACGGTGCCGAGGGTCGCGGTGCAAAGGATGATGCCGCCAACCAGGGTCACCGGGTCCAGTGGCATCGTCGGACCTTGGCCCCGCCAGTGTGGCCACTGCCACAGGGCGGCGGCAGACAGCGCCACGGCGCTGCCCAGCAACAGCACCATGTAGCGCTGCAGTGAGGCATTGGCGAGGGTGCCGCTAAGCCACCTGGCCCTGTGTGTCAGGTGCTGCATGAGGCCCTCAAAGGCCCGCAGGGCATCGAGCCGCGGCAGGTGGTGGCGCCAGGCGAACAGGTGCTCGCGCCAGCGATACAGCAGAATGCCGCCGAGCAGAGCGATGGCGCTCATCAGTAGTGGCAGGTTGAAACCGTGCCAGATCGCGAGGCTGTAGTCAGGCAAAGGGGTTCCCAGGGTGGCACTCGCCGCGCCAGCCAGCAGTGCTCCGACGACCAGCACCGGCATGACTCCCACCAGCAGGCACAGGGCGACGAGTGTTTCCACCGGTACGCGCATATAGCGCGGCGCCTCGTGAGGGGGCTTCGCGAGAATTGCGGCAGGCACGGTGCCGAAGAACACGTCGTGGACGAAGCGCAGGGAGTAAGCCACCGAAAGCATGCCGGCAATGACGGCGAGAATCGGCACCAGCCAGTGCAGGCTGCCGTAAAGGGGGGTCGTCAGAGCCTCGGCAAAGAACATCTCCTTGCTCAGGAAGCCGTTCAGCAGGGGCACGCCGGCCATGGCCATGGCTGCCACCGTCGCCAGAGCAGCGGTATGTGGCATGTAGCGGCGCAGACCACCCAGGCGGCGGATATCGCGGGTGCCGGTTTCATGGTCGATGATCCCGGCTGCCATGAACAGGGAGGCCTTGAAGGTGGCGTGATTGATGATGTGGAATACCGCCGCCACTGCCGCCAGTGGAGTGTTCAGCCCGAACAGCAGGGTAATCAGTCCCAGGTGGCTGATGGTGGAGAAGGCCAGCAGGCCCTTCAGGTCATGGCGAAACAGGGCCACCGCCGCCCCCAGTACCAGCGTCACCAGCCCGGTAGTACTGACCAGCCAGAACCAGAGATCGCTGCCCGCCAGTGCCGGATAGAAGCGGGCCAGCAGAAAAACCCCCGCCTTGACCATGGTGGCGGAGTGCAGGTAGGCGGACACCGGGGTGGGTGCCGCCATGGCGTGAGGCAGCCAGAAATGAAAGGGAAACTGTGCCGATTTGGTGAACACTCCCAGCAGGATGAGCACCAGTGCCATCGGATAAAGTTCGTGGCTGCGAATGCGGTCGCCCTGCACGAGGACTTCGCCCAGTTCGAAGCTGCCGACAATCTGCCCCAGAAGCAGGACGCCGGCGAGCAGGGCCAGGCCACCGCCACCGGTGATTGCCAGTGCCATGCGCGCTCCCTTGCGGGCGTCACTGCGGTGTGACCAATAGCCGATCAGCAGGAAGGAGCTGAGACTGGTCAGTTCCCAGAACACCACCAGCAACAGCAGGTTGTCGGACATGACCAGGCCGAGCATCGAGCCCATGAACAGCAGAAGCAGGCAGAAAAAGCGCCCGCCGCGATCATCGTTTGCCAGATAGTAATGCGCATAGAGGATGACCAGCAGACCGATGCCGAGGATCAGCAGGGCGAACAGCCAGGCAAGTCCGTCCAGGCGCAGTGCGAAGTCCAGGCCCAGGCTCGGGATCCAGGGCAGATGCAGATGCAGGGTTGCACCCTCGCCCAGAACAGCGGGGGCTGTCGCCAGAAGCATGGCAAGGGCCAGCAGCGGCGGCAGGGCTGCTGAGAGGGCGCAGGCGCAACGGCCGGCGCGGCTCGCGGGGAGGGGCAGCCATGCGCACAGCAGGGGCAGGAGGGCGATCGGCGCGATGTTGAGCACGGTCTGGGGGCGGTCCCTGATGTTGCTGGTGGATGCCCGGTGGCCTCTGCACTGACTGCTCCAGGCGCTCGGTCATCGCGCCGGAAGGTGCTCGCCGTGGCGCCTGAAGAATAGTCGCGCACCGGCCGGCGCGCAAGCCGGGGGCCTGGTTTCATGGTTGAAAACCCTTTTAATACATGGGGTTGAAGGTCTTGTTTCGACCGATTTTCATTGAATCCGCAATGGGCCTTGGTTAGGATAGGCGAGGTCGTGGCCGGGCGGGTGCCGGACCGCGCAGCTCTGGCGGGCCCTGTGTCCCGCGGTGCACGCTGACCTTCCCCTTGCAAGGAGCGACGATGTTCTGCCCCCTGGAGACCCTGGTTGCTGCCCCGACTGGATGCCTGTTGCCGTGATGCTTCTCGCTGTTCTCTCAGGTTT
>JBJHBY010000069.1:4988-14852 GCA_050485745.1 Gammaproteobacteria bacterium | reverse complement strand
TTGGTTTTGGGTGCGTTGCAACCCGTTTTATAGGGTTTCCCATCCCACCCTCTTCCAGTGGGCCGTAGTGATCAAAGCGGCTGGTCAGGATGCCGGTGCCCGAAGTCAGCGTCATGAACTGGCCACGGAAGCCGATCAGGCCGCGGGAGGGAATGGTGTAGTCCAGGCGTACCCGTCCCTTGCCGTCGGGCAGCATATTGGTGAGGCGGCCCTTGCGCTTGCCCAGCTCCTCCATCACCGCGCCCTGGTTCTGCTCCTCGACGTCGACAATCAGCTCCTCATAGGGCTCCTGACGCACGCCGTCGATCTCGCGAATGATCACCTCCGGACGCGATACCCCCAGTTCGTAGCCTTCGCGGCGCATGCTCTCGATCAGCACCGACAAATGCAGTTCGCCGCGGCCGGAGACACGGAAGCGGTCCGGGCTGTCGGTGTCCTCGACGCGCAGGGCGACGTTGTGAATCAGCTCGCGCTCCAGGCGCTCGCGGATATTGCGGCTGGTGACGTACTTGCCGTCACGGCCCGAGAACGGCGAGTCATTGACCTGGAAGGTCATGATCACGGTCGGCTCATCTACCGTCAGTGCCGGCAGCGCCTCGGGTGCGGCCGGGTCACACAGCGTGTCGGAAATACCGAGATCGGCAATACCTGTGATGCAGATAATGTCCCCGGCGCGGGCTTCCTGCGCCTCCTGGCGCTGCAGGCCGAGGTAGGTCATGACCTGACCGATGCGGCCCTTGCGTGTCTTGCCTTCGCGATCCACCACTACCACCGGCTGGCTTGTGCGGGCGATGCCGCGGGTGACGCGACCGACACCGATGACACCGACGTAGCTGGAGTAGTCCAGCGCCGAGATCTGCATCTGGAACGGGCCGTCGACATCCACCGCCGGCGGCGGCACCAGGTCGACGATGGCCTGGAACAGGGGTGACATGTCCTCGGCCAGGGCGTCGGGCTCGCGGCCAGCGACCCCCTGCAGGGCCGAGGCATAGATGATCGGGAAGTCGAGTTGCTCGTCGCTGGCGCCCAGGTTGTCGAACAGGTCGAAGACCTGGTCGATCACCCAGTGCGGACGCGCGCCAGGGCGGTCGACCTTGTTGACCACAACGATTGGCTTGAGACCGCGGTCGAAGGCCTTCTGGGTGACGAAGCGGGTCTGGGGCATGGGGCCATCGACGGCATCCACCAGCAGCAGCACCGAGTCCACCATCGACAGGACCCGCTCTACCTCGCCGCCGAAGTCGGCGTGCCCGGGGGTATCGACGATATTGATACGATAGCCGTTCCAGTTGATGGCGGTGTTCTTGGCCAGGATGGTGATACCGCGCTCCCGCTCCTGGTCGTTGGAATCCATGATGCGCTCGGACTCAGCGTCCTTGCGGTCGAGGGTCCCGGACTGCCTGAGCAGCTTGTCCACCAGAGTGGTCTTGCCGTGGTCGACGTGGGCGATGATGGCGATGTTGCGAAGCTGGTCTGTCACGACAAGGGTATCCCGGAAACAAAAAGGTGCGCATTATACAGCCAGTCCGGCCCCGTCCGGAATTGCCCGGACCCCTCGTATTGTGGTTTATTGCGCGATACGAGGCATGAATCGGGCAACTGGACACCGGGGCAGGCATTGAGCGACCACCATTCTGCGGCACGCGGCTTCTGGTCCACCCGCCTGGCCTTTATCTTCGCCGCCACCGGTTCCGCGGTGGGGCTGGGCAATATCTGGAAGTTCCCCTACATCACCGGTGAATACGGCGGTGGTGCCTTCGTGCTGGCCTATCTGGTCTGCATCGCCGTGGTGGGCCTGCCCCTGCTGGTGGCGGAGATCGCCATCGGCCGTCGCGGTGGCAGTTCTCCGGCGGCCAGCATCGAGGCCCTGGCGGTAGCCGAGGGGTACTCGCGGCAGTGGCGCTGGGTCGGCTCCCTGGGCAATATCGCGGCCTTTCTCATCCTCACCTTCTACAGCGTGATCGGCGGCTGGTCCATGGCCTACCTGTGGTATGCCCTGAGCGGCCGCCTCAGTGGCCGCGACGCCGAGCCACTGCTGGCGATGTTCCCCGATTTGCTGGCTTCGCCGGGGCTGCTGGTGTTCTGGCATACCCTGTTTATGCTGCTGGTGGTGGTCGTGGTGAGCCGGGGTATTGGCCGCGGCATTGAGCGCACCGTTTCGGTGCTGATGCCGGCGATGCTGCTGTTGCTGCTCGCCCTGGTGGTCTACGCCTTCACCACCCCGGCCATGGGTGACAGTCTGGCCTTCATGTTCCGTCCCGACTTCAGCCTGCTCGACACCACCGGTCTGCTCACGGCGCTGGGGCATGCCTTTTTCACATTGAGCCTGGGTATGTCGGTGATGCTGGCCTACGGCTCGCATCTGCATCAGCGCTTTTCCATCGTGCGATCATCCCTGTTGATCGCGGCCCTGGATACGGTGATTGCCCTGCTGGCCGGTGTCGCCATCTTTGCCATCGTGTTCAGCAACGGCCTCGATCCGGATGCCGGCCCGGGGCTGATCTTCAAGACCATTCCCCTGGCCCTGGGCGACCTGGCGCTGGGTTATCCTCTGGCGGTGGTGTTTTTCTTCCTGCTGTTGTTTGCCGCCTGGTCCTCGGCCATCTCCCTGCTGGAGCCGACGGTCGAGGCGCTGGAAACCCGTTGGCAGTGGCCGCGCGGCCGCGGCAGCTGGCTGGCCGGTGGCCTTGCCTGGGGCATCGGTGTGCTCTGTGCCCTGTCCTTCAATGTGCTGGCTCATGTGCAGCCCCTGGCAGGGCTGACACTGTTCAATCTGCTGGACGCCCTGACCGCGCGCATCCTGCTGCCCCTGACCGGCCTTGGTATCGCCCTGTTCGCGGGCTGGGTGCTGTCGCGGCGGCTGATGGACGATGAGTTGGGGCCGGGGGATCAGGCCTGGGTGGGGCCGTGGCGCTTCCTGATTCGCTATGTGACGCCGCTGCTGGTGCTGGCGGTATTTCTGTTCAATCTGCGTTGAGAGGAGTGGGTGTGAACCGCAATCCGGGTCTGATGATGCTGTCGGTGGTGTTGCTGCTGATCGCCGGCGCGCTGTACTTCCAGGCCGGGCAGATGGAGCGCCGCTACCAGGACGAGGCCGAGCGTTATCTGCGCCAGACCCTGACGGAGCTCTCCGACTGGCGTGGCAGCACCCTGCGAGGCCACCTCAGCGATGAAGCCCGCGCGGTGGTCGATGATGCCAGCGCGGACCGGCTGCTGGCGGAGTATCGCGGCCTTGGGGCACTGCGGCGCCTGGAGGATATCCGTTTTTCGCGCCTGAGCAGCGCGCTCTCGGTGTTCAGTCGCCAGCGTCGCCTGGGCTATTCCGCCACTGGCCACTATGAGGGTGGGCAGGTCGATGTCACCGTGACTCTGTTGGCGGCCCCGGGTGGGTTACGCATCTACAACATCAACTTTGGCCGTCCGGCCCCGCTCCCGGAGCCGGGCCGCTGAGCCGGCTCAGTCCGCGTCGTCCTCGTCCCCGCCGTCGTCCATGCCCAGCTCCTTGATTTTGCGGGTCAGGGTATTGCGCCCCCAGCCCAGCAGGACGGCTGCGTCACGGCGGCGGCCGCCAGTGTGGCGCAGGGCGGTCTCGATCATGATCTGTTCGAACAGCGGCACCGCGACATCCAGCAGGTTGCGGTGACCAAGACGCAGCTCGCGCTCCGCCCAGGCGCGCAGCCCCTCCTGCCAGTCGCCGCCGCGCTCCCCTTCCACCGGCTGATGTAGCAACTCGGGCGGCAGGTCATTGACGTGGACCTCGCGCCCCGAGGCCATCACCGTAATCCAGCGACAGGTGTTCTCCAGCTGGCGCACGTTGCCCGGCCACTCCAGGCCGCACAGGTACTCCTCGGCCTCCGGCAACAGCACCTTGGGCTCGACTTTCAGCTCCTCGGCTGCACGCTTGCAGAAGAATTGCATCAGGCGGGGGATGTCTTCGCGCCGGTCCGACAGCTTCGGGATATGGATGCGGATGACGTTGAGGCGATGGAACAGGTCCTCCCGGAACTTGTGGTCTGCCACCAGTCGCTCGAGGTTCTGGTGAGTGGCGGCGATGATGCGCACGTCCACCTTGATCGGAGTATGACCCCCGACCCGGTAGAACTCGCCATCCGCCAGGACCCGCAGGAGGCGGGTCTGGGTTTCCGGGGGCATGTCGCCGATCTCGTCGAGGAACAGTGTGCCACCGTCAGCCTGTTCAAAGCGGCCGGCGCGCTGGCCGCCGGCCCCGGTGAAGGCGCCTTTCTCGTGGCCGAACAGCTCGGACTCCATCAGATCCCGGGGAATCGCCGCCATATTCAGGGCGATGAAGGGCTTGTCCCGGCGTGGGCTGTGGCGGTGCAGGGCGCGTGCCACCAGCTCCTTGCCGGTGCCGGACTCGCCGTTGATGAGCACCGTGATATTGGAGCTGGACAGGCGGCCGATGGCGCGGAACACCTCCTGCATGGCGGGTGCCTCGCCGATGATTTCCGGCGTCGGAATCAGCTCTTCCGGTGTCGGCTGCACCCGTCGCTCGCGGGCATGGGCCAGGGCGCGCTTGGTGACCGCCACCGCGTCATCGACATCGAAGGGCTTGGGCAGGTATTCGAACGCACCACCCTGATAGGAGGCCACGGCACTGTCCAGGTCCGAGTGCGCGGTGGTGATGATTACGGGCAGGCCGGGGAACTGCTCGCCGATGCGGGCCAGCAGCGCCAGCCCGTCCATACCCGGCATGCGGATATCGCTGACGATCGCATCCGGCTGTTCCAGTTCGAGGCGCTGGCTGATGGCCTCGCCGCTGTCGAAGGACTGGGTCTGGATGCCGGCCTGGTTCAGCGCCTTTTCCAGGACCCAACGGATCGAGCGGTCGTCGTCCACGATCCAGACGATGTTGGCCTTGTTCATTGATTCTGCTCCAGGGGTATGTACAGGGAAAACACCGTCCTGCCGGGTTGGCTCTCACATTCGATCAGGCCCTGGTGGCGATTGATGATCGATTGCGAGATCGACAGGCCGAGGCCGGTTCCATCCGGTCGCCCACTGACCATCGGAAAAAAAATCGATTCCAGAATATCCGCCGGAATGCCCGGCCCGTTGTCCTCGATCTGCAGCTTGCAGACCAGGCGGAAGCGTTGCGTGCCGATGGTGAACTGGCGCAGGGTGCGGGTGCGCAGCCGGATCTCCGGCTGTCGCGGTGCATGCTCGCCGCGCATGGCCTCCACCGCATTGCGCACGATGTTCAGCACGGCCTGGATCAGCTGCTCCTTGTCGCCCTGCAGTTCGGGGATGCTGGGGTCGTAGTCGCGCAGGAAGCGCACTGCGCCGCCGGTTTCCGCTTCCAGCAGGGTGCGCACCCGCTCTACCACCTCGTGGATGTTGAGGGGGCGCATATCGGGCAGCTTGTGCGGCCCCAGCATGCGGTCCACCAGATTTCGCAGGCGATCGGCCTCGGCGATGATGACGTTGGTGTAGTCGGTCAGGCCGCTGTCGGGCAGCTCCCGGGCCAGCAGTTGCGCCGCGCCGCGCAGGCCACCGAGCGGGTTCTTGATTTCATGAGCGAGGCTGCGAATCAACGCCCGGGTATTCTGCTGGTAGGCCAGGATGCCCTCTTCACGGCTGATGCGCAGCAGGCGATCCAGGGGCTGCAGTTCCAGCACCAGGGCGGAGCGCTGCCCCTCCAGGGCGATCGGCGTCACCGCGTAGTCGACGGTGATGATCTGGCCACTGGTCAGGGTCAGCTGGGTTTCGCGCTTGGTGAAGGCCGCATTGTTATGGATGGCATCCAGCAGGTTGGCCAGGGTGTCGCCCTGCTCCCGGAACAGCTGGGTGATACGCTCGCCCCGCATGCGACTGCCGGACACCTCCAGCAGGGCCTCCGCCGCGGCGTTGATGTAGCTCACGGTCAGGTTGGACTCGACCAGCAGGATTGCCGTGGTCAGGTGATCCAGGATTCGTGTGTAGAGGTTGTCGTTGGGCATCGTCGATCACTGGGCCTGGTGGTCAATAAAAGTGCGGATGCAAAAAGCAAACCAGCTTCGGTGCATCCCGTCGAGCAGAGTGGGCGCACCAAACAGGCCCGTCAGTGCTGGCATTCTGCACCGATTGCGGCCATTTGCGGCCGGGCACGCTGGGTGGCGGGGAGCAGGGAGAGCGGCATCATGGCGCACGGCGCACCATTATAGTGCATTCGCCTGTGCTCGGTGGTGCGAGTGGTGCCTTGTTGGCGCTGGGGCTGTGCGTGATCAGCCGCCTGCACCGGGTCGGTTGATCCTGGGCCAGTGCACATACACTTCGATTTCCCCGGAGCTTTTCAGTGCCCGGCCCGCGGCGTCCACGACCCGAACCTCCAGGGTATGAGGGCCGCGGTCCATCTGATCGACCACAAGGGGGGTGTCGCGAGAGGTCGCATAGTGTGCGCCATCGACAAGGAGCTGGAGTCGGTGTTCCGGCTGCAGTTCGGGCCTCAGATGGATGTGGACTTCGGTGGGTACCAGGCCGTTAGCGACCGCGCCCTCCGGTTCGGTGATGGAGAGCTCATCGTAACCCGGGAAGTCTTCCTCTCCCGGACGTTCCGGAGCGGCTGCCTCCCAGGCCGGAGGGTCGATGCTCCGCTCGATATTGGGGCGGCGGACGTCCATGGCTTCGGCGCCGGGGCTGGGGCGGTCGCTGTAGCTGACGCGGCCGTGTTCGTCGACGCTGCGATAGATCGTGCCGGCCTGTGTGACGAGCGCCGCCGCAAGCAGCGTGCCGGTCATCATGATGCGCCACCCCATGGTCAGCCCTCCTGTCCCGTCGCTGTGATTATGGCGCAGGAGCGTGCCGCAGGCCATGGCCGGGGTGGTGGGCAATGCGGCGGTTGCCAGAAACGCGAACCCCGGCACGGGCCGGGGTTCGCGGTAAGGCTCCCCGGGCGGGCCCGGGGATTGGTGGCCGTATGGTCAGACCGAATAGTACAGGTCGAACTCAACCGGATGAGTGGTCATGTTCAGGCGCTGCACATCGCCCTGCTTCAGGCCGATGTAGGCATCGATCATGTCGTCACTGAAGACACCACCTGCGGTGAGGAAGCCGCGATCCGCATCCAGGGCCGCCAGCGCCATGTCCAGGCTGCTGGAGACGGTGGGGATGTTGGCCGCTTCTTCGCGGGGCAGGTCGTACAGGTCCTTGTCGGAGGCATCGCCGGGGTGGATCTTGTTCTGGATGCCGTCCAGGCCGGCCATCATCAGCGCCGCGAAGGCCAGATAGGGGTTGGCCGAGGGGTCGGGGAAGCGAGCCTCGATACGGCGCGCCTTGGGGCTGGTGACATAGGGGATGCGGATCGAAGCGGAGCGGTTGCGGGCCGAATAGGCCAGCATGACCGGTGCTTCGAAGCCCGGGACGAGGCGCTTGTAGGAGTTGGTGGCCGGGTTGGTGAAGGCGTTCAGTGCGCGGGCGTGCTTGATGATGCCGCCGATGAAGTACAGGGCGGTATCGGACAGTCCGGCGTAGCCGTCACCGGCAAACAGGTTCTTGCCATCCTTCGACAGGGAGATGTGTACATGCATGCCAGAGCCGTTGTCGCCGACAAGAGGCTTGGGCATGAACGTGGCGGTCTTGCCGTAGGCGTGGGCCACATTGTGTACGCAGTACTTCAGGATCTGCACTTCGTCGGCTTTCTTGACCAGGGTGTTGGCGGCAACGCCGATTTCACACTGGCCGGCGGTTCCGACCTCATGGTGGTGTACTTCGACCTTCAGGCCCATGGACTCCATCGCGGTGCACATGGCGGAGCGCAGGTCGTGCAGGCTGTCTACCGGCGGCACGGGGAAGTAGCCACCCTTGGTGCGCGGGCGGTGGCCCATGTTGCCATCGGCGATGGCGTGGTTGGAGGCCCAGGAGGCTTCCTCGGAGTTGATGCTGTAGCCCGCACCGCTGATGTCCGCGTGCCAGCGCACGTCGTCAAAGACAAAGAACTCGGGCTCGGGGCCGAACAGGGCGCCGTCGGCGATGCCGGTGGACTTCAGGTATTCCTCTGCGCGGCGGGCCACGGAGCGCGGATCGCGGTCATAGCCCTGGCCGGTAGCGGGTTCCACCACGTCACAGCGGATGTTCATGGTCGCGTCGTCGGTGAACGGGTCCATGACACAGGTGGAGGAGTCCGGCATCAGGATCATGTCGGATTCATTGATGCCCTTCCAGCCGCTGATGGACGAACCATCGAACATCTTGCCGAACTCGAAGAAATCATCGTTGATCTCGCCAACCGGCAGGGTGACGTGCTGTTCCTTGCCGCGGCTGTCGGTGAAGCGGAGGTCGATCCACTTCACGTCGTTGTCCTTGATCATCTTCATGGCGTTGTCTGACATTGCTGGTCCTCCACAGAGTGACATTCTTCCCGATGCGGGTATCGAACCGATTTGGGTTGCGTTGTCTGTCGCCCCGCCTGCCGCAACTCGAAGCCGGGCGGGTTGGCATTGCTGGAATCAATAAAGCAAGGCCTGTGCCAATCGAACGGCGGGCGCTAAGCCCCTGACATGGCGTGGTTTTGGTGCAGTCGCAGACAAGGCGAGGCTGCGCTTCGCACCATTGTAGGGCATATCTGCACCAAATCGAGGCGCCCGCGTATCTCGCTTGCAGAGGCGCCGTACCTTTGCCGGCTTGCAGGGCGATATAATACGCCTTTGCCCGCCAACCGGCCTCGTCATGCAGTTGATCATTCGTTTTTTTCCGGAAATCATTCTCAAGAGCAAGCCCGTGCGCCAGCAGATGGTGCGCCGTCTGGAACAATCCGTGCGCGCCCGGGTGCGCCCCCTCGATCCGGGAGTGAAAGTTCAGCGCAGCTGGGATCACCTGGTTCTGGAGACCAGCGGCGCCGATGCCGCGGTCGATGAAGCGGTCATCGATACCCTTCGGCGCACCAGTGGTATCGCCCATTTCATGGAAACCATGACCGTGCCGCTGGCCGGGCTGGATGATATTGCGGAGCGGGTGACCGGGCTCTGGGCCGGGCAGGTGCGCGGCAAGCGCTTCGCCGTGCGCTGCAAGCGCCGCGGGCAGCACCCTTTCACCTCTCAGCAGGTTGAGCGCCATGTCGGTGCCCACTTGCTGGCCCACAGCGAAGCGGCCGGGGTTGATCTGGCGCGCCCCGAGGAGTTGTTGCGCATCGAGATCCGTGACGACGAATTGATCCTGGTCAGGCGTCGCTTTGCCGGCCTGGGAGGCTACCCCCAGGGCAGCCAGGAAGCCGCGCTGTCATTGATGTCCGGCGGATATGACTCGACCGTGGCCAGTTATCTCAGCCTGCGGCGCGGGCTGACCACACACTTCGTATTCTTCAACCTCGGTGGTCGCGAGCATGAGCTGGGCGTGCGCCAGGTTTGCCACTACCTGTGGCAGCGCTATGCCGCGGAGCAGGAGTTGCGCTTTATTTCGGTTCCTTTTGAGGGCGTGGTGGCGGAAATCCTGCGCAAGGTCCACTCCTCGCAGATGGGGGTGGTGCTGAAGCGCATGATGCTGCGCGCGGCCAGCCAGCTTGCGCCGAAGGTCGGCGCCGCCGCCCTGGTGACGGGGGAGAGTGTGGCTCAGGTGTCCAGCCAGACACTGACCAATCTGGGGGTGATCGACGCGGTGTCGGAGTTGCTGGTACTGCGCCCGCTGATCACCAGCCACAAGTCCGACATCATCAGCATCGCCCGGGAGATCGGCACGGCGGATTTCGCCGCGGCGATGCCGGAGTACTGTGGCGTGATTTCGGTCAGGCCTACTACCCGGGCGCGGCCGGAGCGTATTGCCACCGAGGAGGCACAGCTGGATATGCAGGTGCTGGAACAGGCTTTGGCCCAGGCGCAGATTGAGCCGGTGAGCGGGGTCATGGACACGCTGGCCGCGGAGGTGGACGTCGAAACC
>JBJHBY010000069.1:0-4978 GCA_050485745.1 Gammaproteobacteria bacterium | reverse complement strand
GCGCGGAGATCATTGATATACGGCACCCGCTGGAGGCCGGGGAGCAGCCCCTGCGGGTGGCGAATACGACGGTGCGCTGCATCCCCTTTTATGAGCTGCCGGGGCGGGTTGCGGAGCTGGATCCGCAGCGGCTGTACCTGCTGTACTGCGAACGCGGCAGCATGAGCCGCCTGCACGCCGGGCATCTTGCCGGGCAGGGGTTTGCGCGGGTGAAGGTCTACCAGCCGTAAGGGTTGGCGCCCGCAGGCCTTCGTCTTGGGCGATGGCCCGCGGGCACCCCGTCAGTGTGGGATCAGTTGGCGGGCTGCTGCTGGGCCTGCTGCTCCTGTACCTGCCGGTAAAGTGCCTCGAAATTTACCGGCTGCAGCATCAGGGCAGGGAAGCTGCCGCGGTTGGCCAGGTTGTCGATGGCCTCGCGGGCATAGGGGAACAGGATGTTGGGGCACATGATGCCCAGCACCTGCTGTAGTTGCTCGCCCTCGATGCCGCGAACCAGAAACAGGCCGGCCTGCTGCACTTCGACCAGGAAGGCGGTCTGCTCTTCCAGCCTGGCGGTGATAGTAATGGTCAGGACCACTTCGTGGATATCATCCGCCGCCTTGCTGCTGCGGGTATTGAGATCCACCTTGATCTGCGGCTGCCATTGTTTGGTGAACACTTCAAAACCCATCGGGGTTTCGAAGGACAGATCCTTGATGTAGACGCGCTGCACGCCAAATTGTTGGCCGGCCTGTTGCTGGGCGGCTTGCGCCTGATCGTTCTCAGCCATTGAGTCTTTCCTCTTTTTTATCAACATGTTGTGTGGCAGTCGGGGTGACCCCGGCGGCCGTCAGAAGCGCGTCCAGCTCCCCGCGATGCTCCAGTGTCCAGAGTTCATCGCAGCCGCCGACGTGATATTCGCCGATCCAGATCTGGGGCACGGTGTGGCGGCCACTGCGGGCCTGCATCTCTGCTCTCGCATCGGGATCGCCATCGACCGGGATCTCCCGAAAGGGCACCTGCTTGCGCTGGAGCAGGTGCCGGGCCCTCACACAATAAGGGCAATAGCGAGTGCTGTACATCAGCACCATGGGCAGGGCCTGTGCACACTATTTGGGTTATCGTCGCCGGCGGCCATTTTTTCGTCCAGCCTAGTCCTTGACCAGTGGCAGTTGCTGCGCCTGCCATTCCATAACGCCGCCGCCGAGGCGATGCACGCGCTGGAAGCCTTTCGCGGCGAGCTGGCGCCCGGCCGCCCCGGCCTGGGTGCCCATGCGGCAGACCATCACCAGCGGGCGCTCCCGATGGCGCTCCAGTTCGGTGATGCGCTCCGCCAGCTTGTTGTAGGGCAGGTTGATGGCATCGACGATGTGGCCGCGCTTGTACTCGGCGGGCTCGCGCAGGTCGATCACCAGGGCGTTTTCCTGGTTGACCAGTGCCACCAGCTGGCGCGGCGTCAGGGCGGCCCCGCCGCGCCGGGATTCATGGAACACCAGCAGCATGATGGTGGCCAACAGGGCGGCGACCAGCAGCCACTGCTCACCGAGAAACTCAAAAAACAGCGCCATGCGCGCGTACCCGCTCCATTCGAGGCGACATCCAAGGACCGGTCCCGGCCCTTGACCCAGTCCAGCTGCCCCCGCAACGATGCACCGGGTGGCTTCCGCCAGCTCGACAAAGCTGGCAAGTATACACATCCCCGCGCCATTTCTCAGCCGTCGCGTGACCCCGCGGGCCCCGGCGCGCTAAAATCCGCGCTTGAACCACTGACGTGACACAGGCCATGCAGAACGCGCAGAAACCCCTGGTACTGATCATTCTCGATGGCTGGGGCCACCGTGAGGATCCCGAGGACAATGCCATCCACCATGCCCGGACTCCAACCTGGGACCGGCTCTGGCAAGAGGCCCCCCATACCCTGGTGTCGGGGTCCGGGCTGGACGTGGGTCTGCCCGAGGGACAGATGGGCAACTCCGAAGTCGGTCATATGAGCCTGGGTGCCGGTCGCGTCATCTACCAGAGCATTACCCGTATCGACAAGGCGATCGAGGACGGTGAATTCTTTGAGAACCCGGCCTACACGGCGGCGGTGGACAAGGCGATCGCCAATGACGGTTGTGTTCACATCATGGGCCTGCTGTCCCCGGGCGGCGTGCACAGCCACGAGCGCCATATCCGTGCCGCTGTCGACCTGGCTGCGCACCGCGGTGCCCGCAAGGTGTTCGTGCATGCCTTCCTGGATGGGCGCGATACGCCACCCCGCAGCGCCCGCCCCTCCCTCGAGGCACTCTCTGCGCACATGGCAACCCTCGGCTGTGGGCGCATTGCCAGTGTTGTCGGGCGCTTCTATGCGATGGACCGGGACGAGCGCTGGGAGCGGGTCGAAACGGCCTACCGCCTGCTGACCGAGGGCGAGGCGCCCTTTCGCACTGCCGATGCCTGCGCTGCGCTCGATGCGGCCTATGAGCGCGGCGAGGACGATGAGTTCGTGCAGGCGACGGTGGTCTGTGCGGAGGGTGAGGCGCCGGTGCGGATCGGCGATGGCGACGCCGTGCTGTTCATGAACTTCCGCGCCGACCGGGCGCGGCAGTTGACCCGGGCGTTCACCGAAGAGCATTTCAGTGGCTTCGAGCGGCGCCGGCGGCCGCGTCTGGCGGCTTTCGTCATGACCACCGAATATGCCGCGGACATCCAGGCCGAATGTGCCTGGCCGCCGGAGTCCATGCAGAACGCCCTGGGTGAGCTGCTGGCGCGACAGGGCCTGACACAGATGCGCCTTGCCGAGACCGAGAAATACGCGCACGTCACTTTTTTCTTCAGCGGTGGCCGCGAGGCGCCGTTCGAGGGCGAGGAGCGCGTGCTGGTGCCTTCTCCCCGGGTGGCCACCTATGACCTGCAGCCGGAGATGAGCGCGCCCGAGGTCACGGATCGCCTGGTCGAGGCCATTCGTGGGCAGCGCCATGACGTGATCATCTGCAACTATGCCAATGGCGATATGGTGGGCCATACCGGCATGTTTGATGCCGCGGTAAAGGCAGCCGAGGCGATCGACGCCAGTCTCGCCCGGGTTCTGGAGGCCCTGGAGGAGGTTGGCGGCGAGGCATTGATCACCGCGGATCATGGCAACTGTGAACAGATGCAGGATCACGTCGCCGGTCAGCCTCACACCCAGCACACCACCGAATTGGTACCGTTCGTCTATGTTGGCCCGCGCAAGGTCAGTGTGACCACCGATCGTGGCCGGTTGGCTGATGTGGCGCCGACCATGCTGGCTCTGCTCGGCCTGCCCCGGCCGGCGGAGATGACCGGCCAGCCACTGCTGCGCCTGAACTGACTGCGATGCGTCGCGGCCTGCTGCTGGGGTTGTGCCTGCTGCTGGCCGGGCCGCTGCCGGCGGAACCCGACGAGCGTGCAACCCGCGCCCAGCTGCGCGAGCTGCAGCAGCAGCTGACCCGTCTCAATCGCCAGCTGGAGCGTGCCCGCGGGGAGCGCAGCGAGGTGGAGAGCGCCCTGCGCAAGGCGGAACAGGCCATCGGCGCACTGCAGCCCCGTATCGACGAGACCACCCGCGCCAAAGCCCGCGAGGAAGCCGAACTGAAGAAGTTGCAGGCGCGACGGGCCGAGCTGGAAAGTGCCCGGGCCCAGCAGCAGCGGCGCATCGGCTATCAGGTGCGCGCCGCGCACCAACTGGGCCGGGAGCGCAAGCTGAAGCTGCTGCTGAACCAGGAAGCCCCCGAAACCCTGAGCCGCAGCCTCGCCTACTACGACTATTTCAACCGGGCACGCATTCGCGAGATCGAGGCGTACCGGTCGCTGCTGGTGGAGATCGACAAGGTTGAGCCCGCAATCGCCGAGCGCACTGCAGCGCTGGAGGCGCGAGCCAGGGAACTGGAGGGCCAGCGCAGGGATATGGTGGCGGCGAAGGAGGAGCGCAGCCGGCAACTCGCCAGGCTGAATACGGAAATCCGCGACGGGGATGCCGAATACAAGGCCCTGGAGCGGGATCGGCGCGAACTGGAGCGCCTGCTGAGTGCCATGCAGGAGACCCTGGCCAATCTGCAGCTGCCGGCCTCGGCGCGGCCCTTCGCCGAGATGCGTGGGCAGATGCCCTGGCCTGTCGAGGGTGGGCGGGCGAGCAACAGCTTCGGCAGTCGCCGCGAGGGCGGCGATATGCGCTGGCAGGGAATCAATATTCGTGCGAGTGAGGGCGCCGGGGTGCGCGCCATTCACCATGGCCGTGTGGTGTTCTCCGATTGGCTGAGGGGCTACGGTCTGCTGGTGATCCTCGACCACGGTGACGGCTACATGAGCCTCTACGGCCACAATCAGAGCCTGTTGCGCGAGACGGGCGCCTGGGTCAGTGCCGGCGAGGTCATCGCCACGGTGGGCAACAGCGGCGGTCGCGAGCAGGCCAGCCTGTACTTTGAAATTCGCCACAATGGCCAGCCGGCCGATCCGGTACGCTGGTGCCGGCGCGGTTGACGGCGCCCCCGGGGCCGCGGCATGCGCTGGCTGCAGTGCCGGGCGCAAAGCGGTTACAATGCCTTGCCGGCCCGCATGTTTGCGGCCCCATCCGGCAGGTCGCAGCGGTGTCGCACCCGAGAGGTTTCGTTCCATGCAACAGCGTCTGAATAATGGGCTGCGCCTCGCTGCGAGTCTGCTGCTGGCCATTGGCATCAGTGCTGCGGCACATGCCGCCGCCGACGAGGGCGAGCTGCCCCTGGATGACCTGCGCACCTTTGCGGATGTCTTCAACCAGATTCGCCAGAGCTATGTCGAGGAGGTGGACGACCGCACCCTGCTGGAAAACGCCATTCGCGGCATGCTCAGCGGTCTCGATCCCCACTCCGCGTATCTCGATGCCGAGTCTTTCGACGACCTGCAGATCAATACCACGGGTGAATTTGGTGGCCTCGGTATCGAGGTCGGCATGGAGGATGGCTTCGTCAAGGTCATTGCTCCCATCGACGATACCCCGGCCAGCCGGGCCGGTGTGGAG
>JBJHBY010000068.1:2926-14895 GCA_050485745.1 Gammaproteobacteria bacterium | reverse complement strand
GGGTGGAGGGGCTCGATCCCGCGGTGAAGACGCGCCCGGTGCGGCAGGCGGGCGTTGTCGGCGCCGGGCTGATGGGCAGCGGTATCGCCCTGGCCCTGCTCAATGCCGGCATCCCGGTGGTTCTGCTCGACGCCGAAAGCGCCGCGCTCGAACGCGGTGTCGCGCGCATCCACCAGGCGTTGGAACTGGCGGCGGCAAAGGGCCGGATCAGCGCGGCGGAACAACAGCGCCGCCTGCAGGCGTTGACACCGGTGCTGGACAACTACGATGCGCTTGCCGACGTGGATATCGCCATCGAAGCGGTGTTCGAGGATCTGGCACTGAAGCAACAGATCTTCCAGCGGCTTGACGCCGTGCTCCGGCCCGGTGCCATCCTCGCCTCCAATACGTCGATGCTGGATCTGGACCGCCTCGCGGAGGCGACCGGCCGCCCGGGTGATGTCATCGGCACCCACTTTTTCTCGCCCGCACAGATCATGCGCCTGCTCGAGGTCGTGCGCGGTCGACACACCCGCGATGACGTACTCGCCACGACGATGCAGCTCGCCCGTCGTCTCGGCAAGGTCGGGGTGGTGGCGCGCGTCTGCGATGGCTTCATCGGCAACCGCATGATCGAGCAGTACCTGCGCCAGGCGGGCCTGCTGGTCGAGGAGGGTGCACTGCCACAGCAGGTGGACGCGGCGCTGGAGCGCTGGGGCATGGCCATGGGGCCGTTCCGCATGCTCGACATGGCGGGTATCGACGTGAACATGCTGGTGCGCCGACGCCGCTATGTGGAAATGCCGGAACTGCGCTACTCGAAGTGGCTGGATCGCGTGCACGACCTGGGTCGGCACGGACAGAAAACCAGCGCCGGTGTCTACGACTACAGCGGCGATGGCCGCACACCGAAGCCCGATCAAATCGTCGAGCGGCTGATTGATGAGTATCGCCGGGAGCACCACATCACGCCGCGCACGATCAGCGACGAACACATCATCGAGCGCTGCATCCTGGCACTGATCAATGAGGGCGCACAGCTGCTGGATGAAGGCATCGCCCAGCGCGCCGCCGATATCGATGTCGTCTATCTCACCGGCTACGGCTTTCCCGCCTGGCGTGGAGGGCCGATGTTTTACGCCGACAGCCTTGGCGCCGACCACGTGGTCGCGGCGATCCAGCGGCTGGCCGCGACCCCGGGCGCGGATACCCGCTTCTGGCAACCGGCACCGCTGTTGCAGCGGCTGGCGCAGACCGGGAAGGGCTTCTTCCCGGCCCGAAACTGAAACAGGGATGGCGCCGGGAATGACCGTGGAACAGGCTTACCTCGATGATGCCGATCTCGCCACCCTGCCATGCGCGTGGCGCGAGGGCTTGTTCGAGGGGCGCACGGCACTGGTCTCCGGTGGTGGCAGTGGTATTGGCAAGGCGATCGCGTGGCTCTTCGGGCGCCTGGGTGCGCGCGTGGTGATCGTCGGCCGCAAGGCGGAGAAGCTCGCCACCACGGCACAGGCCATGCAGGACTCCGGATTCCCGGTCAGGGCACAGACCCTGGACATCCGCGACAGTGACGCTGTCGCCGCACTGTTTGAAGCACTGCGCCTGGAGGGCTGGGAGGCGGATATTCTGGTCAACAACGCCGGTGGCCAGTTCCCGCAGGCGGCGATCGATTTTTCGGTCAAGGGCTGGAACAGTGTCATCGACACCAATCTCAACGGCAGCTGGTACATGATGCAGAATGCCGCCCGCGGCTGGCGTGATCGGGCCATGCGCGGCTGCATCATCAATATCGTGACCGTGGTCAGTCGCGGCATGCTGGGGGGCGCCCACACCTGTGCCGCCCGCGCCGGCGTCATCCATCTGTCGAAATCCGTAGCGGTAGAGTGGGCGGAGCATGGCATTCGCGTGAATTGCATCGCTCCGGGCATCATTTATACGGAGGGCATGGATGTTTACGACGACAACGCGCGCAGCGCCTTCACCCTGTCCAACCCGATGAAGCGCTTCGGCTCCTCATGGGACATTGCCCATGCCTGCGGTTATCTGGCCGGACCCACGGGGGACTTCATCACCGGAGAAACCCTGACCCTCGATGGCGGGGGACAGCTCTGGGGAGAACTGTGGATGCATGGCAAGCCGGCGTATTTCCAGTCGCCGGGCTGACGATCCACGATGCGCCAGGGCCCACGGAGCCGCTGTCAGTTTCGGATAGCACCGCTGTCGGCCGGCGCTATGGGCGCGAGCCCGCGCATTGCATAACATGCCTTCGCATCGGGATACGGTGGTCGAAGGCCTCGGGCAGAGCCTGCACAGGACTGGATGCAAATTGGCAGAGGTGAACATTTGGCAGAGGTGAACATGAAGACACTCAAACCGGGACTGCGACTGAAAAGCGCGGTCTGCGATACCGAGATCATGGTGGTGAAGGCCCCGGCAGGGATCAGCGTCGACCTGCACTGTGGTGGCACGCCCATGCTGGAGATGAACGAGCCCGCCGACGCGGGCCAGCCCGCCACGGGCTTCGACCAGGGCACACTGGTGGGCAAGCGCTACGTCGATCCGGCGGATGCCCTGGAGCTTCTCTGCACCAAGGGTGGCGCCGGCTCACTCTCCATCGACGGCACGGTGCTCGCTCCGCGCGAAGCCAGGGCCTTGCCCAGCTCGGACTGACACGATGAATATTCTGATGCTGCTGCAGATGGCGGCGGACGCGATGGGCGAGCGCGTGGCCGTGCAGTGCAACGGGGGCAGCCTCAGCTACCGCGAACTCCACGAGGCCGCCAGCCGCGCCGGCCAGCGGTGGCGCCACAACGGCGGTCGCTACGTGGCCTATCTCGACACCGCCAGCCTGGCCACCCCGATCACCCTGTTTGGCGCGGCCGCCGCCGGCCTGCCCTACGTGCCCCTGAACTATCGCCTCACCCCGGCCGAGCTGGACGCCCTGCTCGCGCGCATCGAGCCCTGTTACCTGGTCACCGGTAGCGAGCGCCTGCCGGACTTTCGCAATCGCAATGGCGTGCAGGCACTGGCCACCGGCGACCTGCTGGCCGCTGCCACCGCGGATACGGCGGTGGCGGAGCCCGCCGCCTCCGAGCCCGAAGACATCGCGGTACAGCTGTTCACCAGCGGCACCACTGGCCAGCCCAAGGCGGCTGTGCTGCGCCACAGCCACCTGGTCTCGTACATTCTTGGCTCCGTGGACTTCGCCGCGGCGGCAGAGGAAGAAGCGGTACTGGTCACCGTGCCGCCCTACCATATCGCTGGCATCTCGGCACTGATCAGCGCCACCTACACCGGCCGCCGCGTGGTGATGCTGCCCGCATTCGACCCGGAGAGCTGGCTGGCGCTGGCGCGAAGCGAACAGGTCACCCACGCTTTTCTCGTTCCCACCATGCTGGCGCGTATCGTTGAACAACTGCAAAAGTGCGGCGCCGGGGATGCCGGCCTGCCCACCCTGCGTGCCCTCGCCTACGGTGGCGGCAAGATGCCCCAGGGGGTGATCGAGGCGGCCCTGCGGTTGTTTCCCGGGGTGGATTTCACCAACGCCTACGGCCTGACCGAAACCAGCTCCACCATCACCCTGCTCGGCCCCGACGACCACCGCGCGGCCAGTGCCAGCGAGAACCCGGCCACGCGCCGTCGCCTGGCCTCGGTGGGCCGGGCACTGCCCGGAATCGAGCTGCAGATCCGCGACGATGCGGGCGGGATCCTGCCGGCTGGCGCGCACGGCGAGGTGTACGTGCGGGGCCCGCAGGTTTCAGGCGAGTACGTGGGCAAGGGCAGCCAGCTCGATCCCGACGGCTGGTTTCCGACCCGTGACGCGGGGTTCCTCGACACCGAAGGCTACCTGTTTCTGGAGGGTCGCGCCGACGACGTCATTGTCCGCGGTGGCGAAAACATCTCACCCGGCGAGGTCGAGGATGTGCTGCTGACCCATCCCGCGGTGGCCGAAGCCGCCGTGGTGGGGATGCCCAGCGAGCAATGGGGTGAGGCCGTCGCCGCCGCGGTGATCACGCGCTCCGGCATGACGGTGGACACCACAAGCCTGCAGCAGCATGTGCGCGATGCACTGCGCTCTTCACGTGTGCCCGAGCGCATCCTGTTCGTGGAAGCCCTGCCGTACAACGAAATGGGCAAGTTGCTGCGACGGCAGATTCGGGAATGGCTGATGCCCTGAGCGGATCGGCTCAGGCCTGTTCAGCCCAGATCACCTGCCCGTCACAGAGGGTCAGGCGCACCCGTTCGCGGCAGGGTTCCGCCAGCACCTCGCGCCACTCGCCGCGCAGCAGACAAAGATCCGCCGGCGCACCGGCCTGCAGGCGACGCTGTCGCCCCGGATCGGCGGGGTCGCCGGTGAACAGTGCCAGCGCCTGCCCGGCACTCAGGGCCTCACCGCCACCCAGGACCCGGCCGGCCCGGGTGCTGCGCGCACGGGCGCCGAGTATCGCCTGCCAGGGGTCGGGATCCCCGAAGGGGGCATCGGTACCCGCCGCGAGTTTCACGCCGGCGTCGAGAAAGGCGCGTCCCCGATACAACACCGCCTGGTCCTCCGCCGCCACTTCAGACAGGTAGCGGTCACCCCGTTCGAACACAAAATTCGGCTGGGTAACCACCGTGACCCCGAGGCTGCGCATCTGTGCGATGGCCGCATCATCCGCCAGCGATGCGTGTTCGATGCGGTCTCCGCGGCGGCTGCCAACCTCCCGCAGTGCCGCCAGTGCGAACTGGAGTTCGGCGCGGGTGACACAATGAAAGGCCACACCACGCCCCCTGGCGTGGCTGGCGCCGATGGTTCCGCACAATTCATCAAACGCCGGCAAGCTGGCTTCACGCAGGTAAATCTTGTGCTCTCCGGTGGTCAGCCAGGGGGCCGTATGCAATGACAAACACGCTTTCCCCATCAAGCGCACACGCTGGCGCAGGTCACCCCCTGCCTGAGCGGCGGCAAGCAGGGCCAGCACCGCGTCGTCGTTATCCGGCCCGGCATCGGTCACCCCGGTGACACCCAGTCGAGCCAGCTCCAGGCTCACAGGCGCGAGCGGCGGCAGCATCGATGGCAGGTGCTCGCGAAGCCAGGCATCGAGATGAAAGAAGCGCCCCGTGGGCTGTCCCCTGGCGTCACGCTCGGCCCCCTGCGGCCATTCCGGTATGCTGCGGAGTCGCGCCATCGCAGCACTGTTGAGAATCCACAGGCGCCCGCTGCGGTGCTGGATACGCACCGGGGTATCACCACTGAGTGCATCCAGCCATGAACGATCAATGTAGGGAGGGGTTTCGCTGTAGCCAATACCACGCACTCCGGCGGGCTGCCGGGCACAGGCTTCGGCAAGCTTCACCGCGAGTGCCTCGCGATCATGAACCTGCGGCGGCCCGCACTGCAGGGACGTACGCGCCGCGGCAAGGGCCAGCAGGTGCAGGTGGTGATCGTGCAGGCCCGGCAGCAGGGTACAACCGCGGGCCTCCACATGATGCTCCCCCTTGTGCCCCGACAGGCGCGGCGCCATCTCTGCGATACTGCCCCCGGCGATACGCAGGTCCATCGCGCAACCCGGGCCGACCTCCGCACCCCTGATCAGCATGCCAACCCCGATCGGCGCAGTAGCGCCGCGTTGTCAGCCCCAAGGGCGCGGGCCGGCACACCGGCGACCCGGGCGATCGGGCGCGCGACGGGGAAGACCCCGTCCGGATGAATCACCTGCCAGTCATCCTCCGCGCCGGAAACCGGCTCCACCGGCAGCAGATTCGCCGACGGCTGCCTCGCGCAGTGACGCACCACCGGGCCAAGGGCAACATCGAGCAGGCGTCCGCCTCCGCCCAGCCAGCTCGCCCAGCCCGCCAGTGCCGCATGCAGGCCAGTGAGCGGATCGGCAATCGCATCAGCACAGAACACCCGCTCACCAGCAGACCGCCACAACGCCGCGCTCAGCCCGCCCGCAACGCCGGCATCGTCGCCATAGGCGATGCGATGCCCCTGTTCCCGGCCGTAACCGGTAATGCTGATCCAGGTGAGTCCGGGGCGGTCGTTGAGCAATTCCTCGGCGCGGAAACCCAGGTGTTGCAGGGCGCGGGGCCGGCTGCTCTCGATCACGATATCCGCGGAGAGAAACAGGCGCCGCAATTGCTCGCGCCCCTCGGCGGTGTCCAGATCGACAGCGACGCTGGCCTTGCCTGTGTTCATCAGGTCAAAAAAAGCCGGAGGGCCGGCGCGTGCTCCGTCCGGTCGCCTGCGACTCTCCACCTTGATCACCTCCGCTCCCAGAAGGGTAAAGAGGTGACCACACAGGGGGCCGGCCCACAGGGCAGAGAGGTCCAGCACCCTGGGCGACCGAAACGGCATACGGGGCCGCCCGGTATGCGAAACGCGATACCAGCTCGTGGCGTCATCCGCAGCCTCGGTCATCGGTGCAACCGCGAGCCCGAGTAATCCGGCGGTTTCCAGCAGATCGCCGCAACGACGTCGGAACAGCTCCTCAGCCACGGCGTTCCAATCACCATAGGTGCCGCCACCGAGCCAGGCGGGCAGCAGTTGCCAATCGTCTTCACGCGGTAAATTGACCGCCAGCACACCGTCGAGTGTGGGCAGCAGCTGGCAGGCGCCCCCCGCGGAAACAGCACCCTGACGCCGCAAACCGGCAATCGCCGCGCGCTCGGCAAGCAGTCGTGCGGCGTCGGGCAAGCGCACGCCCGGCGCCAGGGCGGAGAGGGCCAGCATCACACCACGGGCAATATCGGCGATCGGTACCGGGCAACACAGGGGCGGGCCATCCGCGCGCCCCGTGAGCCACATGGCGCCGCTCTGCGCCCAGGCCAGCTGCGGATCGGGCAGGCGCTCTGCGCGACCCTCGCGCTGAGAGGACGCAACCCGCGCGCCCATGTCGCGCAGCAACGAGCGTGCATAGCCATACCCCGCGGCACACTCGAGCCGGACCTCGCGACCGCTCAACGGGTGCTCCGGCGGAGACTGCCAATGATCGAAACGGCTGCTCATGGCGTCATTCTATTGGCCGGTTCAGGGCGTGCATACCCTCCCGGCCCCTCGTTTCACAACGCCAAAACCAGGACATGAAGGCCGGCGTCGCGTGCGTGAATCAGGACGACTTCAGCAGCTCACCGGCGATGATCATCTGCCGCACCTCCGTCGTTCCCGCGCCAATTTCGAGCAGCTTGGTGGCACGGTAGAGACGGTTGATCTCGGACTCCCGGATATAGCCACTGCCACCGTGAATCTGCAAGGCCGAATCCAGAACCCGGTTCATCGTATTGGCCGCGTACATCACAGACGCGGCGGTAAGCTTGTGGATCTCGCCACGCCCCGCCTCGCCGTGCTGCAAGCCCGAGGCACTGGCCAGTGCGCGATAAGTGAAGGTGCGCATGGTTTCAATACAGGTATACATGTCCGCCAGCCTGGCCTGAATCAGCTGGAAGCTTGCTATCGGTTTTCCAAACTGGTGACGGGTGCGCGCGTAGTCCAGCGACAACTGCATTGCGCGTTCGGAAATGCCCAGGCAGATCGGCGAAATCATGGCGCGCTCGAGGTCCAGGCCACTCATCAGAACGCGCTTGCCCTGACCCTCTTCGCCCACCAGGTTTCGCGCGGGCACCCGACAGTCGTTGAACACCAGCTCCCCTGTGGGGCTACCGCGAAAACCCATTTTTTCCAGTTTCTGTGCGACGGAAAATCCCGGAAAACTCTTTTCCACAACGAATGCGGAAATCCCCTCGGAGCCACTGCTGCCCGGAGAGCGGGCATACACCAGAAGCACATCCGCCACCGGGCCGTTGGTAATATAGATCTTGCTGCCATTCAGCACGAAGGAATCGCCGTCGCGGCGCGCTGTCGTGCGCATGGAGCCCAATGCGTCGGAGCCCGCCCCGGGCTCGGTAAGCCCCAGGGCGCCGATCAACTCCCCGCGACAGAGTCCCGGAAGATACTTCTCCCTCAGGTAATCACTGCCATTGGCATACAGATTATTCAGGCACAGATTGTCGTGGGCCACCCAGCTCAGCGCGGCGGCGTGATTCCAGCGCGCAAGCCCCTGCAGGACCAGGCCGGCGGTGAGCAGGTCAAGGCCGACACCGCCGTAGACCTCGGGTACCGTCACGCCGAGCAGGCCCAACTCTCCGAACTGAAGGAACAGGTCCTCCGGGAACCACTCGTCTCTGTCCATTCTCGCGGCGAGAGGCCACAAGCGCTCGCGACTGAATCGATCAGCCACATCGAGAAAGCTGACTTGCTCATCATTGAGATCAAATGCGTGCATGGCAGACATCCGTCAACTCCTGGATCGGATCGAAAAATCAAAACCTGAACACACCATATCCATCGGGGCCGAAGGGTGCGTTGAGCGCCGCGGACAAAGCCAGGCCGAGGGAATTCCGGGTATCCAGAGGGTCAATGATGCCGTCATCCCACAGTTCGGAGGTCGTATACCAGGCGCTGCTCTGGTGCTGGAAATCACGCAAGGTCTCCTCCTCGATCCTGGAGGCCTCCTCCCCGGAAAGCGTACGCCCCTCGCGAGCCAGCTGGGTCAGCTTGATGGTGGCCAAGGTACTCGCCGCCTGGCCCGCACCCATGACGGAGATCTCACTGTTGGGCCAGCTGAACAGAAAGCGGCCATCGAAGGCACGCCCGCACATGCCGTAGTTTCCGGCACCGAAGCTGCCATTGCACATGACCGTAAATTTCGGGACGGACGCACACGCCTGGGCCATGATCATCTTGGCACCATCCTTGGTAATCCCCGCCTTCTCATACTCGCGCCCGACCATGAAGCCGGTAATGTTCTGCAGAAAAACCAGCGGAGTTCGATTCTGATTACACAGTTCAATGAAATGCGCACCCTTCAGGGAGCTGTCATTGAACAGGACGCCATTGTTGGCGAGAATACCGACCTTGTAGCCCCAGATGTGGGCATACCCGCACACAAGGGATGTGCCGTAGGCCGGTTGATACTCGTGAAAGCGACTGCCATCGACAATACGGGCAATCACCTCACGCATATCGAACTGCTTCTTGATGTCATCGGGGATGATGCCGTAGAGCTCCCCGGGGTCGTACCAGGGGGCCTCGGGCTCCTGCCACTGGACCGGAGTCTTCCCGGCACGCTCCCATTGCTCGACAATCTCGCGCCCAATGGCAATGGCTTCTTCTTCACTGGCAGCCGGATAGTCGCAGGTGCCGCTGACCCGCGTATGCAAATCGCAGCCACCCAATTCCTCGACGGTCACATCCTCGCCGGTTGCCGCCTTGACCAGCGGCGGCCCGCCCAGAAACACCGCGCCAGTGCCACGCACAATCACCGAGTAGTCGCTGAGCGCCGGGATATAAGCCCCTCCGGCGGTGCAATGGCCAAAAACCAGCGCCAGTTGCTTCACACCCATCTTGCTCAGAATCGCCTGATTGCGGAAGATTCGCCCGGCGTGGTAGCGATCGCCGAACAACTGTGACTGCATGGGCAGGAATCCACCGGCGCTGTCGCAAAGATGGACGACCGGCAAGCGGTTCTCGATGGCGATGTCCAGCGCGCGAACGATCTTCTTGACGGTGAGCGGATACCAGGCGCCACCCTTGACGCTGCTGTCGTCAGCCCGTATCAGCACCTCGCGACCGCTGACGCAGCCGATGCCGACAATGCAACTGGCACCGGGAGAGGCACCGTCATAGTGCTCGCAGGCCGCGAGGGAGGACAACTCAAGAAAGGGCGTTCCCGGGTCGAGCAGCCGCTCGATACGCTCTCTCGGCAGCATCTTTCCCTGACGCTCCAGGCGATCAATATCGCGCTGCGGGCGCTGCTGCCGGGCCCGTGCCTGCCGTTCACGAAACGCCAGGCCAAGCTGGCGATTATGCTCAAAATTCCGGCCGTACTCTGCCGAGGCCGTATTGATGGCTGATCGAATGCGCTTCATGACCCCGCCACCTCTTTATCTTCCTGCAGCGGCCGCAGCTCGACCAGGAGCGCGTCTCTTTCGAAGCCTTCGCCGGCAGCAACATGCAAGGCCTCGACAAGCCCATCGCAGGGTGCGCGCATTTCGGACAGCAGCTTCATACTCTCGATCGCCAGCAGACGTTCACCCCGAGAGACCTTCTGACCAGGAACCACATCGACGGAAACGACCACGCCGGGCATGGGCGCACGCACCTGGCCCTCGCCATCCGTGCCCGACCCATCCAGCTGTCTGATCGGGTCAACCCGATCCACCCTGAAGCAACGGCCGAAGCCATGAAGATAAGTGGCGTCTCCATGATGCACCGCATACACCTGACTCACGTGCCCGTCGATCCGGACTTCGTGCAGCTCAGGCGAGATCGAGCGAATTCGCGCATCCACGCCCGCCCCGTCAATATGCAGCTGTGCACCGTCGTCATGCCATGTGACGGGTGCCACCGGGTGCTCCGCGTCCCCCATGCGCCAGAGGTACCTCATGTCAATTCCTCCATTGACCCATTTGCCGATGCAGCGACGGCAGAAGTTGCCCGGCGCGAATGTAGTCAGGGTCCGTCAGGGTGGCTACGGCGAGAAGGGCATGCAGCTCGGCGACGTCCGGTGACTCCTCGACCAGGAGCTCCGGGTGATCGGGAATAAACCCCGTATGAACCTTTCCTTCCGCGAAATCGCAGTGGCCCAGTACTCGCTGCAGGAAATTGATATTGCTGGATACCCCGAGCAGGACAAGCTTCCGCAGCGACTCCCTCATACGGGCTATCGCACCGGAGCGATCCCCGGCGTGGACGATCAGCTTGGCCAGCATCGGGTCAAACGAGGACGTAATTGCCTGCCCTGTATAGAGGCCACTATCGAACCTGACACCCTCGCCCCGGGGCTCATTCAGGGCCAGAACACGCCCGGTGCAGGGCAGAAAGTCGTTCTCAGGCTCCTCCGCGCAGATACGGCATTCGATGGCGTGTCCACGACAGACCACCTGTTCCTGATCAATATTCAGGGGTTCACCCCGGGCAATGCGCAGCTGCCATGCCACGATGTCCTGAGCGGTGATCATTTCGGTTACCGGGTGCTCCACCTGGATTCGGGTATTCATCTCCAGAAAGTAGAACTCGCCGGACTCATCCAGAATGAACTCCACCGTTCCCGCGTTGGTGTAGGAGGCCGCCCGGGCAATCCCTACTGCCACTTCACAGATGCGCCGCCGCTGTTCATCTGAAAGCCCCGGCGCGGGCGACTCTTCAATCACCTTCTGGAAGCGCCTCTGGACGGAACATTCGCGCTCCCACAGATGAATGCAATGACCATGGTGATCGGCCAGAATCTGCACCTCAATATGACGCGGCCGGTCAATATAGCGCTCAGCGTAGACCCGGCCATCGGCAAAATAGCGCTCGGCCTCGTTGACGGCGACACCGACAGCATGAACAAGCTCGTCGTCGCTGCGCACGATGTGCATGCCCTTGCCACCCCCGCCGGCGGAGGCCTTGATGACCACGGGAAAGCCCAGGGCGCGAACACGCTGCTTGAAGTCGTCCAGATCGCCCTCGAAGTTCTCCGATGGCGCGACCGGAAACCCATGGCGCTCCACAAAACTGCGCGACCCGATCTTGTCGCCCATCAGTTCGATCACTTCCGGCGCCGGGCCAATGAAAGCGATACCGGCATCGTCAAGTGCTTTCGCGAACCGGGCGTTCTCGGCGAGATATCCGTAACCCGGGTGAACCGCATTGACTCTGTTATCACGGCAGATTGACACAATCTGATCAATATCAAGATAGGCGGCCGTGGGTGTGTCTCCCGCCACTTCGTAGCATTCATCGGCCCGCGAGAGAATCGGGCTATTGGCTTCACTGGCATGGTAGAGCAGTGCCGACCGGACCCCGAGTTCGCGCAGGCCGCGAAGAACACGATCGGCGATTTCACCGCGATTGGCGACCAGAACCTTGTACGGAACCTGCATGATCAACATCCCGACTGCTGTTTCTGTTCAAAGATCGCGTGCAATGACAAGCTTCATGATCTCACTGCTGCCGCCCGAGATGCGTT
>JBJHBY010000068.1:0-2916 GCA_050485745.1 Gammaproteobacteria bacterium | reverse complement strand
CTCCCACATGTAGCCATATCCTCCGTGAAGTTGCAGGCAGCGGTCGATGACCCGGCATTGCAGCTCGGTGGAAAGGAGTTTTGCCTTTGCAACGGTCGGGACATCGAGCTTCCCCTCGAGATGAAGCTCGATACATCGATCAATGAAGACCTGCATGACCGTGCTCTCAGCGGCCATTTCCGCGAGCTCGAACTGCGTGTTCTGGAAATCCATCAGCGATCGGCCAAAAGCCTTGCGCTCGCGGGCGTAATCGATGGTTTGGCGAAGCACTGAACGCAGTGAGGCAACCGCACTGATGGCGATGGTCAGCCGCTCCTGGGGCAGTTCCTGCATCAGGCAGGCAAAGCCCCGATTGACTTCACCCAGCAACGCTTCGCCCGGCAGGTACATATCCTCAAAGAACAGTTCCGACGTGTCCTGGGCCCGGAGACCGATTTTTTTCAGATTGCGTCCACGCGAAAACCCCGGTGTATCCGCATCCACCAGAAAGAGGCTGATGCCACGTGAACCGGCTGAGGGATCGGTTCGCGCAACGACGATGATGACATCCGCCATCTGGCCGTTGGTGATAAAGGTCTTGGCACCGTTGAGCACCCAGCCGTCGCCGTCCCGCACAGCCTGTGTACGCACACCCTGGAGATCGGATCCGGCTCCCGGTTCGGTCATGGCGATGGCGGCGATGATCTCGCCGCGGACCATCCCGGGAATGTACTTGCGCTTTTGCGCCTCGGAACCATGGTGCAGGAGATAGGGCAAGGCGACGTCGCTGTGCAGGGTCCAGCCGGGCCCGGTCAGCCCCGCAGAGTACAGCTCTTCACAGACGACGGCGTGGTAGCGAAAGTCAGCGCCTGAACCGCCAAACTCCTCCGGCGCCATGGGGCAGAGAAAGCCCTGCGCCCCCGCCTTGAGCCAGAGCTCGCGACTGACCTGCCCCTGCTCCTCCCAGCTCTCATGAAAGGGGGCGGCCTCACGCTCGAGGAAGCGGTGCACGGACTCCCGGAACAGTTCATGCTCCGGCTCGAAAATGGTGCGCGGGACCAAGGCCTGCCACTCCGGGTTGTCAGATCAAAGCCAACCTTACCCAGCGAACAAATACCCCTGCCAGCACCAAAACTGACAAATTTCTTTCCCTTTATTGACACCGGCTTAATTATGGCGGGCGCACCTGGCCCTCAACCGGCACGGCACCGGGACGCGCCGCGGCGACAGCGCGTTACAGCATGCCGCCCTGCGGGGAAACATACTGCCGTCTTGCGGAGAGAATCGTGCGTCGATACTCGGTTGGGCTGAGACCAACCCAGGATTTCACTGCCCGGGACAGCCCATTGGCCTCGGCGAACCCACTCATCCGCGATACTTCGACGATGGGTATCTCCACATCGCGCAACCAGATCATGGCCGCCTCCCGGCGAATTTCCTCCTTGATGCGCCGATAGCTCGTCCCTTCTTCCTCAAGTCGCCGACGCAGGGTCTGGCTACCGACATGCAGCTCATCAGCGAGCTGCTCCATTGACAGAAACTGCTGCATGCAAAAGAACTTGTCGCGCATGCGTGTACGCACCCGGGAGGTCAGGCTGGGTGTAGCCCCAAAGAAGGTGACCAGGTCGTACTTGCGCAAGGAAAGAAACGCATGCAGATCCGCATCGCTCTTGACGATCGGCATGGAGAGATAGCGGGCGTCGAAAACCAGGCAGTTTTCCCGGCTTCGGAATTCGCAGTGTGGCCCAAAAGCCTGGGAGTACTCCTCGACAAATCCGCTCTGCCTGTGCCGAAAGCACACCCGGGAGAGCGGTATCTCCCGGCCGACCAGCCAGCTGGAAAAGTGCAGCCAGAACAACAACCACCACTCGCCGAAGAAATTGAAACGATCCGGCAGCGAGTCATCGAGCCGCAGGCGGATCACAGCCCCCTCCTGCTCCCGCAGCAATTCAAAACGAACATCCTCGGTGGTCACATAATAGAAGCGAAACGCCTTCTGCAAGGCCGCCTCGAGGCTTCCCGAACCCAGCACCAACTCACACATCAGGGCCAGGGTTCCCGGTTGGCATGGATGCCGCGTCATGCCGCAGAACTCGTCATCCAGTACGCGACAAACATGACGATACAGCCGGGGATAGTTCTCCGCGCCAAATGTCAGCTCCGCCGAGTGGATGCACTGCGGAGAGACCCCGACATGATCACAGAGCGATTCCAGGGCATGACCCCGGGCAACGGCGCTGGCCAGCAACGCCCGAGCATAGCGATTGATCAGACCCAATGCAGCCATGACCCCTCCCCTCACTGCCCCGGCGCCAGGCCGGGACGGTATCATTTGCCTTGTTATGGCCTGATCATAGCAGCAAATGAGTCAGACTCAAATAAAGCCCAAACCCCCTCCTGCCGGCGACCCCGGCGATGTCAGTTTCAGATAGTCCGACTGTCGTTTTTCGATATGGGCGCGCTCCCGGGCCTTACCTAGACTGAAATCCACCGGGCCATCCCCCATGGCCACATCCAGCCTGCGGCAGTGGTCCCGGGCATGCAGATACGGGATTCACAGCGGTAATCCGGCAGCGAGAGGTTCCTTCCATGGCTGGTGTGCTCGACAACTTGCTTGTACTCGACCTTTCCTGGGGCATAGCCGGCCCGATGACCACCATGCTGATGGCGGATCATGGCGCCGATGTGATCAAGATCGAGCCGCCGGGGGGAGACCCCTTCCGCCATCAGTCCGGTTACGTCGCCTGGAACCGCGGCAAACGCAGCGCGATTCTCGATCTCAAGCAAAAGGATGATCTGCAGACATTGCTCGACCTGGTGCGCGATGCGGACATCCTGGTCGAGAGCTTCAGCCCCGGAACGACACAGCGCCTGGGCATCGACTACGCACGCCTGAGCGAAATCAATCCACGCCTGATCTACTGCTCCATCACCGCC
>JBJHBY010000067.1:11661-15259 GCA_050485745.1 Gammaproteobacteria bacterium | reverse complement strand
CCTGCGATGCTCGCACCCCGGCCTGCGATGCGGAACTCGACCAAAATCGCTGCGCGATTTTCGGGACTCAGGAGCCGTGGCCTGTGGCCACGGCTCCAACAGTCCTCGCGCCGGGACGGCCGGGGCGCTGCGCTTCTCGGCACTCTCAAAGGGGCCGGGCCACCCGTCCTCCGTCACGCCGACCGGGCAACCCCGGGAACAGGAGGCGCGGATACCTGCGGCCTGATAGAATGCGCGCCCGCACGAGAGTTAATCGAGCGTTAACCCCGACCCCGCTGAGCCCATGCTATAAAGCGCGTCTTGCCAGCCCAAGCCCGGATCCCTGCCCGTGCCCTTCAATCGTCGAGTCCTGCTCCCCCCCGCCCTGGTCGCCGTTGCGGTACTGCTGGCAGTACTGATGTTCATGCTGCGCCCGGAGCCCGAGCAGCGGGTGGTCGAACGACAGCCCGTGCTGGTCGACGTGGCCGAGGCGGTGAAGCAGGATATCCGCATCAACGTGCGCAGCCAGGGGACGGTAACGCCACGCACGCGCACCACCCTGGCGACCGAGGTTTCGGGGCAAGTGGTGGAGGTGTCTCCCACCTTCGTGGCCGGGGGGATGTTCCGCCGCGGCGACGTGCTGCTGCGTATCGACGAGCGCAACTATGTTGCCGACCTGCGTCGCGCCGAGGCGGCTGTGGCCAGCGCCCGCAGCCAGCTGGCGCTGGAGCGCGGCCAGGCCGAGGTCGCCTACCAGGACTGGCTGAAATTCCGGCGCGACGTGCAGCGCACGCCGGACGCAGAGGCCCTGGCACTGCGCAAGCCCCAGCTGGAGCATGCCGAAGCCGAACTCGCCGCGGCCGAGGCCAATCTCACCTTCGCCCGGGACCAGCTCGAGCGCACGGTGATCCGCGCGCCCTATGACGGCATGGTGCGGCAAATTCACGCCGACATCGGCCAGTTCCTCGGTGTCGGTGCCACACTGGCCGACATCTTCGCCCTCGGCCTCGCCGAGGTGCGCCTGCCGATTCCCACCAACCGCCTGAGCTACCTGAACCTGCCCGAGGCCACCGACCAGGACAATCAGCGCCCCCGGGTCACTCTGGGCACGCAGATCGGCGACGAGTGGTTCGAATGGCGCGCCCACATCACCCGCACCGAGGGTGTCTTCGACGAGCAACGACGCGTCCTGTTCGTGGTCGCAGAGGTCGAGGACCCGTACGGCGTGGCACGGCCGCGCATGCAGCCGCTGCGCGCGGGCACATTCGTCACCGCCCAGGTCGAGGGTCGCCTGATGCGTGATCTGGTGGTCCTGCCGCGGCAGGTGCTGCGCGCGGGCAACCTGATCTGGGTGGTCGACGACAACGACCGCCTGATCAGCCGGCGGGTCGATATCCTGCGCACGGACGGCGACGAGATCTATGTGAGCGCCGGTCTGGAGAGCGGCGAGCGAGTCGCCCTGTCCAGTCTCAGCGGGGCCGTCACCGGCACCCCGGTGCGCATCAATCGCAGCCTGCGCAGCGACCGCCTGCAGGAGGGCCTGCACGGGGACTTCGAACAGGTGGATACGGAACAGGTGGATATGCCCGGCGCCGGCAATGGCGGCGATGATCGCAACAACGGGCAGGATGCGGAGACCGCTGCGATGCCCGGAGGGCCGGCATGAGCGACGCACCGGCACAGGAGATCGATACCCACAGGGGGATCATCGCCTGGTTCGCGCGCAATCCGGTCGCGGCCAACCTGCTGATGGCCCTGATCATCGTGGTCGGCCTCTACTCCGTGTTCAACATCAAGCGCACGGTGATGCCGGAGTTTGTGCTCAACCTGGTGAGCATCACCATGATCTATCCCGGCGCGGCCCCCGAGGAGGTCGAGCGCGGCCTGGTGATGAAGATCGAGGAGGCGCTGAAGGACATCGAGGCGATCAAACGCATCGATGCCACCGCCTCGGAATCCCTCGCCAGCCTGCAGATCGAAATCCATGACGACTATGACGTGCTGGTCGCCATGGATGAGATCAAGAGCGCCGTCGACGGCATCACCAGCTTCCCGCAGGAAGCCGAGCGGCCGGTGATCAACCAGGTGCGCATGCGCGAGCACGCCATCAACGTGCAGGTCTACGGCGACCTCGACGAACGCACCATGAAAAATCTGGTGGAAGAAGTCCGCGAGGAGATGCTGCGCGAACCGGATATCGCCTACGTCACGATTTTCGGTGCCCGCGACGACGAAATCGCCATCGAGGTCTCCGAGGCCACCCTGCGCCAGTACAACCTGACCCTGGACCAGGTCGCGGCGGCGATCCGCGCCTCCTCGCTGGACCTGCCCGGCGGCTCCATTCGCACACCGAGCGGCGACATCATGCTGCGCGCGCGCGGCCAGGCCTACGACCAGCATGCTTTCGAGCGCGTGGTGCTGCTGACCCACGCGGATGGCACGCGGCTGTATCTGGGCGACGTCGCCACGGTACGTGACGGCTTCGTTGAGCAGGATGGCTTCTCCATGTTCAACGGCCGCTTCGGCATGGCCATCACCGTCTATGCCGTCGGCAACCAGGACCTGATCACCGTGGCCCGTGCGGCCAGGGACTACGTGGAGCGCAAACGCCCGACCCTGCCGGAGGGTGTGTCGATCGACTACTGGGCGGACATCACCTACTACCTCGAAGGCCGCCTGCAGATGATGCTGGGCAACCTCGCCCTGGGCGCCCTGCTGGTGTTCATCGTTCTCAGCCTGTTCCTCGACATCAAGCTGGCCTTCTGGGTGATGGCCGGCCTGCCCCTGTGCTTTCTCGGTGCCTTCGCCCTGCTGCCGCTGGACCCGATCGACGTCTCGATCAACATGATCAGCCTGTTCGGGTTCATTCTCGTCCTCGGTATCGTGGTGGACGACGCCATTATTATTGGCGAGAGTGCCTACAGCGAAACCGAGCGCAAGGGGCACAGTGTCGACGCCATTATCGAGGGCGCCAGGCGCGTGGCGGTTCCCGCGACGTTCGGTGTACTCACCACCATCGTTGCCTTCAGCCCGACCCTGTTCAGTGACGGCGTGTTCGCGCCGTTTCCCGCCGCCTGCGGCTGGGTCGTCATCCTGTGCCTGGTGTTCTCCCTGATCGAGTCGAAGTGGATTCTGCCGGCGCACCTGGCCCACAGCCCGCCCGGGCGCACCGGCATCTGGCTGCACCTGAACAGTGCCCAGCGCTTCTGCAACACCCTGCTGGTGCTGTTCATCGACACCGTCTACCGGCCGGCCATCCGCCGCTGCATCGAACGTCGCTATCTCACCGCGGCCAGCTTCCTGGCCATGCTGGTTCTCACCGCCGGCCTGGTCGCCGGGGGCGTGGTGCGCTACGTGATGGTGCCCCATGTGCCGGGGGATTTCGTGCGCGCCGACCTGCAGATGGTCGAGGGCACCGCGGAGCAGCAAACCCGCGCGGCCTACCAGCGCATGCAGGCGGCCCTGCATGCCGTGAACGACGACTACCGGCGCCAGAGCAGCCATGGCGAAGGCTTTGTGGAGCACGTCTTTTCATGGGGTGCCGACGGTCGCCGCGCCAGCTTCATGGTGGAACTGACCCGCAACGAGGCGCGCAGCCTCACCGCCGACGACATCTCCC
>JBJHBY010000067.1:0-11651 GCA_050485745.1 Gammaproteobacteria bacterium | reverse complement strand
GATTGGTGGAATACCCGGCGCCGAGGTGCTGTCAATTTCCTCCGCCGACGACATGGGCGGCCCCGCCCTGGGCTTCAAGCTGGTGGGCAGGGACATGGCACAGCTCGAGCTTGCCGCACGGGAACTCGAAGCCCACCTCGCCACCTACAACGGTGTCTACGATATCCGCAATGGCGCCAGTGCGGTGCGCGATGAAATCGTCCTTGGCATTCGCCCCGAGGCGGAGGCCGTGGGGCTGACCCTCAGTGATCTGGCGACGCAGGTACGCCATGCCTTCTATGGGGCCGAGGCCCAGCGCGTGCAACGCGGCAACGAGGAAGTCCGCGTCATGGTGCGCTACCCCGAAGAGCAGCGCCGCCACGTCGCCGACCTTGAGAACATGGAGGTGCGCACGCCCCAGGGTTACGAACTGCCCTTCAGTGCCGTCGCCGTCGCCGAGGTGGAGCCCGGCTTCAGCCGCATCACCCGCATCGACGGCGAGCGCGCCATCACCGTTTCCGCCGAGGCGGACAAAAATCTGGTGGAACCCTCGCGTATCCTGAACAGCATTACGTCGGATTTCATGCCGCAATTGCAGCAGCAGTTCCCCGGGGTCAGTTACCGACTCGATGGCGAAAGCGAAGAGGCCGCCAAGCTGTTCACCAGCCTGTTCACCGGTTTTGCGCTGGCGCTGCTCGGTATTTACGCCCTGCTCGCCATTCCGCTGAAATCCTATCTGCAGCCACTGATCATCATGGGCGTGATTCCGTTCGGCATCATCGGTGCCATCGTCGGCCACATCATTGTCGGTATTCCCTTCGACATGATGTCCTTCTTCGGAGTCATTGCACTCTCAGGCGTGGTGGTCAACGACAGCCTGATCATGGTCGACTTCGTGAATCGCGCCCGGGCCGCGGGCCAGCCCCTGCTGGAAGCGGTGGTCGATGCCGGTTCGCGGCGCTATCGCGCCATCATGCTGACGTCTCTGACCACCTTCTTCGGCCTGCTGCCCATGCTGCTGGAGTCCAGCCTGCAGGCCCAGCTGGTGTTGCCCATGGCGGTTTCTCTCGCCTTTGGCATCATCTTCGCCACGGTGATCACCCTGCTGCTGATCCCCTGCCTGTACATGATCCTGGACGACTTCCGCACCTGGTTCGGCAGTGACACCCGCAAACTCGCCGCGACAGCCGCCTGAGCCGGTCCGGCAGGGCAAAAGGGCGGAGGGGCTGTTCCGGCACAGCCTGCCGGCACCAGGGTATCAGCGAAGGGTTCAGAACGCCGTTCAGTTCTGCGCCAGCGGCAACAGGTAGGGCCAGAACACCAGCAGACCGATGAACAGCGCCAGTATGGCCGTCACCAGTACCGCCGCGGCGGCGAGGTCCTTGGCGCGACCGACCAGTGGGTGCTGCCCGGGCATCAACGCATCGGCGAGCTGCTCCAGCGCAGTATTGAACAGCTCGGCTGCCCAGACCATGGCAATCGCCAGAAGCAGCCATAACCAGTCCTCCCTCTGCACCCGGAGCCACCCCGCCAGAGCGATGACAGCCAGGCTGCTGGCCAGGTGAATGCGCGTGTTGTGCTGGCTGCGCAGCAACCAGGCAAGGCCCGCGAGGGCGTAGCCGACACTCCGCAAGCGGGCCTTCAGTGAGAATCCCGGCATTCGGCTCCCCTCAGAACAGGACCACGCAGCCCGCGTGCAGCTGCTCCATCACCAACCCGTGCAGATACACCCGGTCGTCGTCCCCCAGTTCGACGAACTCGACACCATAAACCTGGGGAAAGTCACTGCTGAGAGTATCCGCCACGGGCCGGGAGCGGATCCGCGCATTGAGTGCACAGTCGCGAGCCACCCCACCTGCACGCAGGGTGGCGGTCAGCTGCAGGGTTTCGCCGATGCGGCCACACTCCTCATGGCACCCGAACTTGAGCCCGTTCAGGCTGAGGTCAAGCACTTCGCCCCGCCAGCTGCGCTCCGGCTGTTCGGCATTTCGAATCACCAGCGGCAGCGTTACCTGCACCCGAGGCACGGCACGCAGCTGCCGCTGCCGCACCTCCCCGGGCAGGCGCAGATAAATATGGGGAAACGGCACCCGGGTGATCGACTCCACCGTGGTGGCGAAGGTCGCCAGGGTGGTGGGCAGGGCGACGCTGACCACCAGACGCAGCCCCGGACGCAGGCCAATGCCCGTGGCCCGGCCCTGGGGTGAAATCAGCAGGGCCTGGCCCGGTTGATAGCCGATGTAGCTTGCAGCGAACTGGTGCTTGCGGTGATCAGACCCCAGGGCCGATACCTGCAGACGGGTTCCGGGCAGCAAGCCGAGCTGGGAAAAGGGCATGGGGCCTCACAGGCCAGTGCAGACGTCGCCCAGAGTTTAGCAAATCACGGCGCCACACTCAGGGCCTGCTGCACTCCACACAGTACAGATAGAGTGCCCGCGGATCACCGGGGAAGAGCAGGCGCCGCCAGTCCTCACCCAGGCGAGCCAGCCAGTGCAGCCCGGTCATGGGATTCCCCGTCCGCTGCGCCAGCGGATCGCCCCCGTGGCTGCCTCCCCGGCCGGCCAGCACGCGCGCCTCGAACAGTTGCTGCAGCAACAGGTCGCGGGGACTGAGCCCGGGTTCGATCACCTGCACCCGATACGCGCTCAGACCCGCCAGTTCAGCCGCGGAATGCAGGGCCTCACCCAGCCCGCCAATGCGGTCCACCAGGCCGATGCCCTGTGCATGGGCGCCGGACCAGACACGTCCCTGGGCCACGCCCTCCACCTGTTCCAGGGGCAGGCCACGACCGCGGGCGACGCGCTCGAGAAAGCGGCGGTAGCCGTCCTCCACGCTGAGCTGCAGTACCCGGCCAGCCTGGTCGGACAACGGTACATCGAGGCGAAACTGCCCCGCCAGGGCGCCGGTACCCACACCATCGGTATGGATACCAAAACGGCTCAGGGCGCGGTCCAGCCCCGGGACGGCGCCGAAGATTCCGATGGACCCCGTCAGCGTGGCCGGCGTGGCCCAGATCTCGTCGGCATCGACCGCGATCCAGTAGCCGCCGGAGGCGGCGAGACTGCCCATGGACACCACCAGCGGGCGCCCGCTGGCCTTGAAGGCCTGCAGCTCCTCGCGAATCACCTCGGAAGCAAAGGCACTGCCGCCCTCGCTGTCGACGCGCAATACCAGGGCGCCGATGTCCGGGTCGCGACGCGCTTCGCGGATCAACTCCGCCAGGGTGTCGCCGCCAGTCACACCCGGAGGATGGTAGCCATCGAGAATCAGACCGCTGGCAACGACCAGTCCCACCGCGGGTACTCCCGCCGGTTGTGCCGGCACCGTGGCACGCAGGTAATCGCGAAAATCGATGCCGCGGAACCCGCCGTTGTCATCCCGTCCAACCTGGGCGGCAATACGGGTATTCATCACCTCGCGCGACATCACCGCGTCGACCAGTCCCGCTGTCAGCGCAGCCTGGGCAGCATCCCCGGCACTGGCCTCGAGGTGGCGATCGGGAGCATTCACGTAATCGCCGAACTGCTCCGCGGTGAGGCCGCGGCGCTGGATCACCTCGGCGCTGTACTGTTGCCACAGGGCGTTGAGCCACTCGAGGTTGGCCTCGCGGTCCGCCGCGGACATGTCATTGCGCAGCAGTGGCTCCACCGCCGATTTGTACTCGCCCACGCGAAACACATGGATGTCCACATCCAGCTTGTCCAGGGCCTCGCGGAAATAGTTGCGGTAGACACCGTAGCCCTGCAGAAGCACGCCCCCCATGGGATGCAAGAGAACTTCATCGGCCTGGACGGCCAGCCAGTACTGATCCTGGGTAAAGCTGTCCCCCAGGGCGACCACCGGACGGCCCGTGTCACGAAAGCGGGCAATCGCCGGCGCCAGTTCCTGCAGCTTGCTCAGCCCGCCGTGCATCAGGCCATCAGGTTGAATCACCAGCATGGCAATACGCGGGTCCGCGGTGGCACGGTCCACCGCCTCGATCAAGTCCCGCAGCAGGGTCTCCGGCGGACGCTGATCCGCCTGCAGCCAGCGCAGCAGCGGGTCGATGTAACGGGCCTGATCCACCAGGACGCCACTCGGTGCCAGCACCAGCGCACCACCGTCCGGCACCTGCGGGGTGCGATCAGCCAGCAGCACGGACAACACCACCAGCAGCAACACCAGAAACACGCCATTGACCACGGTCAGGCGCAGGCCATTGAGGATACGGCCACAGCCGGACAGAACACGTCGCATCGCGGATGCCCTACTCATCGTGCTCCCCCTGCGCGGATGCCGCGGCCTGCCGGTTCGCCCGCGCGCGCCAGCGAATGAACATCGTACCGGCGCAGAACAGGATGACGGTCAGTACCAGTTCCACCACCGCGCCCGGCACGCGGCCGGGCATGAACACATTGGTCACCGCAGAGGCGAAGTAAACCAGGCTGATGAAGCACATCGCGGCATGCGCATGCAGGCTGCCGCGCCAGATACCCGGGGCGATGACCAGCCACGGCAGGGAAAGAATCACCCAGATCACCGCGCTCGGCTCCCGATCAGGCCCCGGCCAGAGCAGGGTCAGGGCTGCGAGATACACCAGCATCAAGATCAGCGCCGGCCGAATCAGCCATTGCGCCCCGTTGGCAAGACGTGCGTACTGCGTGCTCAAATCAACCTCCGCGCCAGTGTGGCCAGGCGCTGCCCCTGAGCCCGGGCCAGTGCCTTTTCCACCTCGGTCAATGCCTTGCCGCCCTGCTCGCCACTCACATGGGAGGCGCCATAGGGCGTGCCGCCAGCATCGGTATGCATCAGGCCACGCTCCGTGTAGGGCAAGCCGACAACCAGCATGCCATGGTGCAACAGGGGCAGGGCCATGCTCAGCAAGGTGCTCTCCTGGCCACCGTGCAGACTCGCGCTCACGGTGAACAGCGCCGCGGGTTTGTCCACCAGCGCTCCGCTGGCCCAGAGCGCACTGCTGCCATCGAGAAAGTATTTCAACGGTGCAGCCATGTTGCCGAAACGCGTCGGGCTGCCCAGAGCGAGACCGGCACAGGCGGCCAGGTCTTCCTCCGTGGCATAGAGGTGGCCGCTCTCCGGAATCTCCGGCGCGGTCGCCTCACATACCGTCGATACCGGAGGAACCGTGCGCAGGCGCGCCTCCAGGCCACCCAGCTCCACCCCCCGGGCGATCTGCTCCGCCAGGGCGCGAGTGGCGCCGTGGCGGCTGTAATAGAGTACGAGGATATAGCTCGACACGGGCTCTCCGCGATCAATCCAGTAATTCGAGAACACGTTCCGGAGGGCGCCCGACCACGGCACGCTCGCCACGAATGGCGATGGGACGCTCGATCAGGATCGGTGCCTCGACCATCGCCTGAAGCAGCGTTGCGGAGTCATCGAGGTGCGCACCGAGGTCACGCTCACGATACTCGGATTCACCACGCCGCAGCAGGGCTGCGGGCTCCAGGCCAAGCCGCTGCAGCAGCTTCCTCAGCTCACTGGCGGAGGGCGGTTGCTCCAGATAGCGCAGCACATCGACATCGACGCCGCGCTGCTCCAGCAGGGCCAGGGCCTGGCGCGACTTGGAACAACGTGGGTTGTGATACAAGGTAATCCGTGCTGATTCCGCCATGATGCCTCTCGTCGCGATACGCGCCGCGCTTGGCGCCACATCGATGAAACCGGCATTATACCCACTCAGGCTCACCTTCACCCGCCCGGTTGCCCGCCAACATGCCGATTCCCACAGCACTGCAGACCCTCAACAGCTTCACCCGGCACGTCGCGCTGAAGTTCCGCGAGGATGGCTGCACCCGCAGCGCCGCGGCCCTGACCTACATGAGCCTGTTCGCCGTGGTACCGCTGATGACGGTGATGTACGCCATGGTGTCCGCCATTCCCGCCTTCGAAGCCGTGGGCGAGCAGATCCAGGATTTCGTCTTCCAGCACTTCGTGCCCGCTACCGGCCAGGAGGTGCAAACCTACCTGGAGCAATTCTCGCAGCAGGCGCGGCGGCTGACCGGTGTCGGCATCGCCATTCTGGTGGTGACCGCGCTGATGATGATGAAAAACATCGAGAAGACCTTCAACGGCATCTGGAACACCCGGGAAAACCGCAGCCCCCTGGCCAGCTTCATGCTGTACTGGGCCATCCTCAGCCTTGGCCCGCTCTGCTTCGGCCTGGCCATGGGCATCAGCACCTACCTGGTATCGATCCGCGTCCTGTTCGACCAGGTCGCGCTGTTCGGTATCCAGCGCCTGGCCCTGTCGGTGATTCCGTTCATTCTCACCACCGCCGCCTTTACCCTGCTGTTCGCGGCGGTCCCGAATTGCCGTGTGCCCTGGCGCCACGCACTCGCCGGTGGCGCCCTCAGCGGCTTTGCCTTCGAGTTCGCCAAGCAACTGTTCGCCATGGTGGTGGCCAACACCAGCTATGAGGTGGTCTACGGCGCCTTCTCGGCCATTCCCCTGTTCCTGTTGTGGATCTATCTGTCCTGGGTCATCGTACTGATTGGCGCGCAGGTGGTGCACGCGCTCTCCGGCTTCGATACAAGACGCAGCCGTGCCGTCCCGGACTGGCTGCTCTGCCTGGCGATCCTGGAATGGCTGTGGCGCCGGCACCAGTCGGGCGAAGGCTTGCAGGAAAGGGCACTGCTGAATCACCGCTGGGTGTCGGGGCAATTCAACCTCTCCGCGGATCGCTGGGCTACCCTGCGTGACCAGATGCTCGACGCGGGTCTGATCAAGGTCGCCGCAGACGGTCAGTTCCTGCTGGGCCGCGATCTCACCCGCTACACTTTCTGGGAACTGCTGGAACTGCTGCAGGTCATTCCGTCATTGCAGCAGGTGCCCAGCGGCGGTCAGACGGCCTGGCTGGACGACGCCCGCGAGCGGCTGCAGCGCTTTCAGGACGAGGGCAAGAACATCCTGCACCAGCCACTGGCCGCATTGTTCAACCCATCCATCCCTTCCCCCGATATTCGCGAGGACTCCAGTGATTCAAGCACCGACGCCAAGAGCACCGAAGCCGGCCAAATCAATTAAGCCAACCAGGCCACGCACACTTTACCGGGCCAGCGCAGCCATCGCCCTGGCAGCATTGATCAGCGCCTGCGGCGAACCGGACTTTCATACCCATGATGGCGGAAAAGGAACTTTCGACGACTGGCAGGGGCAGTGGCTGGTGCTGAACTACTGGGCAGAATGGTGTGCGCCCTGCATTGAGGAAATCCCCGAGCTGAACGCCTTTGCCCGGCAGTATGAACAACAGGCCCGGGTGATCGGGGTGAACTTCGACAACGTCACCGGTGACACCCTGCAGGCGCAGATCGACAAGCTCGGTATCGAGTTTCCCGTGGCATTGCAGGATCCGGGCCCGGCGCTGGGGCTGTCGCGGCCGCGAGCGCTGCCGACCACGTACATTTTCAATCCCGCGGGCGAACTGAGCGCAGCACTCGAGGGGCCGCAACACCTGCCCGACCTGGAACGGGCGACGGGACTGGGTCAACAGACACCCTGACAGCGGCCGCTGTCTCCGGGCAGCAGCAGGTGGCTTTATCGGGTGCTGCCCGCATCGATGCGCAATGAAAAAAACCCGGCCTGGTTCTCACCGGGCCGGGCTTTTTTTAACCAGGCACATCCCTGTGCCGCATTAACCCGGCCGTGCCGGGTTAATGCACTGGATCAGCGCGTGGCGGGCACTTCCGTTTCCGCCTTCATGGTGGCGACGACGCGACGGTTGGCCAGGCGACCCTCCGCGGTATCGTTGCTGGCAATCGGACGCTCCTCGCCATAACCCACTGCACGCAGGCGATTGCGATCGATACCGAAGCGCTCGACCAGCACATTGACCACAGCCTCGGCACGACGCTGTGACAGGGTCTGGTTGTAGGCTGCGGCACCGGTGCTGTCAGTATGGCCTTCGATATCCGCGCTGACGCCGGAGTACTTGCGCATGAACTCCGCGACCTTTTCGATCTCACCCATGAAGGCATCGGAGACCTGGGCCGAGTTGACCGCAAAGTTGACCCGCAGGGTCATGCTGACTTCTTCGGTCAGGGTGAACGGGCAGCCGCGCTCGTCAACCTGCAGGCCCCGAGGCGTATTCGGGCAGTCATCGCGATAATCCGGCACGCCATCGCCGTCGCTGTCCAGCGGGCAACCCACCGCATCGACCGCTACACCACGGGGCGTGTTCGGGCACTGATCGAGATGATCGGGTACACCGTCACCGTCGCTGTCCACAACCCCGGGCTCGGCCGGTGCGGCCGCGGCCGGGGTGCCGCCGAAGGCATAGCTCAGGGACACATTGACCAGACGGTCGGTGTGGTCATCATCGAGGCTGTGCAGTGCACGGGCATCGAAACGCGCTGACCAGCGCGGCGTGAAGTGATAGCGCAGGCCGACACCGGCATTGATCTGGGTTTCACGGCTGTCACTGGTGTTTGCGGAAAATTCGGCGTGGCCGATACCGAAGGCGCCGTAGGGCTCCAGACGCGGATTGGTGCCGAAGTAATACAGCCCATCGAGGAAGAACTGCTTCAGGTCGAGATCTTCGCTGCTGCGGCGCACATCGGGATTGGAATCCAGGTAGCGCAGTTCCGCGGCCCAGTTGCGGGTAAAGCGATACTCGATACCCAGGGCCCTGAAGTCGGCGTGCTCCAACTCGCGGTCGGAGGCGAAATACTGCCTGCCGATGGTCGGGTTGATGAACACACGGCCGCTCGGATCGTCAGCCATAACCACCGGTGCACTTGCCGCGGACAGCGCGGCACACAGGACCGGGTAGAGAATTCTTCTTGTCGCGTTCATGGTTCCTCCAATCACTGGCAGTGTTCATTCCGGTTGAAGCCGCGGCAATCCGGCATGCCATGCTTCCGGGCGTTCATATTAACGCCTTTCACAGGGATATCGCCATGACTTCGCGTACGAAGGGGATAGTCAGGCGGCGCTGCGCGGCCAGGGAGCGACGATCGAGTTCGTCGAGAAAGGCAAACAGGGCGCCGGGATTCCGCGGATAGCGGTGCAGGATAAAGCGTGCCACGTCGTCACCGAGTTCGAGCCCGCGGCGTCGCGCACGGTACTGCAATGCCTGCAGGCGCCCGGCATCATCGAGTGGCTGCAGCCGATAGCAGTCCAGCCAGGCCAGCCGCGAACGCAGGTCCGGCAGGACACAATCGATGGACGCAGGATTGGCGCCCGCACTGATCAGCAAAATCTGGCCACTGCTGCGACCGCGATTGAACAGGTGAAACAGCGCCTCGGCCCAGTCGGCATCCCCGCTGACCTGATCGATATCGTCGAGACACAACAACGGCAGCTCCGCCAGCCCATCGAGCAAGGCCTGTGGATTTGCGCCCGACAGCTCCCGCAACGGCAGGTAAAGCGCACCGCGCTCCGCCAGGTCATGGCAGGCGGCCTGCAGCAGGTGGCTGCGACCGCTGCCTTCGGCGCCGTACAGATAAAGCGACCCCTCACCACGCGAGAGGTTTGCGCGCAATGCCTGCAGCAGCTGCTGATTGGCTGCTTCCGCCCAGAAATTGTCGAATGTGGCGTCGTCGTGCAGGCGCAGGGACAGCGCCAGTTGCCGCGGCGGTAATGACACCATTCACTCCGACGCCCGGGCCGGGCGAGCCGTCTGCCAGCGATAGTGCAGAACCGCAGGATCATCACCGCCGCGGGTCCAGTACCCTGTGGCAGGCTGCAAACGACGATCGAGGGCGAGGACATTCTGCAACTGTTCCACCGTGCCATCGATGATCAGCTGCAAACGCATGTGCCGCTGTTGCACAGATACGGGCTGGGCGCGGCGCACGGCGGCCAGGCCATCCAGGTATTCAAGGATACCGGCGTAAGCCAGGAAGTCGTCGACACCCTCGATCTCCAGGATCAGCCCCCCCTCGGCAAGCCCCACCGGGACAATGGCAAAGCGAGCGGCGAGATGATCCGCGATGCGCTCCACCGCCGGCGTCACGTAGCCCGCGAGATCGGCACCATCACCCTCAAAGGCTATACGATCTCCCCCGAAGCTGTAGTGCCAGGAGCCCAGCCAGCGACCACTGCTGAGACGCGACAGGCGCCCGCTCAGCAGGGCGTCGACCGGGTAGCGGGCCGCCGCATCCTCGACCACGTCCAACCGCAGTTGCCACAGGTCATCAGTGGATACAGCCAGGCTGTCGGTCAGGTCAAACAGCGGGAAGCGCAGTTCCAGTCCGCGCTCGCGAGCCCCGACACGCAGGGCGTCAACCAGCTCCGGCGTGGTCTCGGGGGAGGCAAACTGTTGCTCCCGACCATCATCCACCAGCAGCCAGACCAGGGTGACCGGACGATTCGCGGGCCACAGGGGCAGGCCGGCCTCACGCAGCAAGGCATTCACCTGAGTGGCGTTGAATTGCAGGCGCAACCGCCAGGGCTGCCCGCCCTCGACAGCCTCGGCACGTTCGTAGCGATACTGGTCCAGAAAACTCTCGGCATTGCGCAGGGCATGTCGGAGGCGCTCGTTCTCACCCGGATCGCGCTGCCCGGAAACCCTCACCAGCACCGCGCGCAAGCCCTCGGCCGACGCCCTGGCGCGGGCGGCTCCGCCCTGGTCGGCCACTGCGGCGGAGTATTCATACAGGGAGCGTCCGGTCTCCGCCGCGAGCGGCCCCGCCTGCAGCAGCGCCGCCACCAGTATCACCACCCAGCCCTGCCAGTTGTTCCACCGAATCATGTTGTCCTCCCCTTTCCCGGCGCATTGTATCAAGCCCCGTGCGCAGCGGGGATTCACCCATGAATTTGCCCGCGCTTGCGGTTAGAATGGCGGCCCGATCCCACGCCTGACGGATGCCGACCATGACCGACCGCAGCACACCCTCCCTCAGCTACAAGGACGCGGGTGTCGACATCGATGCCGGAGAAGCGCTGGTACAGCGCATCAAGCACGTGGCCCGGCGCACCCGGCGCCCCGAGGTGTTGGGTGGCCTGGGAGGCTTCGGTGCGCTCTGCGAAATTCCTTCCGGCTACCGGGAGCCGGTGCTGGTGTCCGGGACGGACGGGGTCGGTACCAAGCTGAAACTGGCCATGCAGCTCGGCATCCACGACAGCATCGGTATCGACCTGGTCGCAATGTGTGTCAACGACCTGGTGGTCGCCGGCGCCGAACCCCTGTTCTTCCTCGACTACTACGCCACGGGGCGCCTGAACGTCGATATCGCCGCGCAGGTGGTCGAAGGCATCGGCCGCGGCTGCGAGCTGGCCGGCTGCGCCCTGGTGGGTGGCGAAACCGCCGAGATGCCCGGGATGTATGAAGGCGAGGACTATGACCTGGCCGGCTTCTGTGTCGGCGTGGTGGAGAAGTCGAAAATCATCGACGGCCAGCTCGCCGGCATCGGTGACGTGCTGCTCGGACTACCCTCTTCGGGCCCGCACTCCAACGGCTACTCCCTGATCCGCAAGATCATCGAGGTCAGCCAGGCCGACCTCGATCAGCCCGTCGGCCCGCACACGCTGGCACAGGCCCTGCTCGAACCCACCCGGATCTACGTCAAGCCGCTGCTCGCCCTGTTCAGCCAGTGCCCGGTGCACGCCCTCGCTCACATCACCGGCGGTGGCCTGCTGGAGAATATCCCCCGGGTACTGCCCGACGGTGTGGCGGCTCGTATCGATACCGGCAGCTGGCAACGCCCGGCGGTCTTTGACTGGCTGCAGCAGGC
>JBJHBY010000066.1:7731-15471 GCA_050485745.1 Gammaproteobacteria bacterium | reverse complement strand
CCGGCACCCAGGCCCACGGCCAGTAGCAGCACAGCGGCGGCAATGGCACCGCCCTTGCCGGGCAGCAGCGCCCCCAGGGAGACGCTGCCCCGGGAGGACAGCGCCTGCACGAAGGCGCTCATGTCGGTATGGCGGTTGTCCGGCTTGGGAGACAGCGACTGCATCAGTGCCCGGGCCATACCGCGCGGCACGTCTCTGCGCAGTTTTTCCACGGGTTCGACCATGCCGGCGGGAACATCGCCAGTCAGCAGTTCATAGCCCAGTACCCCGAGCGCGTACTGATCGGCACGCCCGTCGATGTCCTTGCGACCCTTGAGCTGTTCCGGGGCCATGTAGTACGCGGTGCCCATGGCCGCACCGGTCTGGGTGCGCTGGCTGGTGCTCATCAACTGGGCAATGCCGAAGTCCATCACCTTGTACTGGCCATCGTCACACAGCCAGATGTTTTCCGGCTTGATATCCCGGTGCACGGTGTGCTGGTGGGCGTAGGACAACGCGGTCGCGACCGCCACGAGGATCTCGCGCACCTCCTCCACCGTAAAGGGCTGGCGCGCCAGGGCGCGGCTGTCCATCACCTGGCGCAGGTCCTGGCCTTCCAGCAGTTCCATGGTCAGGAAGTACAGCTCTCCTTCGTGCTGTACGTCGTAGACGTTGACGATGCCGGGGTGGCTGAGCTTGCTGGACAGCCGCGCCTCATCGAGAAAACGCTCCCGGGCACGCTCATTGCGGATCAGCCCCGGCAGCAATACCTTGATGGCGATATCCTCGCTCCGGTTACGGTCAAAGGCGCGGAAGACCGCGCCCATGCCGCCGGTGCCGATGCGTTCGCGGATTTCGTAGCGCCCGGCCAGGACGGTGCCCCGCTCCAGGTTCAGCTGGGCGCCGGGTTGGTCGCCTTCAAAGCCGGTGTGGCTGGCGCTGGCCTGGGGCAGGTCGGCGAGTTTGGTCCGGGAGAGCGAGGAGCGGGAGGCGGGGTCGCTGTCAGTGGAAGGGGACTTCTCGTCGGACTCGGCGTTGGCCGACTCCAGCAGTAACGAGCGCGCCTGATCCAGCTTGAGCAACAGGGTGTCGAACTTGGCTTGCAGCGCTTCGGTGGGTGCCTGTTCGCGCTTCTGCTCGAACTCCGTTTTCTTCGCCCGGTAGGCCGACTCCACAGCATCCGGGGCCGTGGTGGTGATGCCCAACAGGGACTGGGCTTCTTGACTGCTCAGGGACATGATAAAACCTGCTTACATCGCTTTTTGGCTTGTTCGTATTCCCCGGGGCGAGCTTTTCATACCGGCCATCACCCCGATCTTTCAGCCTAGCAGGCGCTCACCCGGGCATCCACGCGCGTCGCGCGTGAAATCAGGGCACGTAATAGATGAGCAACGCCCGCCATGCGCCACCCCGCCGCTGGACACCCACCGGCCCATGGCGGGTATCAATGCTGTAGCCTCCGAGCACACCCTCATAGCCGTGGGGCTCACAGACCGTGTGCTCTGCCTTGGCCGCCTCCAAGTCCGCCAGCCACTCACGCACCCGCGGCTCCCGCCAGCGCCCGGCAAGCTCCCCGGCATCGTCAAAGTGCAGCCGCTCATCCGCGTCCACGCCCAGCACCGCGCCCGCCTGATCCAGAAAGGGGAAATGAAGAAACGGTGCCACAGCTGCAGCCTCTCCGCTGTGAATCGCCATCTGCAAGCCACTTAGCCAGGAGGCAAAGCCATCACGCTCCCCGCAGACCCGGCCGGGATCCTCGGTGCGCAATACCAGGCGCACCTCACTTCCGCCACCGGAGGTCTCCAGTTGTTGCAGCTCCAGGCGGTGCCCGCTGCCACTCTCTTTCCAGAACAGCCGCGAGGGGTCAATGACGGCGGGAGACATGCCAAGCGCATCACTGACCCTGTCTGACACCTCTTGTATCCGCCCCTCCAGGTTCAGGCCAGGATGCCGGATGTCGTGCATGGGCCAAAACAGCACATGCGTGATCGTGCGCTGATCGGACAGTACATAGGCGATTTCCCCGGTCATGCCCCACAGGCTCACCACGCTGCCGTAAGATGCCGCCGGCGGCTCCCGGTCCAGCGCAATACCAGCAAGCTCAGGAGGAACCCGTGTGCCGGCGGTACAGGCAGCCAGCCAGGCGGCTACCATGACCAGAACCACTCCCCGTATGGACACTCGACAAACATTTTCGGGCGACACTTTCCACGCTCCATCACGCATTCGCTGATGTCTGGCGAGCAGACAGATCGAATTGAAGAAAATCATTGCTCCAAACATCGCGGAATCTTAAGGCACCTCTGAACGGCCCTGGATTCCAACGCAACTTCTTGCCTGCCATGCAAACAGGCATCCACGGCAATCCCTCCAGCCAATATTTGCCCCACTCGGGGAAACTGCCTAACCTGTCATTGTTAGGCGGTGTGTCCCTGATATCAACCGAGGCAATCGAATGTTGCCGGATGAGCCAGGGAGTCACCCAGCAGCCGGAAGTCATGAGCATACAAAATGCCTGCCAGAGAGCACGACAAAAGCCGCAGCGAACTTCAGTCCGAGCTGGCCGCCGCCCGGAAGGCCGCGGAAAAAGCCAGGGACGCCGCTCAGCAGGCCGACTTGGAGAAAAGCCGCGCCCAGCGAGAGGCGGAGCTGGCCCGCCAACAGGTTTCGCAAAGCCGCGACTCCCTGGACCAGGCCAACCGGCAAGCTGCTGCGGCCAGCGAGGCCATGCAGCACGCCGGCCAGGCCATGCGCGGTGCCGGCATCGCCGCGGAGGCCGCCCGGCAGTCCACTAGCCACAGTCAACAGGGGCACAGTGAGACGCTGCGTGACACCCTGCACGCAACCCAGGCCGCCGCCGAGGCCCAGCAGCGCTCCGAGGATTCCACCCGCGCAGCACAGCGCTCCGAAACTGAGGAGCAGCGGGCGCGCGACGCCAGCAACCGGGCCGCCAGCGAGGGGCAAGCCGCCGCCGGTCATGCCGGCAACAGTGTGGATAATGCCCAGGAATCACTACGCCAGGCCGCCGACGCAACCCAAGCCACCCAGGAAGGCCTGCAGCAGGCGGCGGCTTCATCCAACTCCGCTGCAGAATCCCAGCAACAGGCCAGCCAGTCCATGCAGGCCGCCCAGGAAGCATTGCGCCAGTCCGGTATGGCCGGGCAGATGGCCCAGGAGGCCCGGCGGCATGCAGAGGTGTCCGCGGATGCCGCTCGGGAATCCGAAGCGCAGACCCAATCCTCGGCCGCCGCGGCACGAACATCCGAGGCCGGCGCGCATGACGCCACGCAGGCAGCGCAGGACTCGGCCGGGCACGCGAGTGAATCCGGCAGCGCCACTGCCGTGGCCCAGGGCGCCGCCCTGGAAGCCATGCGCCAGCATGGCGAATCCCGTGAGCGGGCCGAAGACGCCGGGCGCGCCGCTGACCAGGCGCGCCAGGCCCGGGACTCTGCCAGGCAGGCCACTGAGCGAGCGGGTGCGAGCGTCGAGCACAGCGGTGAATACAGTCACCGGGCCAACAACAAGGCCCAACGTGCCGATCAGGCCGCAGAGCGGGCCGAGGACGCCGCCCTGGACAGCCGGCGGGCAGCCGATATCGCCGATGCCGAGGCACAACAAGCTGCCAACGCCACCACCAGTACCCGCAACGCCGCCGGGCGGGCAGCCACGGCGGAATCCTCTGCCGAGCACGCACACGGCCTGGCCCAAAGCAGTGCCGCCGCCGGCACCGCTGCGGCCGCCGATGCCCAAGGTGCGGCCGGCGACGCCCGACAGACGGCCAGCGGCGCCAGTGACAGCAGTGGCGCAGCCAACCAACAGGCGGAGCGCGGACAGGATTTCGCCCGCCAGGCCCAGGGCTGGGCGGAGCAGGCCCACAGCAGCCGCGCCGCCACGGCAGCCTTGTTCGGGCAGATCCGCGAGATTCACGCAGATGCCCACCGCTTCGCCGAAGAACTGGCGGAGCAGATGAACCACTTTCGCGACCGCACCCTGGATGACGGCTCACGCCTGACCGAGCGCTGTGGCGTGATGGAGGACACTGCAATCGGCCATCTGCGCGCCTGCGAAGCACGTTTCACCGAGATCCGCCAGATCAAAAACCTCACGAGCCGCAGGCTCAACGCCATCATCGCCTGCCTGCACGACTGCGAGGATGCCGCCCGCGCCACGCAACGAGCCGAACGCCAAACCAGCAGTGCCCGTAACGACACCGAGCGCGAGGCCGACCGCGCCGAGGCCGCCGCAGACCGGGCACAGCAGGCTGCGGAGAAATGCCGGGAACAGAAAGAAAACCGCAATAGCTTCAATATCTTCTGATGAACCGTTGATTTCCGCGGACCTGCCCCTCCCAGTCTTCCAGGCCCGTCGTTCAACCACCGGAGAGACCCCATGCCCGCCCGAGAACACGACAAGAGCCGCAGCGAGCTGGCCGCCGAGCTGGCAGCCGCACGCGCGGAGGCCCAGCAAGCCCGCCAGGCGGCGGAGCAGGCGGAGTTGGACAGGGCTCGCGCCCAGCAGGAGGCGGAACTGGCACGGCAGCAGGCGGAACAGACACAAGATGCGCTGTACATCGCCGCCCAGCAAGCCGCCGCCGCCACCGAGGCGCTGCAACAATCCAGCAACGCGGCCTCCGAAGCCAGCGGCGCCGCCGAGGAGTCCCGTCAGCAATCCAGTACCGCCGGTCAATCCGCCGCGGATGCCCAGCGCGAGGCCCTGCAGGCGGCTCAGGCCTCGCAGGAAGCCCTGCGCCAAGCCCAGGAAGCTACCCGTGCCGCCACCAGCGCCGAGAATGAGTCCCAGCAGGCGCGAGCCGCCAGCGAGCGGGCAGAAGGGGAGGCCCAGACTGCGGCCCAGCACGCAACCCAGGCCGGACAATCGGCCCAGGAATCCCAGCAGCAGGCGACGACATCGGGCCAGGCCGCTCAGGAGTCACTACAGCAGGCCACATATTCCGGCCAGGCCGCCCAGGAATCGCAGCAACAGGCCACCAACGCCGGCCAGGCCGCGCAGGAGTCCCACCAACAGGCAGGACTTTCCGGCAGCGCTGCACAGGAATCCCGGAACCAGGCCGGTGTAGCCAGCGGCGGCGCCGAGGAATCCAGCGACCAGGCCCGGCAATCGGGTAGCGCCGCCAGCGAATCCCAGAGTCAGGCGCAGCAGTCCGGAGCCGCCGCGGGCGAATCCCGGGGCCAGGCCCAGCAATCCGCACAGTCGGCGGAGGATGCCCGCAGCCAAGCCGTGGCTGCCACCCAGTCGGCGGGTCAGGCGGAACAGGACGCCCGGGAGGCTCAGCAGGCCGCCACCAGCGCCCAGCGCGAAGCGGGTGAAGCGGACCAGTACAGCGACAGCGCCCGCGATGCCGCCGAGCGTGGCGAAGGCTACGCCGAACAGGCTCGCGACGAACTCCAGCAGGCGGCGGAGGCAGCCAGACAGGCAGAGAGCCACGCCCAGAGTAGCGACCAGGCCAGCAGCGCGGCGGAAAGCGCCGAACAACAGGCCAGCAGCGCCGCAGGGCAAGCCAACTCCGAGGCCACCCAGGCAGGTAGTGCCGCCAGCGAGGCCAGCAGCGCTGCAGGGGGCGCCCAGCAGGCAGCCGCTGCGGCCAGCGCTGCCATGGGCCATGCCAAGGGGGCCGCAGGGGAAGCCCGGGGCGCCGCAGGTGAGGCCCGGGGCGCCGCTGACGCAGCCGCCGACCATGCCGACAGCGCGAATAGCGCCGCCGAAGTGGCGGATACCGCGGCGCAGCAGGCAAAGCTGGCCTTGAGCTCGGCACAGCAGGCTGAAATGGAGGCGCAGAGCCTGTTGCAACAGGCCCAGGCCACGGCCCAGGAGCTGATCACCGCCGCCGAGCAGATCCGACAGGCCGCAGAGGCCGCCGCTCAGAACCTGCTCAACGACCTGCAAACCATGCTGGACACCGCGCGTGCGCACGCCAGTGCCTGCAATGACCGGGCAGTGGACTGTGGCCGCGTACTGGACAGTGCCGAAGAGCAGCTGTCAGTGATCGAGCAGTTGCTGGAGGACGGCCGCGGCTATGTTGCTCGCGCCGACGGAGAAGTCAGCAACGCCGAGAGCAGCGCGAACGGCGCCGGAGAACAGTTCACTCTGGCGGCCCGCGCAGCCTCCCGAGCGGAGGCTGCGGCAAGACGCGCAGAAGATTGCTGTTAACGCCGCCTGGTACAACGTCACCCAAAGGAGTACACACCGTGAAACTGCATAGTGCCTTCGCCACACTGCCGGTCCTGGCAATCCTCGCCGCCTGCAACAGCCAGCCGGAAGCCCCTCGCGGCAGTTTCAGCCTGCCAGCGTGGATCGCCAACCCCACCATCGAGGATGGCATCGCCGCCAGCAGTTGCGTGCGCTGGAGCGGCCACCTGGATATCGACCAGCGCCAGGTGCTGGCCATTGCCCGCCAGCAGCTGGCGCAGCAGATCGACCTGCGCGTCAAGAGCATGGATGAGACTTATGCCCGCCGCACCCAGGCCGCCGGTGGCGACGCGGTGGGCGGGGTCTTCGAGTCAGTGTCCCGACAGGTCACCGAACAGAACCTGCACGCCTCTATCCCGGAGCGGATCGAAACCTTCAGCATCGCAGGTGAGGACAACCTCTGCGCCATGGTGACCATGCGGCCAGAGGCCACGCGGCAGCTGTTCGAGCAATTGGTCCAGGCCAGCGGCGTCAGCCTCGGTGCCCGCGACGAGGCGGTTCTGTACGAGGAGTTCAAGGCCCACCAGGCGCAGCAGCGCATGGATGAGGAGCTAGCCAGGCCGTGATCCGGCGCATGCAGCACCCGGCACTGGCCCGCCTGGCCCTGAGCCTGGGCCTGGGGGCCGGCACTCTGTGGATGAGCGCCTGCCAGACCGCCACCGGGCCGCAAACACCAGCAGTGCCGGAAGCGGCCGGCAGCGTTTACCGCTCCTACTGCCTGGACGCCAGCCAGCGCAGTGAAACCGGGCATTACCGTTCCGGCTATGGCAGCGGCATGAACCAGCGTGCAGCCCTGACCCAGGCCTACCAGGATCTCTCCGAAAAACTGTCGGTGCTGGTCACCGCCACCACAGAAAGCAGCACCCGCCGCGACCGCGCCGGCGACGTCGCGCGCGAACTGAGCAACCACATCCAGACCCGCTCCAGCGCCGAGCTCAGCGACGTCGAACGCATCTGCCTGGACAGTAACGACCCGCGCGGACTGGTGCATCTGGCAATCCGCGTGGACCTGCGCGCGCCGGCCACCATCGCCGCCGAACAGCTCAGCCAGCGCTGGGGTGGGATGCCGCGGCACATCGACTGGCAGGGCCCCGCCGTCCTTCGCGAAAGCCCTTTTCTGGGCAACCTGGAGCGGGAACTGGCGCAACGACCACCGCGCCCGGGCACGGAGACCGCGCAGCTCCGGCTGTACCACCGGCTGGACCGCTGGCAACTGGCCGTCAACGGCGAACCACTGTCCACCGGCGACAGTGGCCTCAACGAGCTGGTCCACTGGAGCGCCCTGAACACCCCGGGGCTGACCATCGCCATCGTCAACGAGCACGACCAGCCCCTGCGCCGCCAGGTGCGCGACGGCACCGAATTCCGCCTGCAATTCAACAGCGGCCAGAGCGGCTACTTCAGCTTGATCGGCATCTACGGCAACGGGCAGGTGAGCATCATGCGCGAGAACCTGCCCCTCACCGATACCCTGCGCATCCCCGAGCGGGGCATCTTCGAGGCCTACATCAAGGGTGATGGCCGGCGCAGCCGCGAGTACTACCTGCAGAACAC
>JBJHBY010000066.1:0-7721 GCA_050485745.1 Gammaproteobacteria bacterium | reverse complement strand
CTACATCGCCCTGGTGACGCCGGGACCCCTGGATATCGGCAGCGCCATCGACCTGGAAAACCGGCCGGTGGACCTGCAGCAGCTGGCCGACATGCTGGAGCGCCAGCCGGGGTTCAGGCAGGTACTGACACTGACGGTGGAAGCGCGCTGAGGCCGACGGCTGTATCGATGGACTGACACTTGCGCTTGAGGCCATTGTTGCCATGCCAGTCATGGCAAGGGAACAGACGGCGTTCGATCCAGCTGTTCGGGTTCATCTCCATCAAAAGCACCTGCTTGTCTATACAAGCCGCGACAATCGCATCACTGTGCTGCGATTTCCCGAGAGTTCGTCACTCCCGCAGGGCGCGGATCTGAAGTTGCACGGACTCCAATTCGAGCGCCGCTCTGTTAACCATATCCAGGGCTGAATACAACTCATTTTGGGCCGACTCCATCCGGGATTCCGCACGCCTTCGTTGAGCTCGCCAATCTCTCTGCTGACGCTCAGCGCAATTCCAGTCAATGCCATTCCGGCTGTCCATGCACCTCCGGCTGGGATCATCCATAGGCATCGCATAGAACTCATTACTCCGATCGTCTGCAGCGCGTTGTTTTTCTTGCACCAGGCGTTGCAGTCTTTGAAGCTCCGTTGAAACACGGATTTCCTGAGACTGCAGGCTTTGCAACGTTTGAAGACGTTGAGCCTGCTCCGCTGCCCTTTGCCTGGCGGCAGCCTCGGCTGCCGCGGCCATTCTCCGCTTCTCTTCAGCAGCCTTCCACGCCGCCTCCTGCGCGTCCACCCATGAGACAACGGCATCTTCTTCCTTCGCGGCCCGCCAGCCCCCCGCAGCCTGCTGATATAAGACAAACGCACTCGTCAGCGCGCCGCTACGCTCTTTCGCCTGCGCCGCATCATACTGCTGCCTTGCCTGCTCGGCGCCCGGGCTGTCACCCGGGAAACTGTATTTCCCGATGTATTCTTGCCACTCGGAATTTGCCCGTTGCGCAGTCTGCTCCGCCTCAAACAGTCTCTCACCAGCCTGAAACTCCCTGTTCAGGTCGTCATAGCTGGCCTTCACCTCAATGAGCGTCACTTCCGCAAGGTCGTACTGCTCTCTGCGCAATAACGTTTCCGCCATCGACAGGGCACCCTCCAGCTCTCCGATCGTGCTACCACTGAAGATGCTGTTTTCGGTCAGCCGTTGCCAGTGATTAAGAACAGCGAAATTGCTGCTCTTGTTGCGCTCGGCATCGCGCACGTCACTGGCCAGATTGCGCCGGCTATTTTCCAGTTGCTGTTTGAGCACCCTGATTTCTGCCTGCAACCGAGACAGCTGTGCTTCGCGCTGGGCAATCTCCTCCGCACTCATCGGCAACAGGCCTTTCAGGCCGTCAAGGCCGAAGCCACCGCTGACGGCAAGGCCGCCGAGGCCGAGTACCGCCACCAGCACCCCGGCGGCGATGCCCAGGCTTTTCCAGGGCCATTGCAGCTCGGCGCCACCCTTGCCGGATTGCAGGCTCTGGCCGAAGGCACTTACATCCGCGAAACGCTCGTCCGGATTGGTGTGCAGGGTGCGCATTACCGTGTTGGCAAAGCCCCTGGACAGGTCCTTGCGCAGCTCACGCAGGGGCTTGATCAGGCCGGCGGGCACCTCGCCGGTGGCCAGTTCGTAGAGCATCACGCCGAGGGCATACTGGTCAGCGCGGCCGTCGATGTTCTTCTGACCCTTCAACTGCTCCGGCGCCATGTAGTAGGCGGTACCCATCGCCGCGCCCGTCTGGGTGCGCTGACTGGTGGACTGCACCCGGGCGATGCCGAAGTCCATCAACTTGTAGTCGCCATCCTCGGTCAGCCACACGTTTTCCGGCTTGAGGTCGCGGTGCACCGTGTGCTTGTGGGCATAGGCCAGGGCATCGCAGAGTTGCCCTGCAAGGGCTTGCATTTCCTGTTGACTGAAGGGCTGGCGCGCCAGTTGCCGGTTGTCCATCACCTGGCGCAGGTCCTGCCCCTCCAGCAGCTCCATGGTGAGAAAGAAAAAATCGCCATCCTGTTGCACGTCATACACGTTGACGATGTTCGGGTGGCTGAGCTGTTGGGAGATGCGCGCCTCGTCGAGGAAGCGCTCGCGGGCGCGCTCGTTTTTCATCAACCCCGGCAGCAGCACCTTGACGGCGATGTCCTTGCCCGTGGTTTTGTCCAGTGCGCGGTAAACCGCCCCCATGCCGCCGGCGCCGATGCGTTCCCTGATCTCGTAGCGGCCGGCCAATACCGTGCCGGCCTGCAGGTTGAGCTGCGCGCCGGCCTGTCCGCCATCGAAACCTGTGTGACTGGCATCTGCCTGAGGCAAATCGGCCAGTTTGGTCCCGGACAAGGACGACGACCGGGACGGCGCCTGACTGCTGGTACCGGAGCTACCCTCCGGTACCGAACTGGCAGCCAACAGCGTATTTCGGGCCACCTCCAGCTTTGCCAGCGCCTGATCCAGCTTGGCCTGCACCGCCTCGGTCGGAGCCTGGTCTCGCTTGTGTTGCAACCCGGCGCGCCGGGTCTGGTAGGCCTGTTCGATGATTTCCGATGCCTGTGGTGCCTGCGGATCACTGCTGTCGATCCCCAGTAGTTGTTGCCCATCTTCAGGTGTCATGCATCGCTTCCCGACTACATCGCGCCCGAAGGCACTTAACGGCTCGCCTGCAACTGGCGCAGGCACTGTTTGAGCAAATCATCGCAACCATTGAGCAAGCGGCTGATGGCGGCACGGTAGCTCTCCAGCTCCCGCTGTTGTTGCTCCACCAGCCGCAGGCGATCGCGACTGGCTGCGCGCTGCCGCTCGGTATCCTGCTGGCGGCCGCGCAGGTCCTGCTCCATGGCCTGCTCCAAGGCACGACCCCAGATCTTGCGCAGTTGCTCCAGCTGGCTGTTGAACTGGCTTTGCAGCTCACGCTGCACGTCGTTGACCAGGCGCTGCACTTCGCTGCTGACCCCGTCGCGCACCCGGTCCAGCTCCTTGCCGATACGCTCTTCGTCGTCCTTGCGCCAACGGAAAAAGGTATAGACGATAGTGCCGAGAAAAATCAGCAGCAGGGTGATGCCGAACAGCGGGTTCTGGCGGATATTGCCGCCGAAGGCCATGGCACCGAGGCCGACGATCATCATGAAACTCATCGCCCCCTGGCGCCCCTCCTTGAGGCGATCCCAGAAGCCGCGGCGCGGCATTTCGCCACGGTAGCGCAACTGCACCTCAAACAAGTCCTGTACGCCTTCCCATAGTTTGTCCTGCTCCAGACTGGCGGCGGGCAGCGCCGGGGCGCTCTCGCACAGGCCCTGCATCTGGTTGTTGAGGGAGGCCCGCAGAGTGTCCAGCTCCTGGCGCAGCCAATCCGACTGCTGCCGAAACTGTTTACGCAAGCCCTCCCGGGCGCAACGGCGGAGCTCGTCGAGAAAGCGCTCGGACACCGTCAGCTTGATGCTGCTGTGCCCTTCCTCCTTGTGCAGATCCCTGTCACTGAGGGAGTCGAGAAACTGATTGAGCTGACGGCTGAGCTCGCTGTCGGCACTGCGTGACTTGCGCTGAACCTCTGCCAGTTGCTTGCCCAGCTGCGGCAACTCCTCCGCCAGGCGCTGCTGCAGCGTCTGCCAGTGCTGGCGTCGTTCCTGTTGAGCTGTGCCGGCGGCGTCCTGTTCACGGGCCCTGCGCTCTTCCCGGCGCGCCCGCGTGCCGAGTTGGCGACTGCGCTGCTCCTGCATGTCGCTCAGAGCCGCAGCGGCATCCTGCAGGCGGCGGGCCTGCTGGGTGATGAATAACCCCATGCGGGTTGCCTCGTGCTCACTGGTGAGCAATGGCGGCATTTCCGCCATCACATGGGTCGTCAACAGTTTCGGGGGCAACTGCACGGGGGCTGGCCGGTACTGCTGCCACCAGCCCTGCCGGGGTATGTCGATATCCTCGGCGAGCTCATCAACGGTCATCAGTGGCCAGGTGCCGTCCATGCTGGCGGTCAACTGCTCGATGGCACTGCGCTCCCGGTCATCAAGCTCGTGATGCAGGGGCGCTGCAAGGATGGCAAGATTGGAGCGCGTGGACAGGCGACTCATCAGGGCCGGGTTCTCCAGCAGTTGCTCCACCCGCTCCGGCAGCAATAGCGTGATGCCACGTACCGACGAACTGGGGGTCAACCCCAGCTTCACCGGTTCTATCCAGTCCAGTGTGCGGGGGTGTGTGATACGCTCGGTGCGCACGATGGCATCGAGGAAGGCATCCAACTGGTCGAAGGTCTCTCGCTGTCCGCCACCGTGTTCCAGACTGAAACCGCGCTCGCTGAGGCTGATCTCCACCAGCCCGAGGTTTTCAACCACCGCAACCGACACCACTGCGTATTCTGCGCCGTACAGCCAGCTCAGCGCCCGGGTGCGGGCCTCACTGGTGAGCCCCAGCAGTACTGCGGTCAGATGACCGCCAGAAAAATCCTGCCTGAGACGCTCGAAATGCCCGGTTAGTGGCGCCTGCGCCTGGCCCCGCTCCAGCGCCTCTGCGGCACTCTGGCCATCACCGGCCAACTGACTGAATGCCGCCGCCAGCGGACTGTCCATTTTGCCTCTTCCCCATACATCGACTCGTGCCTGCAAAGATATTAGAACAAGAATGGGCAGGCAGCCGGAAAAGTGACGGCGCTACGTCTCCCGGCTCGCCGCAAAGCGCTTCAGCGCCTCGATGAAGACCCGCTGTCGCGCCGGCATCTGCGTGCGGTGACCATACATCAGGTACACCGGCAGGCTGGGCTGGGCGTAATCCTGCAGCAGGGGCAGCAGTCCCTCCTCCAGCATGTAGCTCGGCAGCAGGGCAATGCCCGCGCCGCCCAGTACGGCCTGCTTCACCGCGTGGGCGTCATTGGTGACGAGGTTACCGCGCACACTGACCAGCAACTCCTCGCCGGCGCGGGAGAAGCGCCAGTCGCGCAGGGGCCGCTGCCGTGGCGGGCTCCACATCAGGCAGTTGTGCTGTGCCAGTTCCTCGGGGTGTCGGGGTGCGCCATGGGCATCGATGTAGCCCCGGGAAGCCACCAGCACCGGTTTGAAGGTAGCCAGGCGGTGCCCGATGAGGCTGGAATCCGCCAGCTCGCCCATGCGGATCAACACGTCGAAGCGGTCACGCACCGGGTCGCTGCGTTGCTCGGTGAGCTGCAACTCCAGCTCGATGGCGGGGTGTTCGCGCAGAAAATCCGCCAGAAAGGGGGCCAGCCAGGTGCCCGCAAGCAGCGGCGGTGCACTCACCCGCAGCTTGCCCCGTGCCGCATCGGAAAACTGCGCCAATTGCTCACTGGCGGCGTGCAATTCCTCCTGCAGCCGCTGGCAGTGCGCATAGAGCTGCAGCCCCTCTTCGGTGATGCTGACCTGCCGCGTGGTGCGATTCACCAGACGCACGCCGTGGGCCTTCTCCAGCGCGGCGATCTGCTTGCTGACCGAGGACTTGGCCAACCCCAGCTCCGCGGCCGCCGCAGTGAAACTGCCCGTCTCCACCACGCGGGCGAAGGCCATCAGGTCCGCGAACAGGTTCATCTTCAACGTGCGCTCTGTTTCTTTGGGGAAACAATGATATTCCAGAAGGTGCCTGCGTGAAACGGCCGCGCCTGCTTACAATCGACGCCAGGCATTCATGGTCGCGCCCCATACACGGGCGCAGTCACCCACTTCAACAGCGAGAACCCGCATGGCCGTTGCAACGACACGACAAGGCCCCATCCTGATCATCACCCTGGCCCGCCCCGAAAAGCGCAATGCCATCAATGCGGACATCACCGCCGGCCTGGATGCGGCACTGAATGAACTGGAGGACAACCCGGAGCTGTGGTGCGGCATCCTCACCGGCGGCGACATGGTGTTCTCCGCGGGTGCCGACCTCGCCGTCGGCCCCGGTGAGCCGACCCCGCGCGGTGGCATCGCCGGGCTGATCCAGCGCCAGCGCAGCAAGCCATTGATCGCCGCGGTGGAGGGCCTGGCCCTGGGTGGCGGTGTCGAACTGGTGCTGTGCTGCGACATGGTGGTTGCCGCCGAAAACGCCCGTTTTGGCCTGCCCGAGGTGAAGCGCGGCCTGATGCCGGACTTCGGTGGTGTGTTCCGCGTCGGCCATTACCTGCCAGCCAACATCGCGCGGGAAATGCTGCTCACCGGCGACCCGATCAGCGCACAGCGGGCCGAGGCCTTCGGCTGGATCAACACCCTGTGCGCACCCGGGCGGGCGCTGGACACCGCCATCGCCCTGGCCGAGCGCGTCTGCGCCAACGCCCCCCTGGCGGTGCGCGAATCCCTGAGCCTGTTCAACGCGGTGCTGACCGGGGACGAAGAGGCACACTGGCAACGCAGCCACGCTGCCCACGAGCGCCTGCTACAGACAGAGGACGTGCGCGAGGGCATCAGCGCCTTCTTCGAGAAGCGCCCACCGCGCTGGCAGGGGCGCTAGCCGTTCAATCGCCGCTGGGCTCGTACCAGATCGGTGAGGTATAGGCCCGCTCCTGGTGGACCAGTACCGTGCCCTCGGGGATTTTCGCACCCATGCGCACCTGGTCGTACAGCGGCCAGCGCGGGGTCGGGATTTCCAGCACGCGCACGTAGTAGAACGCCCTTTGCGCCAGATCGAAATCCGGATCGGTCCACACCGCCTTCAGCTCGGGGGCACCAATGGTATTGCGGTAACGCGCATGCTCCCGGTCGACGGTATCGCCAACGGGCGGCAGCCGCCCTTCCTCATCCACTTGTCGGTCGCCGGACCAGGCCACATTGTGGATGCGCTCCCGCGGCTGACCGCTGGCATCGATCCAGCCCTTGATCACCTGCACACGATCGAGATTCGCGCCGTCCGGATCCTTCAGCGCCCAGACCATAAAGCGCGGCGCGTCACCGTCGCTCGCCGGCAACAGTGCCCCCATGGGCACGCCGCGCGTATAGCCGGTCAGCGCCGCGTCCGGGGTGTCGATGTCGTCCCGGGAAAAATCCCAGCCCCCGAAGAAGCGCACCGCCATGCGTGGCCCGGTGGTGGCGTAGACCTCGCGGCGCATGAAGGCGTCGAAGATGGCCTCGCGGGTGTTGTCCGTGGCCCAGACCGCGGCATAGCCGGAGGCAAGCTGCGCGGCGTTGGACATGCCGGCGGCGGGCATACCCCATGGCAGCGAGGCGCGCAACGGCGAGGGCATGTCCCGCGGCTGCTTGCCCCAGAAGTTGTTGTCCTCTGCCGTCGCCATGCCGGTATGGGAATCGGTGCTGCCGATCATACCAAAGCGGTAGGGGTTCACTCCGGTGCGCTGTTCGATCTCAAGACCCAGTTGCAGCGCCGGGCGTGCGTACTGATGGCGCTGCATCCACGGTTCCTGTGGGCGCGACATATCGATATTGAATTCATCCCAGGTGCCGTAATCGGCAAATTCGTCTTCCGGCGAAAGTGACGGGTGCGCCTCGCTGTCGCCCTTGATCTGTGTGACTTCGATCACCGGCTCCCAGCGGATACGCTGGCGCGCGTAATCCGCCGTGATCAGGTCACCGTCGAGGTCAGTGGCGGCGAACATGCGACCACCACTGAGATTGCTGTTGTGGGGGATCGCCAGGGCCTGGCCACCAGTCTTCGCCTCATAGTCCTCCAGATAGCGCCAGAGCTTGCGCGGGTCGGAGCTGTCGAACGCCGAGAAGGCCTCGACCTGGGAGGTCTTGTCGCCGCCATCGCGGAACATCACGACGCGGTGCAGGTTCTGTC